>CANFFZ010000007.1 GCA_947446155.1 Chloroflexota bacterium | reverse complement strand
GTGCTGCGCTTCCGGGTTCAGGAACTCGTAGTCCTGAAGCGCCTTCATCTGGCCCGGCGCGTTCTCCGGCAGGTTGTCGAGGAAGTTCTGCTTCCGCTCCGCGATGCGCTGAAGCATGTCGCGGAACTGCTGCTCCTGGTCGCCGCCGCCCGAGGGCTGACCGCTCGACTCGGAACCATCCGCGTCGCCGGGCTGGCCGTCCTGGCCCTGACCACCCTGCGGCTGCTGGCCGCGCTGACCCTGCTGTCCTCGTTGACCCATGGGGGACGGGCGACCGCCCTGCTGGCCGGGCTGGCCGTCATCGGCTGCCTGGTCGCCGTCGGAGGCGTCGGCGCCGGCCTGCTGCTGGCCGCGCTCACCTCGCTGACCGCGAGGTGACTGCTGGCCCTGTTCGCCACGCTCGCCGGACTGCTGCTCGCCGCGCGGGCCGTCTTGCTGGTCGCTGCCGTCAGGCTGCGAACCGTCCTGCTGGCCCTGCTGACCGTCTAGGCGATCCTGAAGCGTGTCACGCTCCATCTGGAGGATTTCGTCCAGCTGCTTCTTGATGTCCTCCATCACCCCGCCGAGGTCGAACTGGTCGAGGCGCTGGCGACGCTGCTGACGCAGTTTCTGGAGGAGGTCACGGAGACCCTGCATGCGGTCGCCTTGCTGGTTACGCATACCTCGCTGCATGAGGTTGCGCAGGGCGTGCTGCAGGTCGCCGAAGTTCATGATGTCGTCGGACAAGGCCTCGAGGATCTTGTCGGCATCGAGGCCGGGGATGGACTGTGTGCCGTCCCATTCGCTGTACCGGTACGCCAGCGGCATATGCCGACTCGCTTCCCAGCGCGCCGCGGCTACCCGCGGTAGAGCGCCTGCCCCGTGGACTTGTCCTTGTTGAGCCGCTTGTTCAGGTGCAGCCCTTCGAGGACGAACTCAATCGCGCAGGCCTGTACCTCGGGCCGCTCGTCGCTCGTCACTTCACCGACGAGCGGCGCGAGACCGTCGATCTCCTTGAGCAGGCGCTGGTACTCCGCCGAGCGCATCGCCTCGCCAACCTCGACGTGGCGGCCGGAGCGGAACGCCTCCACCACTAACTCGGAGTCGGCGTCGCCGAGCGCGCGGTTGAAGGCAGAGACGACGGCACCCTGGATCAGGCGATCAAGGATCTGCTCGTCCTTGCCTTCTTCGACCGTCTCGAACTCCACCTTGCCCTGAAGGGCCGGGATGATGAACGGCAGGTCAGAGATGCGCGGCACCACCACGTTGTCGCCCAGGCGGATCGCGCGGCGCATCGCGTTCGCAATCAGCGCCTCGTAGTTCGCGACCGAGGCACGGACTGACACGCCGGAGCGCTGGCTGATGTCCGGGGAGCGACGCGCGAGGCGGGAGATCTCAGCGATGATCTCCTTCATGAACTCGGGGACGACGACTGCAAAGTCACCGTTCACGAGGTCAGTGGTCTCCGCCTCCATGATCGCGATCTCGTGCTCGATGTTCCGCGGGTAGTGCGTGCGGATCTGGGAGCCGTAGCGGTCCTTCAACGGGGTGATGATGCGACCGCGGTTGGTGTAGTCCTCCGGGTTCGCCGTCGCGACCACGAGGACGTCCAGCGGCAGGCGCACCTTGTGGCCGCGGATCTGCACGTCGCGCTCTTCCATCACGTTGAGGAGACCGACCTGGATACGCTCCTGAAGGTCGGGCAACTCGTTGATGGCGAAGATGCCGCGGTTGGTGTGCGGGATCAGGCCGTAGTGGATCGTCCCCTCGTCAGAAAGGTAACGGCCCTCGGCCACCTTGATCGGGTCGATCTCACCGATGAGGTCCGCGATGGTGATGTCCGGCGTGGCGAGTTTCTCGCCGTAGCGCTCGGAGCGGTTCATCCAGGCGATCGGTGTCTGATCGCCCTTCTCCTTGACCAGCGCCTGTGCGGCCGGGGTCATCGGGTTGAACGGGTTCTCGGGGATCTCGCAGCCCGCGATGACCGGGGTCCACTCGTCCAGGAGCGAGGTGAGCGCGCGGATGATGCGCGACTTCGCCTGGCCGCGCTCGCCCAGCAGGATGATGTCCTGCCCGCTGAGGATCGCGTTCTCCAGTTGCGGCTGCACCGTCTCTTCGTAGCCGACGATACCGGGGAAGCGATCCGTACCGCTGCGAATGGCAGCGATGAGGTTGTTTCGCATCTCCTCGCGTACAGGCAGGACGCGCACGCCCGAAGCCTTCAGTTCACCGAGTGTGGCTGCTCGCTCGTTCGCCAAAGTCGTTTCCCTCCGCCGCTCCGCAGACCGCCAGTATAGCCGCCCGCAAGAGCCCTCCCCTCGACCGATCGTGCGCGCGACGTAACGAGTCGCCTCGATGCGGTCGAGGCCACGCCTCACACAGAGAGACGCCCCCGATATGGGGGCGTCCGCCAGCGCACGGGCAGGTGTCTGGGTGGGGTTAGAGCGCGGCCTCCGCGAGGTTACCCGTCGGCATGCGGTCGCGCAGTTGCTCGACGGCCCGTCCGAGGAGCGAGTCGCGCACGACGATGACGTCCGGCAACTCCAACAGGTCGCCAAGCGACACATTGAGCGCCGCCACCACACCCATCAGCGTGGACAGCGGCATATCACGCTTCCCGTTCTCGTAGTTCGAGAGTGATGCCTGAGTGATGCCGGCGCGACGGGCCACATCGGCCTGCGACAACTCGCGGCGCAGGCGCCACTCGCGGATCTTGGCTCCAACGTCGGTGCGCAGGGTGGCTCGGGTGCGGTCGTCCATCGTCGTCATCCTTCCGGACATCGGGCCGTCTCGAGTCCCTTGGAAACCGATATCACGAACGGCGGGGTCATTTGTGCCGTCGTGCACAAATGATGCCCCGGTCGAGCCCGCTGCGCAAGCCCCTCGCAGTTAAAACCCAGATCGACGCAGGTTCGGACGTGCGTTTGCCAGCGGAGTGTCAGATTCGGCGATTGGCGCGGTTGGAGTCTGGCGAACCCACGAGGGCTATGGAAGGACCTCGATGACTGCAGAGCGGCCGACCTTCAGCAGCCAGTCGGCGCCGTCGTCCGCGACGTTGAACCAGATGTCGCGATGGAGGCCATGCACCATGTTACCGGTGTCGTTGCAGACATACTCCCGCTGCTCCGGGTCACCTTCGATGCGGAAGCGCTGGCCGAGGTATGAGACATCGCAGGCGGCCGCGCCGGGACGCACGATCGAGCCGTCGCGCATGTGGCCGCAGAAGCCGCCGCCGTCGCCCGTCACCCGAGGGTTCACGCCCTGCTGGCAGTAGTAGAACGACACCGTGGCGCCGATCCGGTCGCCGGCCCGCAACAGTGGAGCGGGGACGCTTGCCACCGCCGTCGCGGTGGGCTCCACGCGCGAGGCCTCGAACGCCTGGGCGTTCGCAGGGATGACAACGGTCGGTGTGGGCTCCGTGCGTTCGGTTCGCACGAAGAACGAGCGCAGTTCCGCCGGGGCACTGGGCAACATCGAGGCGGCAGCACTCGTCGCGCCTCCGATCGCCTCGGGTGGGCGGACGCCGAGGACGAACGCGCCGACACCAACGGTCACAGCGACCGCCAGGCCAGTGCCTGCAGCAGCCGCTGCTCGCACCAACACACGCCGTAGCGCGTCGCCGAGTGACGTTCGAATCTTGCCCCGCACGCTGACGAGTATGTCAGCCGAATCCAAGATGGGAGGTCAGAACGACCTCGACTTATCCACACGCCATCCACAAATGGGGGCGGCTGAATCTACGAAGGTGTTCATGCCATGTCGGATGTGATGGCCGGGGACCCGAGCGAGGGCGTGACTAGTCCAGCAGCCCCTCGGCGCGGAGGTCGGCGACCGCCGCTTCGAAGCCTCGGACGGTGTCCTCCACCTCGCGCTCGCCGTGGGCGCTGGAGACCATCCCGCCGTTCCCCATGAGGTCCACGCCGTGGTTGAACAGCGCCTGCCGCAGCGGCCGCACGAGTGCCGCCTCGATGCCTCGTGGTTCCTCGGCGGCGTCCCACTCGACATCCGTCGGAAACGGCGCGGGGGCGCCGAGGTTCACGTGCCACATCGACGAAACCGTCCAGGCAGAACCGGGGACGGACAGCCGACGGAAGAGATCGTTCAGCCCGCGGATCAGTTGCTCCGCGGTCACATCGGCGCGCTCGCACTCGCCGCCAGCGGCGATCAGGCGGAGTGCCGCGAGGCCGGCGGCGGCGCACACCGGGTTCGCGTTGAACGTCCCCTGATGCGAAATCCGCTGCTTCCCGTTCCAGTCGCCGTCACCGTCGCGCAGTTCGAGGTACTCGAGGATGTCCGCGCGCCCGACGACCGCGCCCCCGGGGAGGCCACCCGAGACGATCTTCGCGATTGAGGTGAGGTCCGGCAGGATGCCGTAGCGCTCCTGAGCGCCGCCCGGCGCCATGCGGAAGCCCGTGATCACCTCGTCCATGATGAAGAGCGTGCCGGTCTCCTGCGTCAGGCGGCGCGCCTCCCACAGGTACGAGGGCGACAGCAGGTGCGTGCCCCAGTGCGCACCGGTCGGTTCGAGGATGACCGCCGCGACATCGCGCCCGCGCAGCGCCTCTTCGAGCGCGCGCACGTCGCCGGAGGGCACGATGGTCAACGCGTCATAGAACCCCTCTGGGACACCGACCGAGTGCGGATGCTGGTCCTCGCCGACGAGGCGGCCGACCACGAGGTCGTTCCAGCCGTGGAAGTGCTCTTCGAGTTTCACGACGCGCTCGCGGCCCGTGAAGGCGCGCGCCAGGCGCAGCGCCATCATCGTCGCCTCGGTGCCGCTCGCCGTAAACCGCACGCGCTCGGCGCTCGGCACCATGTCGATTACCTGCCGGCCCCACGCGATCTCGAGGTCGTGCGAGGAGCCGAAATGGGTGCCACGCTCGAGGGCTTCGTGGATCGCGGCGATCACCTCGGGCCGGTTGTGCCCGAGCAGTAGCGCCCCGTGTCCGCCGATATAGTCAACGTATTCATTGCCATCGACATCCCACTTGCGGGCACCGGCGGCGCGTTGCACGTAGATCGGGAACGGCTGGAAGGCGCGTGCGTCGTGCGTCACACCGGAGGGGAAGGTTTCGGCTGCCTGCGCCGCGAGGAAGCGCGAGCCGCGATGCATGGCCTCGTAGGTTTCGAGGATCGAGGACATGGGGCGCGCCCTCCGTCAGGATGCCGGCCCCGCCGCCGGCCCCCCGGTCGGGGCAGCTCATTGTCCCGCCCCCCGCCCGCCGAGGCAAGCGTCATCCCCAGCGGCGCGCGCTAACCTCGATCTGCACGACAGGAGCCCTCGATGGCAACAAAGCGAGACCGCCTGACTGACACCGAGATCGGGGCCGCCCTCGCGAGCCTCCCGGGCTGGCGACGGGACGGTGAGCGGATCCGACGCGATTTCGAGTTCAAGGACTTCGTGGCCGCCCTCGGATTCATCGCGCAGGTGGGTGCCCTCGCCGAGCGCGCCGACCACCACCCGGAACTGACGAACGTCTACAACAAGGTGACCATCGCGCTCTCGACCCACGATGCCGGCGGCATCACCGCGATGGACACCGCCCTCGCTACCGAGATCAGCGCGCGCGTTCCCGCCTGAGTGGGCAGCCCCAGAGTGTTCCGGGGTTGCTATGCCGCCGCGTGCCGCCCACGCGCCCCACGAGGAGCCTGACCCATGCCGACCTCGTCCCAGCGCTTCAAGGTCATCCAGGAGGACGTGCCGTGGTCATGCCCCGACGGCAAGACCCTGCTGGCACGCGTCTACCGCCCCTCAGCCATCGAGGGTGCCCCCGTCCTCGTGAACATCCACGGCGGCGCGTGGTCATCGGGTGACCGCACGCAGGCGGACGTCTACGGGCACGCGCTCGCCGAGGCGGGATGCGTGGTCGCCTCGATCGACTTCCGCGATGGGCGAGTGTCCCGGCACCCTTCGGGCACCACGGACGCGCTCAACGGGGTGCGCTATGCGCGCCTGCACGCCGAAGGCTGGGGAGGGTCGCCGCAGTCGCTGGGGCTGATCGGCTCATCCTCGGGCGGTCACATCGCGCTCCTCGCGGCCACCCACCCGGCCGGATCCGAGGAGTCCCCGCTCCCCCCGATCGTCGACGTCGATGGCCAGGCGCGGGTACGAGCGGACGTCGACCCCTCGGTCGCGTACGTCGTGGGGCTGTGGCCGGTGTCCGACCCGCACTACCGCTACCGCTACGCGAAGCGCGCCGGCCTGACCCGCCTCGCGGAGGGCGGTACCTCCTACTTCGGGGACGAGGCGATGATGCGAACCGCCAGCGTGCCTCGGGTGGTGGTGGCTGGCGAGGCGACCCAGCTACCGCCGGCGCTCGTCGTCCAGCCGGGCGAGGACTCGAATGTGCCCATCGAGATGACCTTCGACCTGCTGCGCGCCTGGCAGTCGCGCGCGGGGCACATCGAATATGCGCACTTCCCGGATCAGCCGCACGGCTTCGGTGGACGCGCCTCGGCGGAGACCACCAACATGGTCGCCCTGGTGCGTGACTTCGTCGCGCGCTTCGGGCCGCGGTAGGCCTCGACGACCGCGAACGAAATGCTGCCCCCCGGTCACCGGTGAGGGCGACCGAGGGCAGTGACCCCCGTCATGCTCTAGCGCGAGCGGCTAGTGCTTCTTGCTGGACCGCTGCTGTGCCTCAGCCTTCGCCTTCGCTTCGGCCTTCGCCTGCAGCATTGCGTTGACCTTCTCGTCAGCCCGAGACTTCTCGAGGTAAGAGATGACAGCCTGGTTGTTGTTGCCACCGTTCGCGATGACCGGCGGCCTCACCGTCACGACCTGCTGCACGATCACCGGCTGAATCACGACGATTGGCTTCATCATGAGGACCGTCACCTGACCGTTCAGGATGTTCCGGACGTTCCCGCCCGTGAGCTGACGGTCAGAGAGCAGTGCCAGCACCAGCGCGATGTTGAATTCGTCGCCATCACCCTCGTGGCTCACCTGGTTGGCGGCCGCGATGCACTGGCCCTGGTTCTTGAACCCGAGCAACTTCCAGAGGTAGTCCTTGCAGAGGTCCTTGTCCCCGTTCGGCGCCGGCGGCGGGACGACGACCGTCGCCGTGACCGTCACTGTGACTGTACCGACGGCTGTCACGCCACCAGCGTCACGAGCCGTGTAGGTAAAGATGTCCTGCCCGACGTACCCCGCCACCGGCGTGTACGTCACCGTGCCATTGGCGTTCACCGCAACCGTGCCGGGCGCGGCCGGAGTCGCGGTAGCGACAGCGAGCGTGTCGCCGTCCGGGTCAGTGTCGTTCGCGAGGACCGCGATCACCTTGCTCATGTCCTGCTGCGCACTCACCGTGTCGCCGACTGCAACGGGCGCGCGGTTCACTGCGACTGCCGAAACAGTCACCGTGACCGTCCCAGTCGCCGTGCCGCCATGGCCATCGCTCACGGTGTACGTGAAAACGTCCTGGCCGCTGTAGCCAACGGTCGGTGTGTACGTGACCACGCCACCTGCCGAGGAGCCCACGGTCCCGTGTGCACCCTGAGTCACCGCAGTGATCGTCAGCGTGTCGCCGTCAGGGTCCGTGTCGTTTGTCAGCACTGCGATGCTGGTCGCACCCGCGCTCGCGGTAACGGTGTCGCCGACCGCAACTGGTACATCGTTCGCTGCGGTCACCGTGATGATCACGGTGCCCACGGCAGTGCCGCCCTGCCCGTCACTGACGGTGTCGGCAAACGTGTCGACGCCGACGTAGTTCGCTGCCGGGGTATACGTCACCGTGGCGGCGCCGTTGATTACGGCGGTCCCGTGGGTGGGGCTCACAAACCCTGTGACTGTGAGCGCATTCCCGTCAGGATCCGTGTCGTTCGCGAGGACAGCGACCGTGATCGCCGTCTCCTCTGCCGTGCTCACCGTGTCTGGTTGAGCGACGGGCACCTGGTTGGTTGCCTGCTGCGCCATGACCGGGACGACGAATGCGCCGCCGATCATGCCGAGGGCTGCGAACAGCCCCAACGTCTGGATGCGCGCGTGTCGCGCCCTTCTGCCAAGCTGCCTGTAGACTCATTTGCCCGATCCCTTCGGGCCGCCACCCACTGGCAGATACAACGTCGGAAGGCCGGAGGCGTTCGGCGCTCCTCGTGCGATATTTCCCGTCCTAGGTCTTTGCCGCCTCAACCTGGTCGAGGAATGCGCGCACCGCGCCATTCCAATCGGCGGGGCGCTCGAAGTACGTCGAATGGCCGGCGTCCTGGACCAGGTGGAACTGTGAGCCGGGCGTCAGGTCGTGGGAGATTCGGATCAGGTCAGGCGGAATCACGCGGTCGCGGTCGCCCACGATCCACAGAATCGGCAGTCCGCTCTCGATCAGCCTCGAGGCAGTCGAGCCGCGGTAGTTCACCATCCGACCGGTGGGCGCGAGAAAGTCTGGCTCGCGCTTCGGGTTAAGCGCGCGTACGCGAGCGTAGAGGTACGCCATCGCCGGATCCTCCGCCGCGAAGCCGTCCTTCAGCGCGCGACGCAGCAGCGAGCCCTCCAGCGTGCCGTCCGTCTCGTACTGCGCCTTCAGTGCGCGGTAGCGGTCATCCACGCACCCCGCGTTCGTGCCCGAGAACACGAGAGAGACAAACCGCTCAGGCTCGCGCGCCAGCAGCCCGAAGGCGCTGCGCCCGCCCATCGAATGCGCCACAAAATGCACACGCGGGATCTCCAGATGATCCAGCAGCGCTCGGATGTCCGGCCCGAACGCGATCCGCCCCGGGCCGTCATCGAGGTCACGCGAACGCCCGAAGGCGCGATGGTCGAACGTGATGATGGGGTACGCATCCGCAAACGCGGGCACCTGCTGCCACCACGACATCGCATTGCCGCCGGCGCCGTGCGCGAACAGGATCGGCGTGCGGGACGCCTCGGACGGTTGTGGACCGTGGGTCTCGTAGTAGAAGCGGAAGCCGTCAGCGAGGTCGAGGTGCGGCACGTTCGATCAACCCCTCGTCCCACGGTTCGCCCGTGGCATTGCTGACGACGCTGAGCATGTCTTCGACGTCGCCGCGTAGTTTCTCATCCGGGTCGAGGGCTAGCGCCGCAAGGAACAGCGCCTTGGCCGCCGCGTAGTATCGCGCCGCATCGCCCACGACGGCCTGGTGCGCCTGCTTCGGCCGCCGCAGTTCCTCTGCGACGAACTCTGTACACCACCCCGCCGAGTAGAGCACGTACGGATCGCTCGGCGACGCCTCGACCGCGCGCCCGAGGATGGCAAGCCCATCCGCAAACCGCCGCTTCCGCGCCACTAGTGTCTGGCCGAGGTAAGACAGGGCATCGCCGAAGTCCGGCCACAACTCGACCAGCCGCTCCGCGATCACCAGCGCGGCATCGATCTCGCCGACCGCGTGCAGTTTCATCGCACCGGTCAGGCCGTCACGCGCCTCCTGCGGGAGTTCTGGAGTGGTTGCCATGACGTCGATGATACGTAACAGCGAGGCGGCTTAAACTGGCGACATGCGCCGGTAGCTCAGGGGATAGAGCAATAGTCTTCGGAACTATCGGTCGGGGGTTCGAATCCCTCCCGGCGCACCACTCCGTCATTTCGCCAGCGTGGCCTCGAGTCCTCTTGCGAGGTCGGCGCGTTCGGCACCAGTCAGCCGAGCCTTCGGGTGGATCAGCAGGTACTGCAGCGGCGGCATCGATCTGGACTGCACGACCTCGCCTGCCTCGCGAGCGCGCCGTGCGTTCCTTGCGTTGTTCACGATCCACTCGCTGACGTTGAGGCTGTCCCGGCCGCCGTATACGTCATCCGCCACGAGCCACGAGGCCGGCGCGATGTTGGCGTACCAGAGCCACTGCGTCTGATTGCTGTGACAGTCGGCGCAGGCGCGCTCGAATAATTCCCGCGTTTGCGGACTGTCCCAAGCCGGTTCGGACACCACCGCCGGGTTTTCGTGCCGCCACCCGAGCGGAATGACCTGCACCATCAGGATCAGCGCGAGGCTCAACCACAACACGCCGTCAAAGACTGCCATCCAGCGCCGCCCGACCAACGCCTCGGGCAGGGACCGCAGCGTCCGCCACCAACGAGGTGCCGTGGCGAGCAACAGTACGAATGCCGCCAGCCGGAACGCGATCCACATCTCGGTACCTCCGCTGAAGAAGGTCAGATTCCAGCGAGCCGCGATGGAACGGCCCAGAGCCCGCCGTCGTTTACCTCACATGAGCGGACACACACACCCACAGAAGACGCCGCGCCTGACCGCAACGTGGGCCCTGGGCTTCGCTGCCCTCGCCAGCCTGCTCCTTGGCGCATGCCTCGGCGGCGTGCCTGCTCCTGATGCGACCTCCGAGGCGACCCCCGCTCCCACCGCTCCGGCGACTTCGCCCGTTGCGCTCGTCCACGAAGAAACTCCAGTCCCGCCGGGTAGCGTGCCGCTGCTCGACACCGCGGTGGTGCCGACCTCGACTGCCGTGGCGACCCCGGAGCGAGGCGTGGACGCCGTGATCGGGCGCGACCGGATGGTGGCCGTGCGCCTCGGTGCGCGGATCGAGGTCGAAGGCACCGGGTGGACGATCCGCTTCGCGCAGGTCGTGGAGGACAGCCGCTGTCCCGTGGACGCCCAATGCATCTGGGCGGGCCAGGTCATTGTCCGGCTGCTCGGTGAGCACTCGGATGGCCGCGTTGCCGCGCTGACACTGACGCTGCGGGCCGGCGACCGGGGTGCCGGGCTGCTGGGCGACCTGCCGCTGGAAGCGGTGAGCATCGAGCCATTGCGCCACGCGGGAACCCCACCACCGACTGAGTACACGCTCAACCTGCGAGTCGGCACTCCCGCACCGGCCCTCTCCATCTCGGGCGTACGAGGTCGCGTCACCATCGGACCGATGTGTCCGGTAATGCGCCTCGACCAGCCGTGCCCGGATCGGCCGTATGCCGCTTCGCTGGTCGTCCGTAACTCCGCCGGTCGCCTGGTCGCACCCGTGGAGTCGGACGCTGAGGGCCTGTTCTCACTCCCGTTGCCTGAAGGGCAGTACGTGATCGGGCCCGCGTCCGGCTCGGCGGCACGATTGCCGTCCGCCGCTCCGCAGGAATTCCGTGTCGAGGCGGGGCGCTGGACCACCCTCGATATCTCGTTCGACAGCGGCATCCGCTAGAGCGTTGCGCCGCTGGCGGCGCCTCCTCAGATTCGAGGACAGGCTCAGGTAGCCACCAATTCGAGCAGATGTTCGAACATTTTGGGTAGGGGTATTGCGTTGCTGGCGTCGACAAGGGACGATTGAGCGAGAGTCCGAAAGCAGACGCCAAAACTTGAGACGCATGGGCGCCGCAAGTACGGGGGAACCAATCACTGGGGCGTAACGGTCGAAGCCGGGAAACCGGGGACGGCAGTGCGGGAACCTCCACCCGTAGCCCGTCAGCTCACCTCGTCGGCGTAAGGAGGAACCCCGGAGAGGGTTCCGCCATTGATCAGCTTCACTGCCCTCAGCGCACGATCGCGTGCGCTGGGTGGTCACTCACGGAGCACCGTGCCCCCTCTGGGGCCGGCCTCGCATTTCTGGTGGCGGGTCGGCGATGCCGTCCCGCTGGTGCTATCGATCGCGATGGCATCCTCGATCTTCTGGGCACCGTGGACGAACACCACAGCGGCGATCCTCGCCGTCTCGCTCAGCGTGTTCTTTGTCTACTGGGTGATCCGGTCGTACTCGGTCGGCGTCGCCGTCTTCGTCGGCCTGCGCCGTATCCGGCAATGGACCGTCACGGACTGGCATGGCAAGTACCAGGCGTGGGCACGCACCTGCTCCGACGCGCAAGCGTGGGACTGGCCTCGGCACATCGTCATCGTCCCCAACTACAAGGAGCACGAAGAGGGCCTCGCCCGTACGCTCCACTCCCTCGCCACCCAGGCGAACGCGGAGCAGGTCGTGGTGATCCTCGCCATGGAAGCCCGGGAAGCCGAGGCCGCTGGTAAGGCGGAGCGGCTCATCGCGCAGTTCCAGGGTGCGTTCGCAGGCCTCTTCGCCACGTTCCACCCTGCGGGCATCCCCGGGGAACTCGCCGGCAAGGGCTCGAACGAGGCGTGGGCCGCCCGCGAGGCGCACAAGCGTCTCATCGAAGACGGCCACGACGACATCGCTCGATACACCGTCAGCTCATGTGACGCCGATGCGGTGTTCCACCCGCGCCACTTCGTCACCCTGAATTACATGTTCCTGGCGGCCAAGGACCGGTACCGAACCTTCTGGCAGCCGACGATCTTCAACTCCAACAACATCTGGGATATCCCGGCAGCCCTCCGTATCCCGGACGGCCTCTCCGGCATCAACCGCACGGCGAACCTCGTCCTGCCGTTCTCGGTTAAATTCCCGACTGCCTGCTACTCGCTCTCCTGGTCGATGCTGCACGAGATCGACTACTGGGACGAGGAAGTGATCCCGGAAGACTGGCACGTCTACCTGAAGGCCTGCTTCACCCTGGGCGACCGGGTCCACGTCGAACCGGTCTACATCCCCGTCGGGAACGACTGTGTACTCGCCCCGGGTGGCATGACCAAGACCCTGAAGGCTCATTACGAGCAGGCGAAGCGCCACGCCTGGGGCGCCACGGACATCACCTACGCGTGGAACGCCACGTTCCGCCGCGGGCCGCTCTCCATCGGGCGGCGGCTGCTCCTCGCCCTGGCGCTGACGAAGACACACGTCTTCTGGGTGGCGCAGTGGTACATCGTCACGCTGGGCATCCTGGTGCCGGCGAAGATGTCCGGCACGTTCGGCGCGTCGATGCCGCTGTGGTGGACGCACAAGGCGTTCCACATCCCCGGCCCGGGCTGGCACCCGGAGAACATCGTCAACGTGGACAAATGGCTCGCGTTCGACAAGACCGGTGTGGTCGAGCCGAACATGTGGCTGAACTTCAACGGCTTGCTGATCGCGATCTGTCTGCTGCCGCTGGTGGCGCTGATCGTCTTCGAAACTCGCACCCGCCCGGCGCGTCCGGACTGGGTGACCGGTTGGGCCCTGGCCCGTCAGTACGTGATGTGGCCCGCGATGGGGTTCATCACCTTCTTCTGGGCGAGCATGCCTGCCCTGCATGCCCAGTGGCGCCTCGCCACTGGCAAGGGCCTCGTCTACAAGGTGGCCGAGAAGGGCACCCGCCAGATGATGGCGGCGACAGCCGCCGACGCCGCGCACCACGCGGCAGCCGAGTCGCATGCCCACGCTCCCATTCCGCAGCACGCAGTAGCAGAGCCCGTTGTGATGGAGGCCCGCCCGTGACCACACTCACGCAACTCGAATGGCGCACGATGGCGGACGACCACCGCTATCTCATCCGTGACATGGCAATAGGTGACACCACCATCTCCGAGACGGTGCTGCACGCGAACCAGAGCACGAAGGGACACGCCCACCCGTGGCCCGAGGTCTACCTCTGCAATGCCGGCGAGGGCACGCTCTACCTCGATCACGACGGCGGGCAGCCGCTCGTGCCGGGTTCGCGGTACGTGATCGCCGGCGGCGTCCACCACCGTGTGGCGACGGCAACGGGCGTGACGTTCACATGCGTCTTCGAAGGGCCGCGCCGCTAGGCGCCTGACGGACCAGACAGTCGAGGCCCGCCGGTTGGCGGGCCTCTTCGTTCCCGACTGGCCAGGGCTATTTGCGCTTCTTGGTCTTCTTCGACTTCGTCACGCGACGAATGCCCTCGGCGACCAGGGCGCGGTACTCGTCAGGTGTGCGTCGGAGCGCGTCGATCGTACCGAGCGTGATGCCCATCAAGAGCATGGCGCGATGATAAGCCTCGACGGGTGCGCCCTCGGTACACGCATCAGGGTGATCCGCGAGCCAGGTCCGGGCGGCAGCCTCGGAGCGGAACAGGTTGTTCGTCCCGCAGGATCCGCCGCGCAGGAGGAACGTCGCCTTCGGCTCGGTCTCGACGACCTCGCCCTGATCGAGGCGCACGCGCAGGGGACGGTGCGTCAGCTCGCACGCGTCCTCGATGGTCAGGCGGTCGTGCGGGTAGACCTCGTCCAGGAGCAGCAAGAAGTCGATAACACACGGCACGTTGTAGGCGGGAGCGCCCTCCACCTTCACCGTGTGGAAGGTGAACCCGTTCCCCGCGAGGAACGGCGTGAGGTCATCGGCCAGGGCATCCTCCCGGAGCACGCCAAAGGCCCGCAGTCCGTTCACCGCTACCGCCGCGCGCGCCTCGTCGAAGTCCGCGCGCTTCACCGCGTCCTCGGGTGCTCGCCCGTCCACAAGGTGCCGCGCGAGCAGCTTCTCGTCCTCGGTCAGCGTCAGCGTGTACGGCGTGGCGTCCCAGCGCGCGGGCTGGCGCCACGCCGTCGGGTTGCGCTTCAACCACCGGAGGACGCGTAGCCGCTGCGGGAGGCTGGCCGGCATCGCGAGCGCGACCTGTGCTTGCCCCACCGTCATCACGTCGAATCGCCGCCGCCAACGGCGCATGAGGTAGTCGACGACAACGGCGTCTCCGACAGCGGGAGGGGCGATTGCGGGGGCAGCCTTCGAAGTCATAGGCGAAGAATACGTCGGCGCCCCGAGGGCGCCGAAAAGATTTGTTAACCTGAAGCTGCGTCAGAGCCTTCACCTGGCCCCGTTACCGGTTATTCTCGCGACAGGCGGTGGGGCCGGAGTCGACGCACGTGAAGACAGACGTGACCCCCACGTCGCCGCAGCGCGTACCCGCGCCGCGTCCTCGTCATCAGGGCACCCCTCAGACGCTCCGCGGCATTCGACGTGCGGCGCTGGCGTCCTTGCTGGCGCTCGTGGCCAGCCTGCTGTTCCCGTTGCTCCCGGTGACCGCCGCCCCGCCCGAGAGCGCCCGAAGCAGCATCATCGCGGCGCCTCGTGATCCCCTACCCGCCGGCAGCCTCGCCTACATCGCCGCCGACGGCGACTGCCTCCGCGTCCGTCCCGAGCCGAGCCTGACGGGGACGCCCCTGGCGTGCGTCGGGAGCGGCGGTACCGCCGTGATCCTGCCGATGGTCCGCGAGGCGGACGGCTACCGATGGCAGTTCGTGACCACCAGCGGCCTCACCGGCTGGGTCGCTGATGTCTACCTCTCCAGCGCGCCAGTGGCCGCGCCCGCACCAAGTGTCCCGGTCAGCACATCGAGCTCAGCCGCCGGGACCGCCGCTTGCATCGGCAGCGCGTCACCCGTGCGTCCGGGGCTGAACACCTCGCTATCGCCCAGCGGCATCAACCTCGCCCTCTGGGGCGGCGGCACGATGAACGCCCTCAGCACCGCCACAGAGGCACAGGGCTGCCGGATCACGGCGATTTACGCCAACCGCCCGGGTGGCGGGCTGGTGCCATACCTCGTGGGCGTCCCAGACTTCGTCAACGCGGAGTGGCAGGTCCTCTTCAGCATCCGTATCCCCGCCGGGACCGCGCTGATGCTGAATTGTGCCGCGACGGGCGCGCAGACCACGGTCATCGTGCCCGCGACGGTCCAGGCTGCCTCCATCAACGCACCTCGCAAGATCGGCCTGAGGCCCGCCCCGCAGGTCAGCGCCGCCGCCGTCGCAATCATCGATGGCGACTCGGGCACCCTGCTCTACGACAAGAACGGAAACACCCCACGCGCACCCGCCAGCCTCACCAAGATCGCCACGGCGATCCTTGCCGTCGAGGGGACTGAGGTCGGTGCGGGTGTGACAGTGGATGTCGATGGCCCGCGCATGGCCGCGACCGACCAGAGCACGATCATGGGACTCCGGCCAGGTGAGTGCTACAGCATGCGCGACCTGCTCTACGGGCTCATGCTCCCCTCCGGCAACGACGCCGCGCTCGCCATCGCACGGTACGAAGCGGGCAATGAGACGGCGTTCGTGAAGCAGATGAACACACTCACGCGGAGGCTCGGCCTCACGGGCACCACATTCACCGACCCGCACGGGCTGGGGTCACCGCTGCACCGCAGCACCGCGTACGACCTCGCGATGATGGCGCGCTACGGCATGACCCTGCCGCTGTTCCGCGAGATCGTCGGGACGCCGCTCCGCACGACAGGCGGCTCCCGCACGCTCGACCTCTACAACACGAACTCGCTGTTGCGGCGCTATCCGGGCACGGACGGTGTCAAAACGGGCTTCACGGAGGAAGCGGGACGCACGATCGTGGTCTCGGCTGTCCGCAACGGGCATCGAGTGTTTGTGACGATCCTCGGCGACCCCAACCGCGAGGACAGCGCCGTGGCGCTGCTCGACTGGGTGTTCCAGACCTACCAGTGGTAGGGCGGGGGCGAGGCGGAGCGCGCTAGACGCGCTCCATCCGATCGAGCGGTACCACCATCAGGACGGCACCACCGACGCGTACGTCGACGACCGTCGCGCTGGGCATCTCCAGTTCGTCCATGAACGGAAGGCTCGCGAGCGACATCGGCTTCACGACCTCGGGGAACTCTCGATGCAGGAGCGCCGTCAGTTCCGGCACGCGGGACTCGTGCAGCGCACTGAACACGGTGATCGAGCCGCGGCGGAGGAAGCCACCTGACGAGCCGACGCGCGTCGATCCGATACCCAACTTGCTAAGGGCTTCGATCAGACGGTCGCCATCGCCGTCTGGCACGATCACGATGCAGAGTTTGTTCGGCTGCGGCTCGTTGCGTTGCGCGGGTGTTGTCACGTCGCCCCTCTTCCCATGACCACGTCAGGCCTGCGGAAACTCCGCCTGAACTCGTGCATCCTTCTCGGCGACCGCTTCGGCCAGCGCCGCCTGCGCCGCCGCGAGTTTCGAGGCGAGCGCTGGGTCGTTCGTGCCGAGAATCCGGACCGCCAGCAGCCCCGCGTTCCTCGCGTTGCCGATCGCCACCGTGGCGACGGGGATGCCCGCCGGCATCTGCACAATCGACAGCAGCGAATCGAGCCCATCCAGGTTGGCGAGCGGCACCGGTACGCCGATCACGGGGAGTGTTGTGAGCGAGGCGGTCATGCCGGGCAAATGCGCCGCGCCGCCCGCCCCAGCGATGATTACCTTCAGCCCTCGTCCAGCCGCGCTCTGCGCGTACTCCACCATAGCGAGGGGCGTGCGGTGCGCAGAGACGACGCGCACCTCGTGCGTGACGCCGTACTCGGTCAGGACGTCGGCGGCGGCGCGCATCGTCGGGAGATCGGAGTCGCTGCCCATGATGATGCCGACGAGCGGCGTGGCGGCTGGTGTCATGACGTCCTCCCGACTGGCAAACTCGCAGCGGACGGGGCCGCCATCGCCGTACGCCCGGTGAGCAAGGCCGCCGCCTGGATTGCGCGTGCCCGCGTCTCCTCGGCGTCTGCACCCCAGGCGTTCACGTGACCGATCTTGCGCCCAGGGCGAACTTCTTTGCCGTAGAGGTGCAGGTGCACGCCTCCGGGCAACGCGACTGCCGAGGGGACACGCGGCGCCAGACTCTCGTGGTCCTCGCCCAGCAGGTTCGCCATCACGACGCTGGGAGCGAGGAGGTCGGTGGGACCAAGCGGCCAGTCGAGGACTGAACGCAGGTGGTTCTCAAACTGGGAAGTGGCACAGGCGTCCATGCTGAAGTGTCCGGAGTTGTGCGGCCGCGTCGCGATCTCGTTGATCAGGAGCGCACCGTCCACGAGGAACAACTCCGTCGCGAAGATGCCGACGACGCCGGTCAGTTCCGCGATGCGCAGCCCGAACTCGCGGGCCGCCTCGGCCACGTCGGAGGGCACCGAGGCCGGCGCGATGACCTCGTGGCAGATGCCGTCGCGCTGCACGGTCTCGACCACGGGGTAGACAACACACTCACCGCCAGGACGACGCGCCACGAGCACCGCCAGTTCGCGCTCGATCGGCACGAAGGCCTCGACCATCAGGGCGGTACCGCGCGCCTGCGCGTCACGGACTAAGTCGGCAGCAGCACCCGGGCCGTCGAGTACCCAGACACCTCGGCCGTCGTAGCCACCGCGCTGCGCCTTTGCGACCACGGGCCAGCCGTGCGTGGCGGCGAAGGCCTCGATGTCGAGGGCGGTGCGGACTTCGGCGAACGCGGGGACGGGCAGGCCGGCCTTTGCGAACTCCGTGCGCTGGTGGAGTTTGTCCTTGGCGAAGCGCAGCGCATGCGCACCCGGCCGGACGATGCCACCCGCCGCCTCGATGGCGGCCAATGCCTCGTCGTTCACGAGTTCGTGGTCAAGGGTGACGACATCGCAGCGGGCGGCGAAGGCCTGGAGGTCGGCGGGCGAGTCGGGTGAGCCGATGTCGACGAGGGGACAGACGCGCGCGGCCGACTCGTCTGGCCGTTCCGCGAGCACGCGCACCTCGATGCCGAGGGCGATCGCCGCCTGGTAGGTCATCCGCGCGAGTTGCCCCGCACCGACGATGCCAACGACCGGGAATCCGTCCGGGGTCACGGCCGCTCCTCCCGCGAATTCCGACCCCTTAAGTCTAGGGGGCGATGCCCCAACGGGGATACGGTAGGAGCGTCCGAGTTGGCCTACACGAGGGCGTCGGCCTCTTCCGCGAGGCGGAGCGCCTCGGTGATGGCGGCGGCGAGGGCGCGGGCCGAGGTGGCGTCCATCTCGACGGCCACGCGCTCCCCGACGACGTCACTGAGGAAGTCGATGTTGAGGGCGTGCTCGTCCCGCATCTGGATCGGGTGGTCGTAGGACACGAGGGCGGTGTTCATCTTGAACCAGCCGCGCTCGCCCCTGCCCGCGCCTCGGATGGCTGTGGGCGCCACGATGTTCGTGCACATGGTGTGACTCCGTTCGACCGAACTAGGCGAGGTGCTGCTCGAAGAAGGCCCAGGTCTTGTTCCAGCCGTCCACAGCCTGCTCCTGCCGGTACGCAGGGCGGTCGTAGTAGAAGAACCCGTGGCCCGCACCGTCGTAGCGATGGAACTCGTACTGCTTCCCCTGCGCCTTCAGGACTTCCTCGTGCTGGTTCACCTGCTCAGGGTTCGGCCCGCGGTCTTCGTTGCCGAAGATGCCGAGCAGCGGGATCTTCAGGCTCGGCGTCAGATCGATCGGCGCCACAGGGCGCTTGTCGTTGAAGTCCTCGGGCTTCATCACGACTCCGCCACCCCACAGGTCGACGACCGCGGCGAACTCGTCGCTCTGCGTGGCGCAGAGGTACGCGTGACGCCCACCCGAGCAGGAGCCGATGACGCCGATCTTCCCGTTGAAGGGCTGCGCCTTCAGATACTTCGCGGAGGCGACCACATCGCCTACGACCTGCGCGTCCGGAACACCACCCGCGGCGCGCATGAGGACCATCACGTCCTCGACCGTCCCGTGGCCGAGGCGCTCGTAGAGGTTGGGCGCAATGGCGGCGTAGCCGCGACGTGCGAAGCGGAACGTCGCTTCCTTGTACCAGTCGTCCCAGCCGGGAGCGTGATGGATAAGTACGACGCCTGGCCGAGGCCCGGAGCCGGTGGGTCGGGCGTAGAACGCGCGAATCTGATCACTGTTATGTCCGGTAATCATCACGGTCTCCGCAGCAATCGTTTCTTGATCGTCGGTGCGATACGGGACGGAGGTCCTCCTGCAATCTCAAGCGCGGGGTGTGTGGGCCGCGCGAGAGCATACCCCTCGAACAGCAACCGGAGGCGACACCGGCCTGGACGCCAGAAGAGGCGGACCGAGGGGCCGGCCCGCCTCCTACTGAGGGGCTACGAGGTTCGATGCGACCTAGACGGTCACGATGTCCGTGGACATGGGGCCAAGCGCTCCTAGGAGTTCGCCCTTCTCCTTTTCCGGCACCTTGTTCTTGTCGAGCGCCTTGACGAGGTCCTCGACCAGCGCATCGAAGTCCTTCTTCGCGATCTTGAGGCCGGCATGTGGGCCTGGAGTTCCTCCGTGGTGCGATGAGCTGCCGCGTGGCGGAGCGCCTGGCCGACGGCCGCTGCTCCGTCACTTCGGAGTCCGACCTCGCGCAGTCGCAGTTCAACGGCTACCCAGCACGACACGCGGTACCTCGCTCTCGTGTCGAAGTAGCGCGGCGGGGAGGTGAGTATCCGCTCGCAGCCGAGCCTAGGAACAGCGGACGTAGACAGGGGTATTAGCAGGGATACCGGTCGGGAAGAGCGCATCCCACGACAGGTTGATGACCGATGGGGCCGTCGGGATATATCCGACCCATTGGCCTTGCGCGTTCGTCGCCCAGAGGACAACGCGACTCGAGGGACAACCCGACGCTGCTACCAAATCGGCGTTGCTTCCACCTCGGAAGACCATGAGCCCGAACGAACCTGGTGGGAGGGTGCCCCCGGTGGCCGGTGGAGCCGGCAGGGCGGGAGTACCCGGCGCGGTAAAGGTGAACCCGCTGGGGAGTGCGGCGCCTGCTGCGCCCACGTTGGAGACGACGACGAGTGCCGCCCCGGCCGTCGCGCCGGTCGGAGTCGAGGCCAAGATCTGTGTCGAGCTGATCACCGTGACGTTCGTCGCGGGCAAGCCACCAATGGTCACGATCGCACCGGCGAGGAACCCCTGACCGGTAATTGTGACGAGGGTCGCCGCGCCAACCGGCCCCGACGCTGGCGAAACCGAGCTGACGGCGATACCGGTCCCCGTCGAAACGGACGGCGAAGACGGGGTCACCGCTGTCGCAGAGAAGGTGAAGCCATCCGCCAGGCCGGTGATCAACCCACCGAGGTTGGTGACCAAGATGGTGGCGGAGCCGGGTGCTCCTGCTGGAGTGATAGCCGTTATCTGATTTCCACTTGTGACGACGACGTTCCGCGCGGGCTGGCCTCCGATGGTGACGGTCGCTCCAACCACGAACCCACTTCCGGTCAGGAGGATGGGCGTGCCACCCGCGAGTACACCTTCGAACGGGGAGACTGCGGTCACCTGTGGCGTCGCCGTCAGGTAGGTGAAGCCATTCGCTAGCCCACCGAATATCCCGCTAGGATTAGTCACCATCAATGCGGCGGAACCCAAGGCACGGGATGGCGTCGTGACGGTGATCTGTACTAAACTCAACACAGCGACGTTCGTCGCGGGCGTCCCTCCGAAGAAGACCTGGGCACCGGGCAGGAACCCACCCCCCTGGATCGTTACGACCGTCCCGCCAGCCACTGAACCACCGTTCGGTGAGACCGACGAGATGGTTGGCTGCGAGCCGCTGGTGGTGCCCGTGCTGCTGCCGAACGTGTACACACCTTGGGCGCTCGCGCTTGCCCCGCTTGCGTTTGTCACAACGACGTTGACGACTGCGCCGAAGGTGCCCGTCGGTGCCACGACCGTCAGGAGTGTCGGACTCGTCACAGAGACGCTGGTCCCAGGTGTCGATCCGAACATGACCACCGCGCCCGACAGGAACCCATTCCCGGACACCGCCACGAGCGTCCCACCGAACGAACTGCCGATCGAGGGGGAAACGGACGTAACACTGATGCGTGCGCCGTCATATGTGAATTGCATCGGGACCGAGATGGCCAGGCCATCCGGATTGGTAATGACCACGATCTGCGAGGAACCGGCGACCCCTGCCGGAACACGAGCAATGATCATGGTCGTTCCAGCGACCGTGACGTCCGTCGAAAGCACAGCACCAAATCGCACCGTCGCGCCGGTGGCGAAGCCACTTCCCGAAATCACCGTGAGGAAGCCGCCGGCGGCATCGCCGTTGGTGGGCAGCATCGAGTTCACTGCGGGCTGGGCGGCGAAAGCCGGGGAGGGCAGAAGTACGAGGGCGGCGAGCGCCATCAGCACCGCTAGGACTCGTCGCACGGTGACACCCTCCGCTACCCCAACCGCATAACAGAGTACCCCCTTCATCATTATTTGGCGATTGGAATATCCACAGGATTCTGGCCGAACGAGTGGCCCGATCGGGCTTCCGCACCCCACAATGCGCGGCAATGGGACTCCTCCGACACCTCCTCCCCGTGGGCCCGTTGGTGGTGCTCACAGCCCTCGCTAGCGGCGTGGTGGGGTTCGTCTACGCGCATGAACCGGCGCGCGACCAGGTGGCACTCACCGTCGACCGAGAGCGTCCGGTGGGAGAGCCGCTGCTCCTCAGCGGAACCGTGACCAGCGTCGCGGACGGGCGCCTCGTCCTGTCGGGCGAGGGTGGCTCGACCGACCTAGTGATCCTCAAAGGGGCGCCGGTCGAGGACTTGCAGGCACTACCGGCGGGGAGCCTCGCCAGCGGGGCGCACGTGAACGTGGGCGCGGAGCGATCCGACTTCGGGGTGGCACTGACCGGTGTCGTCGTGGTGGCCGAGCGATGACTCTGCGCAGCCGCCTCCGAACCGCCGCTGTCGTGTCAGCCGTGCTGTTCGCCAGCGTGGGTGGCGGGTGGCTCGGCGTTCGGCTGGGGCACGCGGCGAGTGAGCCCAACGTCGAGCGGGTAGCGGTCACCGCTCCGGAAGCTCTCGCGGGACCGCCGGCGGACGTGGCGCGGTCGCCGGGCGGCTTCACTGGGTTCGGCGGCGCGCCGGCGCTTCGAGGCGAGGTGCAGCGCAGCGGGACGGTGCAGCGCTCGGAGGCGGGTGCGGTGGTCATCGGCACTGCGGAGAGCAACGTGACTGTGCGATACACGTCGCCGGAGCGGTTGTTCCGCATCGTGCCGGCGGGTTCTCCGCTGAAAGCGGGTGACCTCGTCCAGGTGCGTGTGAAGGATGGCGCTGCCACATCGCTCTTGCGGCTACCGCCGAACCTCGAACAGGGGAGCAACCGCCCAAAGTAGGCCTCGGCAGGATCGCTCTACTGCGTGTGGCGCAGGATCTCAGCGTCCGCGCGACGTGCAACGGCGCGCCAGGCGAGGACGAGCGCGACGCTCGCCAGCACGACGACGCCCGCGAGCCCAAGGCCGATGCCCCACCAGTCGCTCTGCATCGTGAACGGCGGGACGACTCGAGTGCCTGCCGTGGTGACGCTGAGCGACGACAGCATCGCGCTCGCAATGCGGCGGCCGAGGACGATCCCGAGGGCGACCCCGAGGGCGGCGAGGACGGCCCATTCGAGCAACAGCGAGCGCAGGATCTGCGGCGGGGTGATGCCTAAAGCACGCAGGACGGCGAACTCCGTGCGGCGCGCGCCGATCGCGATGATGGCGGTGATGACGAATCCCGCCGCAGCGAGGATCATCACCGCCACCGCCGCCACCAGCAGGATGCCGCTCCCCGAGGCTACGAGAGTCGGGTCAGCGCCCGCCTCCTCAACGTTCGCGGCCTGGAGCAGCGGCTCGGCGATCCACACGGGCGAGGTGAACCGCTGTTCGAGGCGCGCCATCACGGCACGTTGGTCCGCCAGCGGCAGGGCAGCATCGAAGTCCACCCACAACTCGTTGGCATAGGGGGCGGGGGCGCTCGCCATGCTCGCGACCGACCGCAGTTGGCGGCGGTCGACCACGATGAAGCCAGAGCCGGGATCGAGTGTAGGGAAGAGGTTGAGCGTCCCCGCTGCGCGCACGGGGATCTGCACACCGTTCGAGAGTGTCGTCGTGGTGACATCGCCCTCGCGCATACCGAGGGATTTCAAGGCACTCGCGCTAAACAGCCCGGGCAGCGCTGCCGGCCCACCGACCGAGACGACGCTCTCGCGACTCGGCGGGCCCGAGGTCCACGACCAGCGGCCGGAGTAGGTCTTCGACCGCGCTCGCGTGTTCGAAAGCGCGAAGGTCTCCTGGGTGCCGGCCTGAGTGTACGCCGTCCAGCCGGACGGCAACTCGAAGTCGTAGACCGAAGTGACACGGCCCTGTGCGTCGCCAGCCGCGAGGTCGTCGATATAGAGCGCCCCTTCACGACGGACGAAGAGCGACGACTCCATGCGCATGGCCACGAGCGAGACCGGACGCTCCGCGCCCACCGGGATCGTGGCCGTCATCTGACGCCACTCGCCCGAAGGCAGTTCTTCGAACCGCGCGTCGAAGTACTCGCCCGTAGCGTCGCGGAGGCGCGCGGAGAGCCCGGGGACGCGCCCCTGCGGTAGGTCGAGGTACATCTGCGCCTGAAGCGTGACCGCGTTCGCTGGGATCGCGAGGCCTGGGCCAGCCTCGCTGGCCGGGCGGATGCGCTCCAACATCGCCCCGAGCGGCTCATCGGCGAAGTCGTCTCGCGTCCAGATCATCGAGGCAACGCGCGCACCCTCGTCGATGCCGAGGACGGAGACATCCCCCCCGCCGGCGATGCGGATGTTGCCTCGATAGGCGTACGTCGCTGAGGCGACGCCAGGAATCGCACGCACGTCGGCGAGCGGCGGCTGCATCCGCGGGCCGGGCACACGAACGCGCGCGCGGAGATCAACACCCGCCTCGTACTGAGCGCGTTCGCGATAGGACTGCCCGACAGTCGGGCCGTACGACGCCGCGAACGTGGCGACCGCTGTCGCCATCACCATCAGCATGAGCAGTCGCGCGTGTGTCGCGGGCGACCTCGAGGTCTGACGCAGGCCGACCGCGACGGCGACGCCTCGCAGCGGGAGTGCGAAGCGGACCCCCACACGCAGGAGCGGTGCGTAGCAGCGCAGCACGATGGCGGTCACGGCCAGCATCGCCACGAGCGGGAACGAGAGCAGCAGCGGGTCGCTCGACCAGCCGCCAAGCGACCCCGGGTCGAGCGCCGTCCCACGCCGTTCGAGTTGCCACCACTGGAACCCCGCCAGCACGACGAGCGCCACATCGAGGTAGTAGCGCTGCACGACGCCTCGGCCACGCGGACGGGCGCGCTCGCGCTGGTCGTCGATCACGCCTCGGCGCGCGGCGGCCCAGGCCGGGATCGCCATCGCGAGGACGGAGAGGGCGGCACCGGCAGCCGCCAGGAGGTACGCCTCCGGCCCGACGTTCACCGGCAGCGGTGCACCGCCGGTCGAGCGCTCGAACAACGAGGCGCGACCGAGTGCCGCGACGACCTGCCCGGCGATCCACGGCGCGGCCGCCGCCGCCGGGATCGCGAGCAGTGTGCCCTCGAACAGCGCGAGACCGACGAGTTGGCCGACGCTCGCGCCGCGGCTGCGATAGACGCTGAGTTCCGCCGCACGACGCTCGGAGAGCATCGAGGCGATCAGGACCACATAGAAGCCGATCACGCCGACGATCTGGAGCAGGATGATCAGCAGCGGCACGCGCGAGAACGTCTGAGCCGTACGGAATACGGCGAGTTGATCCGCGAACGTCGTGATGCCGTGTGCGGACAGTCCAAGGGTGACCCGCGCGTCCTGCTGCCACGCCGCGATGCTCGTCAGGGCGTCCTCGACCTCCCGGACACCGATGGCGCGCAGGTCGGGGAGCAAGCCGGAGCGGTGGCGACTGCGGAGTTCCGGCAGGCGCTGCGCGAGGGCACCTCGGTACTGCTCGTCCGTGGTGAGCAGCAGGAATCCGCCACTGCCCGGCTGCGGGTTATCGAGCGCGGGCTTCTCGGGTGTCCCCCAGGCGGCGTCGATGATCTGCCAGCGCAGATCCGAGGGGTCGCGCTGGCGGACGAACCCGACCACGATCGCCGTCGTGCTAGCGGTTGCGATCGCCGTGGGGCGGCAGCGCACCTCCTGGGCCGCGATCGCGGGGTCGTCCGAGCCGGGGATACGCGGGCAGTCATCGATCGGTGGCAGCGTGAGGCGCACGACCTCCCCGAGGCGCGCGAAGCGCTGGTAGCCATCGGGCAGGACGATCTCGACGCCAGCGCCGGTCGAGGGCAAGCGGCCGGTTGTCACCTCGACGTGCTCGGCAAGCGCAGGGACGCCCGAGATGAAGGCGGGCCACGGATCCCCACCCCCGCCTTCGATGGTCCATGTGAGGCGCTGGGAGCGCTCCTCCACGATCAGTTCGGGGCCCAGCCAGCCAACGTGCGCGCGGGTGGCGGCATCGAGGGCGGCGCGGCGCTGCGTGTCCGCCGGGTCGCCGAGCGCCGAGTTGTCGATATCCAGGAAGAGGACACGCTGGCGCGGGTCGGTGAGGCCTCGGTCGAGGCGGAAGCGGAGCCCCAGGTCGGCCATCGCGTCCGCGTAGGTGGGCACAGCGCCGAGGAGGGTTGCGGCGAGGAGCACGCCGAGGCCGCTCGCGAGGAGCAGCCGCCAGTGCGCCCGCATGCGGTGGCGCACCAAGAACCAGCCAGTCAGTAAGCGTCCCACGAGGCGGGAGTCTACGCGTGACCCGCGACGCGCGGTGCGCGCACCCTACAATCCCGCCCGTGATCCGAATCCGCTCGCTGGCTGTCCTTGCCGTGCGGCGCATGGCCGCCCACTGGCGCCTGTTTGCCAGCGCCGCCCTGGGCGCGATCGTGTCGTCCGCCATCCTCTCCGCAACGGTCATCTACGCGGACACAATCCGTGACCTCGGCCTCCGTCACGCCCTCGAGCAGCCGGCAGCCGAAACGATCGCGGTGAAGACGTCGCGCGACGCTGCCTCCGCGCGCCGCGAGGAGTTCCAGCGCTCCTCCCAGCGCATTCAGGGCACCGTCCGGGGCGCCCTCGGCGATGGGACCGGCGTTGTCGTCCGACAGGGCACGAGCAAGACATTCTACCTCACGACACCGGGCGGACGAGTGGACGAGGGCGACCAGCGCCGCCCGCGCGCCGTCCTGCGCTTCCGCGACGGACTCGACCAACATGTGACGTCGACGGCGGGCACCCTCCAGCGCGGCCCGGCACCCGCCGGCACGGAGCCGCTCCCGGTGACGGTCGCCACCGACCTCGCATCGCGAAGCAAGGTGGCGGTGGGCGACCGCTTTGATCTGCACGCCTGGTGGGATCCGGCGCTACCGCCGCTGCGAGTCCAGGTCGCGAGCATCGTCCGTGCCAACGAACCGTCCGAGGCGTACTGGAAGACCTTTCCGACAGTCCTCGACGAGCCGTTGAGCGGTTGGCCCGCCTTCGTCTTCCTCGTACCGGAGGAGGCGTTCTTCGGCGCGCTGACCAGCCGGATGCCAACGGCCGCGGTCACGTACCACGAGGCCACCTCGATCCGTCTCGATGGGTTGAACGCGCGGAATGCGGACGGCGTCGCGAATGCCATCGACGGGTTGCCGGAGGCGGTCTCGGCGCTCGAGCGCGAGGCTTCGATCGACACCGACCTCGTGGGTGTCCTGCGCGGGTTCGACGACCGGCTGTTCTTCGTGCGGATCCCGCTGTTCGTGCTGCTGCTCCAGATCGGCGGCATCGTCGCGTACTACCTCGTGATGGTGTCCACGATGCTGGTGGAGCGACACGCACCGGAGATGGCCGTGCTGCGCAGCCGCGGTGCGAGCCCGACGCAGTTGTTGCTGGAGTTCGGCGTGGAGGGGTTCTTGCTCGCGCTGGTCGCCGCCCTCACCGGGCCGTTCCTCGCGGCTGCGCTGATCACCTCGCTCGGCCCGACGCCGCCGTTCCAGGCGCTATCGGGAGGCGGACCGCTGGCGGTCCACATCTCGCTGCTGTCGTTCGCGTTCTCGCTGGGTGGCGCGGTGCTCGCGTTCGCCTCGTTCATGCTCCCGGCGTGGAAGGCGACACGGACGACGGTCGTCGAGTTCAGTCGTGCCGCCGCGCGACCGAGGCCGGTGCCGCTGTTCCTGCGTTATTACCTCGATGTGGCGCTCGTGCTGCTGGTCGGGCTGGTGTTCTGGCGGCTGCGGCAGGACGAGCAACTCTTCACGCGGACGCTGTTCGGCGACCGGCAGTCCGACCCGCTGCTGCTGGCAACCCCGGCGGTGATCATGGTCACGGTGGGCGTGGTCTTCTTGCGGCTGTTCCCACTCGTGCTGCGGGCGATCGCGTGGGGACTAACCTGGATCGCGGGCGCGGCGACGCTGGTCGGCATCCGGTCACTCGCGCGCGACCCCACGCACTACTCGAGGCTCGTCCTCATGCTGATGCTCGCCACGGGCGTGGGTATGTTCGGCGCGACCTTCTCGGCGACGCTCGACCATTCGTACGACGACCGCGCTCGCTACCCGGTGGGCGCGGACATCCGCGCGGCTGACCTGCGAGGACTTTCCGGGCAGGGCGACGCCGCCTTCGCACGCGCGATGCAGAGCGTCCCGGCGCAGCACGTCACCCTCACCAGCCGCAGCGAGGGCACGACCCAGCACGAGGGCAAGTCGGAACCGCTCCAGATCCTTGGCCTTGACCCCTCGACGTTCGGCGAGGTCGCGTACTTCCGCGGGGACTTCGCGGACGCGTCGCTGTCCTCGATGCTCTCGAAGCTCGCCGCGAACAGCGCGAACCCGAAGCCGCTGCTGCTGCCGGAGGGCACCCGACAGGTGGGTGTGTGGGCGAAGTTCGCGGACATTCGCGGGCCGATCAGCCTGCTCGTCGCCGTGCGGGACGCGAACGGGCGCTCCGAGGTACTCCAACTGGGGACGGCTCGTCCGAACGATCCGGCGACACGAGAGTGGCGATTCTTCTCGGTGAACCTCGATGCGCGGCGCACCGGCCCGGGCTCGCGTCCGCCGCTCGCGCAGCCACTGACGTTTGACGCCGTCTACACCTCCACGGTGAGCGCCATCGCTGCGCAGCGCGGTGTGGTACTCCTCGGGCCGTTGCTCACCACCTCAACGGGTGCGGCGAGCGCACCCGAAGGTGACATCGGAGTGCCGTCCGAGGGCGCACAGATTGCCCTCGATTTCGCCGGGCCGGGATTCGAGGTCATTCAGGGGCAGCACATCGCGCGCGTGACGGACACCGTGACGGCCGCTTCGGATGCCCCGCCGGGTGCGAGCGCGTCCGCCCGCTACGAGTGGTCGGACACGCGAGTGGCACCGCGCGAGCGTGGGCTACGGCCGAGCACGGACGGCCAGCCAATGGTGCTGCACCTGGCGCAGGCTTCAGTCGATCGGCTGGGTGTGAAGTCGGGTGACAACCTGCGCTTGCTCGTCGGTGGTGTCTACGTTGATGCGCGCGTCGGCGAGACATTCGAGTTGTTCCCCACGTACAACGCAAACTCCCTCCGGGTGGGCTTCGCGATCGTCGACAGCTCGCGCCTCAGTGCGACGGTGAACGCCTCGATCTCAAATCAGAGAACGTCGCTCAACGAGGCCTGGTTCGCGACCGATGATGCGGCGCGGACCCGGGACGCCCTCGCAGCGTTCGTGCCGCAGACACTGATGGACGCGGGTGCTGAGCGAGCCCGGCAGGGCGAGGATCCGCTGATCGCAGCCGGGTGGGCAGGGATCCTCGGAATCTCGTTCGCGACGGTGTTGACGCTGTCGGCGATCGCGTTCGTCCTGTACTCCTACCTGACGGCGCAGCGGCGCGCGTTGGAGTTCGCGATCCTGCGCACCCTCGGCTTCTCGCGCGTGCAGGTGTTCTTAGTCGTGGCCATCGAATACCTCGCGATCGTCGTCGCGGGAATGGGGCTGGGGACGGTCGTGGGGCTGCAGGTCGGGCGACGGATGATGGACGTGCTGGGGATCAGCGAGGGGGGCGCCTCGGTGATGCCGCCGTTCGCGCTGGCGGTCTCATGGTTGCAGGTGTTCACGGTGTGGGGGGTACTGGGGACGACGTTCGTGCTGACCATCGGCGCGGTCGTATTACTCTACGTGCGCCTCGCGATCCATCGAGCGTTGCGCGTGGGCGAAGGATGAACCCTGTGACGCAGCCCTCGACGCCCCCGTACGTGCAGTGCGAGGACGTGTTCAAGATCCACAAGACCCAGGAACTCGAGGTCGTCGCGCTACGCGGTCTCGACCTCTCCGTCGCCAGCGGCGAGGTGATGGCGATCGTCGGTGCGTCCGGGTCCGGGAAGTCGACGCTGCTCAACATCCTCGCCGGCCTCGACCAGCCCTCGGCGGGGCGGGTGCGCGTCGGACAGCGCGACCTGCTCACGATGAACGACCAGGAACTCGTCGACTACCGGCGCGCCGAGGTTGGCTTCGTGTGGCAGCAGACGGGCCGCAACCTGCTTCCGTACCTGACCGCCCGCGAGAACGTTGAGGTGCCTCAACTGGTGAACGGCACGGACCGGCGCACCGCGGGCGCGAGGTCCCTCGAACTCCTCGCCCAGGTGGGGTTGGCGGCGAAGGCGGACCACCGGCCGAACCAGATGTCGGGCGGGGAGCAGCAGCGCGTGGCGATCGCGGTCGCGCTGGCGAACCAACCGCCGCTGCTGCTCGCGGACGAGCCGACGGGCGAACTCGACAGCGCGACGGCCACGGAGGTCTTCGCCGCGCTACACGCACTGAACGAAGCGACCGGCGTCACGGTGATCATCGTGTCGCACGACCGCACCATCACCGAGCGTGTCGACCGGGTCGTGACGATGAGAGACGGACGCACGGCCGCCGAGTTCGTCCGACGCGTCACGTTCGGCCGCGAGCGCCTGGCGATGGAGGAGTTTGCGCTGGTCGACCGCAGCGGTCGGCTCCAGATCCCGCGCGAGTACGTCGACCAGTTGGGCCTCGGCACGCGCGCTACCGTCGAGATCCACGGCGATCACGTCGAACTGCGTGCTGCGCCCGACCACGAGGCTGCCCCATGACCTCGCAACCCTCGACCACGCACCCGGCCGTCGAGGTGAGAGGCGTCTCGCGCCACTTCGATGGCGGCGGGCACACGGTGTACGCCGTGCGTGAGGTGTCGCTCACGGTGCCACCAGGCGAACTGCTGGCGATCGTGGGGCGGTCTGGTTCCGGTAAGACGACGCTGCTCAACCTGATTGCCGGGCTGGATCGTCCGGACGACGGATCGGTCTACCTCGACGGTCGCGATATCACCTCGGCCAGCGAGGCCGAACTGACCGCGCTGCGACGGAGCCACATCGGCTTCGTGTTCCAGTCGTTCGGGCTGCTGCCACTGCTGTCGGCAGCAGAGAACATCGCGCTCGCGCTGCGCATCGCCGGTGCGAGCAGTCGTGACGAGGGCCAGCGGACGCGCGAACTGCTGGAGATGGTGGGGCTCTCAGCGCGCGCCGGACACCGTCCCTACGAACTCTCGGGCGGCGAGCAGCAGCGCGTCGCGGTCGCGCGAGCGCTCGCTAACCGTCCTCGGCTGCTGATCGCGGACGAGCCGACGGGGGAACTCGACACGGTGACCGGCGCGCAGATCTTTGGGCTGCTGCAGACCGCCGCCGCCGAGGGCGTGACGATCGTGATGGCGACGCACGACCCGCTGATCGTGGACTACGCACACCGCGTGGTGGAGATGTCGGACGGGCAGTTCGTGGAGTCCGGCGAGGTGCGGAGCGCCCTCGGCCGGTAGGATTCGCCTCGGACCGTTGAACGAAGAAGGGGCGAGGCCGGTGGCCTCGCCCCTTCTTGTTGGTCGAACGCTCGCCTACCGCTTGCGGGAAGTGAGGACGCGCGCGCCGCCAAGGGCGACGACCGCAACCGCGATCAGGCCAATCACGGTGAACGTGCCGGTCGAGTCAGATATGGCCTCGGGGCCACCGTTACCGGTCTTCGCCGGAGCCGCTACGGGAGCGGGCGCCGGAGCCGCCGCTGCCGCGACGACCTGCGAGCGGATTTCGCCGCCCGCGTTCGCGGTGGTGTGAACGTTGGCGTACAGCGTGCCCGCCTTCAGGGCGGTGATGAAGCCCGGGAGGTTGCCGGCCAGCGTGCCGCTGATGTCAGCTGCCCGCGCCGTACCCGACACGTTGATGCTGCTGGCCGGGCTGCCCGTGGGGGCGGCGAACAGGTTGAGCACGATGCCGCCGTTGACGCCTGCCGCACCCGCGTGGATGTGGGCAGCCGTGGCGTTCGTGATCTCCGGGACGGTCAGCGTCCAGGCGATAGTGCCCGCTGCTTCGTCCAGCGTCGCCGCGAACGTGCCCTTTGCCGTCGTCGTGACGGCTGGAACCTCGTTGGCACCGGTGAGTCGAACCTCGAACCGCGAGGTCGTCTGGCCCATCACCACTGCCGGCACGAATGCTGCGACCGCCGCGATGGCGAGGCCGGCACTGAGCCAGCGCGTCTTCTGAATCTTCATCGACATTCCTCCAATAAAAGTCGATTGCAGGCGACTGCGTTTGCCGCGTGACGGAAGTATAGGCCAGCCCACCATCGCGAATTGTGAGCAGACATGGATGAATCTTCCGTACGCGTGAAGGTACTTAGTACCCGTCGTTCGAGGGCGTACCCGTGACCGGGGCGCCTGTGGTTGGAGTGGCGTTAGTCGGCGCCCCTCCACTCGTCACCACGAACCCGGTGAACATGCCCGAGGTGTAGTGGCTCGCCACGTTGCAGAGCAGGATGTACTTCCCTGGCAGCAGCGCGACTGTGACGTCCTGCTGCTTCGCGGCATCCAACGGCGCGATCTTGGAGACCACCTGCACTTGCTTCTCGTCCACAAGTTTCTGCTCGAATTGCGGCAGTTTGTCGACCGTCAAGTCGCTTTTCACCACCACGAACTCGTGCGGGATTGCTCCATTGTTCTTGACGGAAAACGTCACGCTCCCCGACGGGACCGAGGCATAGGCGGACGCCACACCGAAGTCCTTCAGCGTGACTCCGACAGTCGTTGGCGTCCCTGGCGCGGCTGTCGCCGCCGCGTTCGCGCCCGCCTTCGGTGCCGAACTCGAGGAGCACCCGCCGAGTGTGACCCCCACTGCCACTACCACCACCAGACCGATTCCCCGTCTCCACCTCTCGGATGGCATCGAACACGTCCTCCACAGCGGCCGCGCTGGGTGTCTGCGCTATATACGCCGCTCACCGGCGGAGCGATGCACGGGATACGGGAAGATGGCTTCGAGAGGCAGTACGGGGCTCGCCCGACACCCTCGATGGTGCGTAACAATCAGGCCGTGTTAGGCTCGAACCAGACCCGCCAAGCGGCATACGCCGCCGGGTGAGTCCTCAGACTCCCCTCTTCTCTCACTGACCGGTCCCACTGCTACGTGTGACGTGTGAATCGGAAGAGCACCCAGGGCCGCAGCAACGCGGGACGC
>CANFFZ010000006.1 GCA_947446155.1 Chloroflexota bacterium | reverse complement strand
CGAGCGGTTCGAGGCCTTCGGCGCGGGTGAGCGCGATCAGGTCGCGGAGCGCGGCAGGCTCCAGCATCATCACGATCAGCAGCAGCGCGTCCGCGCCGTTCGCGCACGACTCGCGCACCTGGTACGGGTCGAAGATGAAGTCCTTGCGCAGTAGCGCGGGCCGGTCGGAGTCATCACCGAACGCCTCGCGGGCATCGCGCAGGTCGGCAATGCGGCCGCGAAAGAACGATGGCTCAGTCAGCACCGAAACCGCCGAGGCACCAGCCGCCGCGTACGCCCGCGCCTGATCCGCCGCCACGAGGTCAGCGTCGAACAATCCTTTCGACGGTGAGGCTCGCTTGATCTCCGCGATTAGGCGCAGCCGCGCGTACAGCGGTGCGGCCTTGCGGCCTTCGCGCAGCCGCGTGATGAAGTCCGCGGGCATGCCGGGCAGCGCCGAGACGAGCGCGGCGAAGTTGACCTCGGGGATCGCGCGGCGATCCTCAGCCAACCGCTCGCGGCGATCGGCGACGATGCGGTCGAGCACCGTGCCGGTGGCGCGTGCGCCGTCTGCTTCAGGCACGCCGGGTCGCCTCCACGAATGCGCCGACGCAGGCGGCGGCATCGCCGTTGTCCAAATGGTGCGCAGCCAGTTTGACGCCCAACCGTAGCGATGAGGTCAGCCCGGTGACGAACAGCCCCGCTCCCGCAGTGGCGAGGATCAGGTCGCGCACGGCGGGAGGCCCATCGCCGCGCAAAACGTCGCGGAAGATCTTCGCGTTCTGGTCGGGCGTGCCGCCGGTGATCTCCTCGAAAACATGGGTATCGAGGCCGAGTTCGGCCGGCGTGATGGTGCGAGGCGTAACGGTGTTGCCTTTGACCTCGAACGCCGTGGTGGGGCCAGTGACGGTAATGTCATCGAGGCCGTCCGAGCCTGCGACGACTAAGGCATGCCGCATCCCGAGGCGTGCAAGCACGCCCGCGAGGCGCTCGGCGAGCGCGGGGTTGGCCGCACCCATGATGTGACATTGCGCGCCCGCAGGATTGGTGAGCGGGCCGAGGATGTTGAACACGGTGCGGATGCCGAGTTGCGGGCGCAGCGGCCCGGCAAACTTCATCGCGGGGTGGAACGACGGCGCGAACATGAAGCCGACGCCAGTCTGCTCAATCACCTTCGCAACCTGCGCCGGCGATAGCATGATGTTCGCGCCGAGCGCCTCCAGCAGGTCGGCCGCGCCGGACTGCGAGGTCATGGCGCGATTGCCGTGCTTCGCGACGGTCGCGCCCGCCGCCGCCGCGACAAAAGCCGCTGCGGTGGAGGCGTTGAACACCTTCTTTGAGGAGCCGCCGGTGCCGCAGGTGTCGAGCAGCGGCTTCGCGGCGACTTCGACGTGCAGCGAGCGGGCGCGCATCACGCGGGCCATGCCGGTGATCTCGTCGACCGTCTCGCCCTTCATGCGCAGCGCGGTGACGAACGCGCCGAACTGCGCGGGCGTCGCGCCTTCGCTCATGATCTCGTCCATGCAGTCATACGCCTCGGCCTCGGTCAGGTCGCGGTGCTCATCGACGATGGCGGCGAGGGCGGCGCGAATCGCCTGCCCGGGCATTGGGGTTGGTGCCGCAGTGGTCACGCACGGCTCCTCGTGGTCTCGGAGGCGCGGTTGGGCAGCGCGAGAAAGTTGCGGAGCAGGTCGTGACCGACAAGGGTCATGATCGACTCCGGGTGGAACTGCACGCCCTCGATGGCGTATTCGCGGTGCCGCACGCCCATGATCACGCCGCTCTCTGCGCGGGCTGAGACCTCCAGTACCGCAGGCACCGAAGACGACTCGATCGCGAGCGAATGATAGCGAATGGCCTCGAACGGGTCGGGAAGGTCGGCGAAGATGCCTTTGCCGTCATGCGAGATCATCGAGGTCTTGCCGTGCATGATCTCGCCCGCCGAGACCACGTTGCCGCCAAAGGCCCGGCCGATGGCCTGATGCCCAAGGCAGACGCCAAGCAGCGGCACCTGCCCAGCGGCGGCCCTGATCAGGTCGACGGAGATGCCTGCTTCGTCTGGCGTGCACGGGCCGGGGGAGACGACGATGCGCTCCGGGGCCATCGCGAGGCAGTCCTCGACCGAGATCTGGTCGTTGCGGTGCACCTCGACCTCCGCGCCCAATTCGGCGAGGTACTGGTAGAGGTTGTAGGTGAACGAGTCGTAGTTATCGATGAGCAGCAGCATCAGTGCCCTCCCTCGGCGAGCAACCGGCGGGCGCTGTCGAGCATCGCACGCAATTGATCGGTGCGCTCGCGGTCGTATTCGGCGATCGCGGTGAACTGGTCGCGCACGGCGGTGGTGCCGCGGCGCGGGTGCGGCCCGATGTGAGCCAGTTGCTCGGGCATGAGCGCATCGAGGATGCGCAGCGTGTCGTCATGCGCGGCGACCACTTCCGAGCGCGCCTCGGCATCCGAGAGCCTGCGGCGGATGCGGCGTTCTGCCTCCGCCTGATCCTCGTTGAACTCGCGCCACGGGTGCCCCGGCGTCTCCGCGAACCGCAGCGCCTCGTCGGCTGTGTACGCCTCGCGGGCCGCGAGGTGGTGCAGCACATCGACCGGCGCGAGCGTGCCATCGAGCAGCCGCTCGCGCATGGTGACCGGAATCGCGTCGTACGCCGCGAGCAGTTCCGCGCACGCCTCGATCAGCGCCTGAACGATCTCGTCGTGCGGGTCGTCGATGGGCGCGCTGACGCTGTGCCCGCCGAGCCACGCGGCAACCTCAGGCTGCACGTCCACACCATCGAGCGCTGCGGAGTCGACCCAGCCAGCGTCATCGAAGTCCTGCCCGCTGTAGCGAGGCTCACCGGTCCAGCCGATGGCGTCGAAGACGTTGATCACAATGTCTTCGTCACCAGCAGGGACGGTCAGCGTCTCGGCGAATTGCAACAAGCCGGGGTCGAGGCGGAGCACGTCGCGCAACAGTCGCGTAGCGACCGACTCGGCGACCTCGTCGTCCGCGACGGCGGCGAAGGGCACCGACCAGCGTCCGGCGGCGATGCCGGAGCGGTGCCGCACCAGCAGCACCTGGCCGTCGTTGCGGCGGATGCGCACGCCCGCGGCCACGATCATCAGCCGTTCGGCGGTCATCATCAGTAGCCTAGGCTTCCGCTGGCGACAGTGGCCGTGCGCTCGGCGTCGTCTATGGCCGCGAGGGCGGCACGCGCCTTGTGCTGCGTCTCCTCGAACTCCTTCACGGCATCAGAATCATAGACGATGCCGCCGCCCGCCTGCACATGCGCCCAGCCGTCCTTCATCAGCACGGTGCGGATCGTGATGCAGGTCTCGACGTTGCCGGAGAGGTCAAAGAAGCCCACAGCGCCCGCGTACGGGCCGCGCTGGTCGGGTTCCAGTTCAGCGACGATCTCCATCGCGCGCACTTTCGGTGCACCAGAAACCGTGCCCGCCGGGAAGGCGGAGCGGAGCGCCTCGTACGGGCTCAGGCCGTCGCGGAGGCGGCCTTGCACATGACTGACGAGGTGCATGACGTGCGAGTAACGCTCAATGTCAAAGCGCTGCATGACCTCCACGCTCCCCGGCGTGGAGACGCGGCCGACATCGTTGCGGCCGAGGTCGAGCAGCATCACGTGTTCGGCCAGTTCCTTCGGGTCGTGCGCCAGTTCGTCCGCGAGCCGCGCGTCCTCCTCTGGTGTCGCGCCGCGCGGGCGGGTGCCCGCGATTGGGTGGACATCGACTTTACCGTCCTCGACCCGCACCAGCAGTTCCGGCGACGCGCCGACCAGGTACGTGCCGCCGAACTGGAGGTAGTACATGTACGGCGACGGGTTAATCTTGCGCAGCGAGCGGTACACCTCGAACGGGTGCACGCCGGTCTGGCGCGAAAACCGTTGCGAGATCACCGCCTGCACAATATCGCCCGCGCGGATGTATTCGCGCGTGCGCTCGACCGCGTTCAGATAATCCTCGCGCATCCAGTTGGACTGCACGGGCTGCCCAACGGGGCCGTCGCACGGCTGGTACGGCAGCGCCGCCAGCGGCTGCCCGAGGCGCTCCAGCAGTTGTGTGACTTTCCACCCCGCCTGCGCGTAGGCAGCGTCGATATCGCCATCGAGGCGCACATGTGCGACGACTTTGATCGTGTGCAGCAGGTGGTCGAAGACCAGCAGCGTGTCGGTGAACATGAGCCACGACTGCGGCACACCCAGCATGTCGCGCTCCGGTTGCGGCACGCGCGGCTCGAAGTGCCGCACAGCCTCGTAACCGAGGTAGCCGACGGCCCCGCCGTGGAAGCGGGGCAGGCCTGGGACATCCACGGAGCGGAAGCGGCCGATCTCCGCCTCGACCTCGGTGAGCGGGTCGCCATCCGCGTGCTGAAGCGCCGCGACGCGGTACGGTTCGGTGCCGATGAACGAGTAGCGCCCGACCCGCTCGCCGCCCTCGACAGATTCGAGGAGGTACGAGTAGTCGCCGCGCGCGACCTTGAGGAAGGCCGATACGGGTGTTTCGAGGTCGGCACGCACCTCGCGGTAGACCGGAGCGATGTTGCCGCGGCCAACCATGCCGTGGACGTCTTCCAGTGATGGATACAACTCACTCATAGCAGTTCACTTTCTCGATGCAGCGCCCAGAGGCGCCCGGTGCGCGCGCTCATCGCAGCCGTGCCGTCATCGCGTCCGGGGTGTAGACGATGCGCATGCGCTCGCGCACCTCGTCGATCGTCTCGCGCGCTATGACGCGCTCGCGCTCGCTGCCAGCGTGCAGCACCTCGGCAACATACTCTGGCCGCGCCTCGATTTGCGCTCGCCGCTCGCGCACCGGATCGAGGAACGCGTTGAGGGCGACTACGAGCGTGTCCTTCACCTCGCCGTCACTGACCGTGCCGCGGGTATAGCGCTCCTTCAGGTCGCGCACTGCTTCGGTGTCCGGGTTGAAGACATCGTGATAGAGGAACACCGGGTTGTTCTCGACGATCCCGGGATCGGTGGCCTGTAGTCGTGGGTGCTGGCCGGTGATATCCGTGACCATGCGGCGAACCTTTCGCTGCACCGTCTTCGCGTCATCTGAGAGGTAGATGGCGTTGTCCAAACTCTTGCTCATCTTCGCCTGGCCGTCGGTGCCGAGCAGCCGTGGCACGCGGCCGACTAGGCTCTTCGGCTCGGGGAACATCTCGCCGTAGGTGCGGTTGAACTTGCGCGCGATCTCGCGGGTCAACTCGATGTGCGGGAGTTGGTCATCGCCTACCGGCACCACGTCTGCCCGTGGCAACAGGATGTCCGCCGCCTGACTCAGCGGGTAGTTGAAGAAGCCCATGGAGATCGTGTCGTGCTCGTCCTCGATCTGCTGCATCTCGGCCTTGAGCGTGGGGTTGCGATCCAGCCACGACTTCGGGGTAAGCATGCTGAAGTACATCGTCAGTTCCGCGTGCTCGGGCACGTAGCCCTGCACGACGAACGCCGACTCGTACGGGTCGAGGCCCACCGCCATCCAGTCGATGGCGACATCGAACACCGAGCGACGGATGCGCTCGATCTCATCGACGTGGTCGCCGAGCGCCTGGTAGTCGGCGATCAGGAAGTAGCACTCGTATTCGTGCTGGAGGCGCAGCCAGTTCTCCAGCGCGCCAACAAAGTGCCCCAAGTGCAACGGCCCGGTGGGCCGCATACCGGTCAGGATGCGCTGACGTGCCATGACTGCCTCCAACTCTGAGTCCCGCGACAAACAAAAAGACCATCGCCTCCATGGGGCGATGGTCCTCGTGGTGCCACCCATATGCCGCACGATGCGGTTGCCCGCTCGCGCGCTCGTCCAAGCACGGCCACACATCTCGCGATGTGGGCTATGCCCTAGGCATGGATAACGGCGCCCACACCGTCGGCGCCTACTGGCCACTCGTTGCCGAGGGCGTTCAGGCCGAGACTCCCGGGGCCATTCGGCCGCTGCGTGTCGGGCACCGGGCTCGCACCTGCCCCGGCTCTCTGCACCTCGATGGCCTGTATCAGACCTCCGAGGCTCGCCCCGCGTTGCGGCGTACTCGTCCCGTTCGACGTCGATATATCAACGTTACGTGTTCTGAGGCTACGGCTGGGCGGGCGGGACTGTCAATCGGATCAACGGCTTGGGTTGTTGTCGTCGGTCGGGTCGTAGCCACCCGTCACGGGGGTGCCGATGAGCAAGGTACGGACGCGTCCAACCAACTCGCGGGCGACCTTCCACCAGAGGCGGCGGCCGATGGCATCGTCGCTGTCCACCAGTGACGGCAACCACATCGCGTCGATATCGCAGTGGCTCCACCAGCGAGGAGACGCTATAGGCAGCGAAGGAGCGGACGACCTGCTCGATGCTGGTCTGGGTGGAGGTTGGCGTGTGCACTTCGCCGGCGGTGACCACAAAGATGTCCCGCGCGACGACGCCTTGGTGGTAGATGACGGCGCCAGCGGCGTAGCGCTCCTCAATACCGATGGCGGCGATCAATCGCCGATCCGGGAGCGGGGGCGTGTGAAAGAGCGGCACCTGCGCCAGGCGCTCCGCGAGGCTCGTACCCTCATGTTCGTCAGCAGGGGGAGTCATACAGCGGCGCTGATCACGCAATGGTCAGACATGGACAACGTGCCTTCCGGGACGAACGCGCTCGGTGGCGACGATATCTAACAGACGATCGACCGCAGCGTCGAGGCCGCCATCGGCGTTCACGACTACATGGTCGAAACCATCGCTGAGCGCCAGTTCGCGGCTGGCCATCGCCAGCCGACGCGTAATGGCCTCGGGATCATCGCCGCGCCCGTGGAGCCGCGCCGCCAGCGTCGCCTCGTCCGGCGTCGCGACGAACACGAAGACCGCGCCGTCCAGCAGGGCTCGAAGCGTGGCGACACCCTGCACGTCCACGCGCATGATCACGTCGCGGCCAGCATCGAGCGCGTCGCGCAGTTGCGCGCGAGGCACGCCGTAGAAGTTGCCGTACACCTCTGCATGTTCCAGCAGTTCGTCAGCCGCGAGCGCGCGGGCGAACTCGTCCTGCGTGACGAAGATGTAGTCGCTCCCATCCACTTCGCCGGGGCGGGGGGCGCGCGTGGTCATAGTGACGGGGACGGTGAACGCGTCCGTGCGCTCACGCAGGCCCGCGATCACCGCATCCTTGCCAGCGCCCGATGGCCCAGAGACCACGATCACGACGGGCGCCCCCACGGGCGAGGCGCTAGCCCCGGCCACCGGAACGGAACTCACGCTCGCGCTCCTCAAGGCGCTCCTCAGAGCGGCGCTGCATCTCACGCGCGCGTTCCGCGAGCGCGCCGCCCATGATCAAGTCCATCATGCCGGCGTCGGGCAGGTTCGCCACCACGTCGTCATCCACCTCGCGGCGGCCGACCACGCCCTCGCGGTAGGCGGAGTACTGCATATTCGCCTCGCTCAGGATGCGGAACAGTTCCGGTTCGCGTTCCACATCCATGATCTCGGTCTCCAGGTCGCGGATCGCCTCGCGATACCGCTGAAGCCAGTGGACGATCTGGACGCGGTTAGTGATCGCGATGTCGTGCGCCATCGCCGAGTCGGTGCCGGCGAGCCGCGTCGTATCGCGGAAACCGCTGGAAGCGAGGAGGGACATTTCCGGCCACGCTTCAGAGGCGCGCACCATGCGGAACATCGCCGTCACGGCCATCAGCGGGAGATGCGAGATCGCGGCGACGTAGGCATCATGCTCCTCGGGATCCATGAACTGCGGTGTCGCGCCGAGCACGTTCGCAAGACCGAGCACCACGTCCACCGCCCCGCTCGGCACATTCTTCGGCGGCGTGATCACCCAACGAGCACCGTTGAACAGCGTCCCCTCGGCAGCCTTCGGCCCGGCGTCGGTCTTCCCCGCCATCGGGTGCCCGCCCACGAACGCGACGTGCTCCGGCAGGATCTCCGCGGCCCACCGCGCGATGTCGGCTTTCGTCGATCCGGTGTCGGTAACGACCGCGCCCGGCTCCAGCGCATGCGCGATGTCTTCCATGACCTCGCGGATCGACAGGATCGGCGTCGCGATGATCACGAGGCCAGCGCCGACCACGGCGCGAGCGGGGTTGCCATCAACGATGTCCACTGCATGCATCTGCTCGGCTGCTTTCGCGTTGTCGCGCGAGCGATCCGAGCCGACGATCACGAGACCCTTCGGGCCCTTCGCCTTCAGCCCAAGGGCGATTGAGGCGCCGATCAGGCCGGTGCCAATGATCGTGACGCGCGGCGAAGCACCACCGCCCCCGGTCGTCACTTCTTCGGCCACTGGTGCAGCCGTTTTGCGGCGAAATCCAAATCCCAGCGAGATAGCGAGCTGTCCAACGTTCATAGCGGCTCCGCGAGGCGCGCTGCGCCTTCCATGCACGATCTCGTAGTTGAGTGTACGGGTTCGAGCGGCAACCGGACGCTCAGCAGGCGCTGTCCGCCGCCATCAGCCACCGCAACTCCCGATCGCCGCCGTCGCTGGCGTCGGTGTGCCGCGCCACCAGCCAGACGGCACGCTCGCCCGCGAGGCCATCGAGGCGCGCCGCGCCTAGGGCGGCGTGGTGCTGGAGGCGCCAGAGTGCCTGCCGGAACCTGCCGGCCTCGGGCGAGGCGAGGCGGCCCCGAAGCCTGACCGGGCCGAGCAGCACGAAGGCAACGCGATCACAGACGCGGAGGCCGCCCTTTCCAACATCGTGCAGCAACGCGGCAACCAGCAGATCGGCGGAAGGCGGGGTGCGGGCGAGTAGCCAGCGGGCGACATCGACCGAGTGGCGGCGGTCGCGCGGCTCCATCGCCATGAATAGCGCGCGCTGCGGCTCGGTGAGGGTGGACTTCACTAGCGCGATGTCGTCCGCGGCGAGCGCCGGACGAAAACCTCGGACGAACTGGCGGACTCGATAGAGCGGGCTAGCCAAACAGCAGCCAGCTCTCGCCGGTGAACAGGCGGACGAAGAAACGAATCGGCGGCCCCATCACGCTGAGCAGCGGGCTGAACCCGGTCATGAACGGCAGGAAGAAGAGCACCATCAGGATACCCATGCCCCACGGCTCCAGACGCTCGACCTGCCGCCCGAAGTCGGGCGGCAGCAGCCCGACGAGCACGCGGAAGCCATCGAGCGGCGCGATCGGGAGCAGGTTGAACACCGCGAGCGAGACGTTCAGCGACACCACCATGCTGAAGAACAGCGCGATCAGGAAGACCGCCGAATCGATCCCGCCGGTGCCCGACATGCTCACGAGGTCGAACCGCAATGGTATCCCGGCAATAGCCGCGATCAGCAGATTCGACACCGGCCCGCCGAGCGCGATCAGCACCATGCCCATGCGCGGGTTCTGGGTGTTATTCGGGTTCACCGGCGTCGGCTTTGCCCAGCCGAACCCGGCGAACAGGATCATCAGCGATCCGAAGGGATCGAGGTGCGCGCGCGGATCGAGTGTCAGCCGACCGTAGCGCCTCGGCGTGCTGTCGCCCAGACGGTCGGCGACCAGCGCGTGCGAGAACTCGTGTACCGAGAGGCCGAGCAGCATCGCGGTCAGCGTGGCGGCTATAAGAATCAGCACCGCAACCGGCGCGTCGTCGATCAGCGAGAAGTATTGCAACAGCATGTCACCAGCATACGGCTCTGCTGGTTTGACACACGCTTCCGGCGATTCCTATCGTGAATGCGCTCGGTGATTTTCCCCATGGGATACCTCCGACGCACGACTAGAGTGCCGCAGTCTGGCGGGCAAGCGGCGCGCAGGGGTTCCCAACCCCAACCTCTTGGTGCACAGCATGTCATTGTCCCGCCGGCAGGCGATGATCGCCTCCGTTGCCGCCCTTATTCTGCTCGCGCTCGGCGGCACAGTCGCCGCGCTCTGGTGGCGTGGCAACGCTCAGGACGATCTGACCGGTCTGATCTTCGCGGAGTTCAGCGCCCGCTCCGACACCATCTTCGTCGCGCCCCCCGACGACCCGGCCAAGCGCACGACGATCGCGACCGTGGAACACGCCGAGGGCTGGGGGTTGAACCCGGCCATCGCTCCCGCGGGCAGCAAAGTCGCCTACACCGTGCCGCCGCCCGGCAGCCGCCCGCAGGCAGACTCCCCCGCCGAACTCTGGCTGCTCGATGTCCGCACGAAGGCCCGCCAGCGCATCGCGGGTGACGCTGACCTACGCGTCGCCCCGGTCTTCGACCGCAACGGCAGCGTCCTCATCTATCGCTCGAGTACGGCCGGCGGCCAGCAGGCACTCGTCCGCGTCGATGTCGCCAGCAGCACCCGCAAGCCAGTGGTCAGCGTGGAGACCACGTTCGGCATCTTCCCCATCGGCTTCGCCAGCGACGGCGCGCTGCTCTACGCGAGCATCTCGCAGCAGGGGACAGACATCGTACGCGCGGTAGATGGGCAGCCGCCCACGCCGCTGTTCCGCGCCTCCGACCAGGTCACGCGCGACTGGCGGCTTTCCCCCGACGGCTCGATGCTCGCCTACCTCGCACCCGAGGTGACCGCCGAGCGCGTTGTCCACCGCCTGCACGTCGTGCGCATCGAGGGCGTGCGCGTGACGCCTGTGCCCGCCGCTGCCGCCGTGCCTACCAGTACCGACCAGTACGGCGCGGCCTGGGCCAGCGATGGCAGCGCCGTGACCGTAGGCCGCGAGGCTGCTCCCGACCCACGCGCGGGGGCGATCGTCGTGCCGCTGAACGGCGGACAGCCGGTCGCGCTGGCCGCGCCGCCGCGAGGCTTTGACCGGCCGCTGATGTGGAGCGCTGACGGCAAGGCACTCGTCGTGCACTCCTTCGACGGCGCGACCGCCAACGCGCCCGGCACCGAGTCGACAGCGGTGATCACCTCCGACGGACAGCGGCGCGTGGTGACGGGCAGCGGCGACATCATCGTGTTTGGGTGGCTATCCGATGCGTAGAGCGTGGAAGGCGTTACGCGGGTTCGGCCTGGCCGGGGGGCTGATGGCAGCAGTCTGGGCGCTCGCCGTGCTCACACCGGGGCTGCGCGACCATGCCGCCGCCTGCGCCTTCCTGCGCACGCCGCAGACCTACGAGGCTGATGTGCGCCGCACGACCTACTTCGCGGCGATGGATGCGGCGGCCGTCGATGCCATCTTCCCCGGCGACCCAACCTTCGGCCTTCCTGCCATCGAGGTCGGCGGGCGCGCCAACCGCGTAGCGGGGCCAAAGCAGATGCCGCCCTCGCTGTTGCGCTCGATCGGCTGGATCGAGTCCAACCTCACGATGGCAACGCAGTCGGTGCCGTTCCAGTCCACCGGGCCCGCGCTCGTCTCGTTCGACTGTGGACACGGCATCATGCAGATCACGACGGGCATGACGGTGCCGCTGGGCAACAACAACCAGCCGACAGCGAGCCAGTCGAATATCGCTACGCACTACGTCTACAACATCGCCCGGGGCGCGGCGATGCTCGCCGAGAAGTGGAATCAGGCCCCGGAGTTGCGGCCGGTCGCCGGGACGGACACCAACTCGAGCGCAGCGATCATCGAGAACTGGTACTTCGCGGTGTGGGCCTATAACGGCTTCACCGGCCCCGGCGCGAACATCTCCAATCACCCAATGGATCCAGTGTTCTCCAACCCGCGCGAGGCGTGGCGCTGCGACGGCTCGCAGTCGCGGGCGCGCTTCCCGTATCAGGAGATCGTTTGGGGCTGCTTGCAATCGCCGCCCACCACGAGCGGCCAGCGGCTCTGGGCACCGGTCGCGGTAACGCGGCCCAACCTCTCGCTGCCGCAGTTCTTCCAGCCGCTGTCGGTGGCGAACTTCGAGTTCCCGTACTTGCGCATGGACATCCCGACGCCACAGCCGGCCCACACCGATCCGGCTCCGAACGTGCCGGGAGACTTCCGCGCCCGCGCGCTCGGCGCACCCGTGCCCGCCGAGACCGGCCCGCCGGTCTCGCTGCGCCTCGATGGCGGCGCCACCGCCAGCCGCGCGACGGTGACCGTGACCAACAGCGGGACGGGCATCCTGGTCTGGTCGGCGGTGCCCTCCGCGAACTGGATCATCGTGGAGCCTCCCGCGGGCGTGTCGCTGGGCGCGGATGTGGCCTGTAACGCGAGCGTGGGCTGCGCGCGCACATCGACCATCACGATCAGCGTGAATCCGGTGCTGCTGCCGCAGGCGATGGCGCAGGGCAGCGTGACCATCGCCGGCTCGAACGCCGCGGGTGCCCCCGTCGTTGTACCCATCAGCGTGCAGGCCGACTTCGATACCGGTGCGAGCGGCACCAGCCGCGCATACTGATTCCACGAGGCGTCACGCACGCGAGGCGTGCGGCAAGCCACACGCTGGGACGCGAATGGAGCGAGCGATGCTGAAGCGATGGGCGGATGCCGTCCGGCGTAACCATGCGCTCGAACACGCGACCGTAGCAGTGCTGCTCGCGCGATCCGGGCCGCGCCGCCTCGCGGGGCGAGCGACGCACGACGGATTCTTCCTGTTCGGCGATGTCACTGAAGACGAAGCGCTGTGGTGCGCAGAGGATGCGCTGCGGCGGCTACAGGCCGGACAGGCCTCGCTCGCGGTCTCGCCGCTGTGCGGAACCAACATCGCCGTCGCGGGGTTCATGGCCGCTGCCGCAGCGACCGCAGTGCTCTCGATTGGCTCGGCGCACGGGCGGTTCCCGAACGCATTTCTCGCGGCGATGCTCGGGGTGATCTTCGCGCAGCCGCTCGGGCGGCTAGTACAGCAGCAGATCACGACCAGCCCCGACCTCGATGGTGTCGAGATCGCGGGCGCGAGCGTCGTGGCCGGGCAACTACGGAAGGTGCTGACGCGCGGCGCGATGCGCTAGCGCCGCGCACGGTCCCAATGTCCTAGGTGATCTTCAGCGGCACGCCTCGCGGGCACAGCGGACACTCGTCCGCCGTCCACGTCTGCATGTCCACCTCGGTCGCCGCGAAGAACGGCAGGTCGTCGAAGGCGACCTTGCCGCCCGAGCGATCCACTACCACCGCGACGCCCACCGGCTCGCCGCCCGCGGCGCGCACGGCATCCAGGGTGTCGCGGATCGAGCCGCCCGTCGTGAGGATGTCATCGACGACGAGCACGCGCTCGCCGGGCGCGAGCGTGAAGCCGCGCTGGAACGACCGGCCACCATGCTCCTCGTCACGTTCGGCAAAAATGCCGCGCGTCCCGAGTTGTCGGCCGATCTCAAAGGCAAGCAGCACGCCGCCGGTCGTCGGGCCGGCAACGGTTTGCGGGTTGGTGCCCCGCATCGCCTCGGTCATCTTCTGGCAAACAGTGATCGTGTGCTCCGGCCACTGGAGCAGGTTGAACTTCTCCAGGTACCGGTCAGAATGGCGGCCGGAAGCCAACTGGAAGTGCCCGTCGAGGAATGCGCCGGACTCCTGTAACGCGTTGATGACTGCGGGATCTACTGGGATCGAAGGACTCCTGCCTGTGCCGGGGAGAGCGATGGTTCGTTATCGACCCGGCCCGACCTGTCGAGTGGCCAATAGCGCAGTTCGGCGCGGCCGATGAAGAACGACTCGTCGAGCATGCCCCACGAGTGCGAGTCATACGAGTTGTTGCGATTGTCCCCCAGCACGAAGTATTGCCCCTCGGGGACGACTGCTGGCCCGTACTCGTAGGCAGGCGGCGCGGAGAGGTATGCCTCGGTACGCACGACACCGTCGACGATCACCGCGCCGCCGCGCACCTCGACGGTCTGGCCGGAGACGGCGACCACGCGCTTGATGAAGTCGCGGCTTGGGTTCTGCGGGAAGCGGAACACGACCACATCGCCAACCTCGGGCGAGCCGAACGGGCGCCATTTGGCGTCGTCGCTCCACGGCAGAAACGAGATGTCGAACGAGCGGTAGACGAGTCTGTTCACGATCAACATCTCGCCGTTGTGAAAGGTCGGTTCCATCGAACCGCCGTCCACGATGAAGTTCTGCCCGACGACGCGCACGCACAGGAACATCAGCAGCGCGAGCACGAGCACCTCAACCGACTCGACGATGCCCCGCAGTCCCCACGGCCAGAGCACTTGACCGATCGAACGGCGCGGCGCGGGGGGCGGCAGCTGTGGCGGGAGCGGCGGCCCCCAGTTTGCGGGGTCGGCCACGGGGTCGGCCTGCATTCCCGGCCATAAGTAGGACGGCACTTCCGCGCGTGACATCGAGGCTGGCACGGCAGCGTCGATTGAGACTGCTTCGTCAGCCGTGTAGACCTCGCGAGGCCGCCACGCCGGGACTTCGCTATGCGCCGCGCCATGCGCCGCACTATCACCTGCCGCGCCGAATACCGGCGGACGCGGCGGTGGGGCAAACGCAGGGATGGCGTCGCCGCTCGCGGGGCGCTCACCGGGAACAGAATCAACCATGCAGCCAGTATACCCGCGGGCCTCGTTAGGCCCGTCACACATCGATTACACGCGCCGGGCGGCCCCCAGGAGGTCGATGCGCTGCATCGCGGTCTCCGCGACGGCGGCGCGGGCAGCGCGCAATGCGGGACGCGGGTCGTTGCCACGCACCTCGCCGAGGCCGCGCACGAAGGCGGCGTGTATCTCCGTGCTGATGTTCACCTTACGGATGCCCGCGCGCACCGACTCAGTGAGGTCATGAGGCGAGACGCCTGACCCGCCATGCAGCACGAGCGGCAGCCCGTGCGTGGCGACGCGCAACTCCGCGATCAGGTCGAGCCGCACCACGCCCGCGAGGCCGTGCGCGGTGCCGACTGAGACAGCCAGCGAGTCGACCTGTGTCTCCTCGACGAAACGCTTCGCGGCGGCAGGCTCCGTAAGCACGGACTCCGAGGTCACGACGCCCGGCTCGCGGCCGCCGACGTGCCCGAGTTCGGCCTCCAGCGCGAGGCCCGCTTCCAGCGCCACGATGTACGCCTCGCGCGTCTCACGTAGGTTCCGCTCCAGCGGCGCGGTCGACCCATCGAACATGAGCGAAGTGAATCCGGCGCGCACCGCGCCCCGCAGCACTGCCACGCTGGGACCGTGGTCGAGGTGCACGCCCACCGGCACACCCGCCTGCGCCGCCAGCGCGCGGGCGATCGCCCCGGCGACCTCGATGCCGCCGAAGTGCTCGTAGTTCGAGGGGTTGAATTGAAGCAGCACTGGAGCGCGGCGCGCCTGCGCGGCATCCAGCACACCGAGGGCCAGTTCTACGTTAGACACATTGAAGCCGGGAATCGCATAACCGCCCGCCTCAGCGGCGGCGAGCAGTTCGCGGGCGTGGGCGAGGGGCATCGTGACCTCGTCTCGTGGTTTCATGGATCGGGACGGATCGCGCCGGGTCGTCCGGCGACAAGATGCTAGCGTCGCCGCCCGCACGAGGCGAGCGGCGGACAGAAGGGACAGCCAAGTGCTGCAATTCACTCAGCGGATGCGCCGAGCGGGCGCGGCAGGCCTCGTAGGCTTTGCCATGGTCGCGGCCGTGGGATGTACGCCGGAGACCAACGTCACGCTGTCCAGCGCGGAGCAGAAGGGCATCGCGGTCAGCGGCACGGGCAAGGTGACGGTGACGCCCGACATGGGTCTGCTGACGCTCGGCGTGCAGATCACGCGCCCATCCGTGACCGCTGCGCGCGATGCCGCCTCGAAGTCGATGGACGCCATCCGCGCCGCATTGAAGCAACAAGGCATCGAGGGTAAGGACGTAGCGACGTCCGGGTTCAACATTCAGCCGCAGTACGACTTCCAGCCGAACAGGGGCGGCAGCCCGAATATCAGCGGCTACATGGTAACCAACAACATCACCGTGAAGGTGCGCAAAATCGACATCGTCTCGGAGGTGCTCGACAACGCGGTCATGGCTGGCGGGAACGATGTACGCGTAAACCAGGTCGCGTTCACCGTCGATGATCCGGAGAAGTACCGGGGAGAGGCGCGCACCAAGGCCGTCGAGAACGCACGCACGCACGCCGAGCAACTGGCGAAGGCCGCCGGCGTGACCCTCGGCAAGGCGCTCATGATTAGCGAGTCGAACATCGGCGTCCCGTTCGCAGAGGGCCGCGGCGTCATGGCGCCAGCCCCGGGCGGCATGGGCGGCACGCCGGTCAGCCCCGGCGAGACGGCGGTCACCATTTCCGTGCAGGTGGTGTACGAGGTCAACTAAGGCTTCCACAGACCACTCCTACTGCGCGCCCTGCACTGAGGCGAGGCACGCGGTAGGATGGCGGCACGGGCCACAGGCCCACCGTGGCGCTCTCCCCGACCCGCCGAGGTACGTCCGTGATTCTGAGTGACCACTCCATCGCCGAGGCGTTGCAGTCGGGACGACTGCTGATCGAGCCGCTGGGGGAAGACGCCCTCCAACCAGCCTCGCTCGACATCCGGCTCGACCGCCAGTTCCGCGTCTTCCGCCACCACCGCAAGGCCTACATCGATGTCCGTGAATCCGTCGAGGATCTGACGGTGATCGAGGAGATCGCGGACGACGAGCCCTTCGTGCTGCACCCCAGCGAGTTCGTGCTCGGCTCCACGCTGGAGCGCGTGCGCTTGGGCAACGACATCGTGGCGCGGGTCGAAGGCAAATCGTCGCTGGGCCGCCTCGGGCTGCTCGTCCACGCCACCGCTGGTTATGTCGATCCAGGCTGGGATGGCCACCTGACGATGGAACTCTCCAACGTCTCCAACCTCCCGATCCGCCTCTACTTCGGGATGAAGATCGGGCAGTTATCCTTCGCCAACCTAACCACCGCGGCCGACCGGCCCTACGGCTCGCCGTCGCTGCGCTCCAAATACCAGGGCCAGACCGGCCCGACCGCCAGCCGCGGGTACATGGATTACAGTAAAGGCTCCTAGTCCGTACTCTTCGGCTGTGACTGCATCTGACTACATGCGCATCGCCCTCGACGAAGCCGCGCTCGCGCGCGGCTGGTCGTCGCCCAACCCGCCCGTCGGCGCGGTCGTCGTACGTGACGGCGAAGTCGTAGGGCGCGGCCACACGCAGCCTCCCGGCGGCGAGCATGCCGAGGTCGTCGCGCTGCGCGAGGCCGACGAGCGCGCACGTGGCGCGACGGTCTACGTGACGCTGGAGCCGTGCGGCCACTTCGGGCGCACTCCGCCGTGCGCGCAGGCTCTCGTCCGCGCCGGCGTCGCCGAGGTGCACTACGCCATTGAAGACCCCGACCCGAACGTGCGTGGCGACGGCCACCGCCAACTGCACGAGGCCGGCGTCACCGTCGAGTCAGGCGACGGCGCGGACGAATCGGCGCTGCTCCTCGAGGGCTACCTGAAGCACCGCCGCACCGGCCTGCCCTTTGTGATCGCGAAGTACGCGGCGTCTCTCGACGGGCGCATCGCGGCGGCCTCCGGCGATTCACGGTGGGTGTCGGGGCCGCAGACGCTGGAGTGGGCGCACCGCGTGCGGCCCACCTTCGACGCCATCGTGGTCGGCTCCGGCACCGTCGTCATCGACGACCCGATGCTCACCGCCCGCCCCGGTGGCACGACCGCAGGCGCGCACCAGCCGCTGCGCGTGGTCTGCGACTCCCGAGGCCGCACGCCGGACACCGCGGCGATCTTGCAGGGCGCATCACCGACGCTGATCGCGACCACCGCGCTCTCGCCTGAACTCTGGCGCAAGCGGATGCGCGGCCCCAATGCCGAGGTCATCGTGCTCCCCGCGCGTGACGGCCACGTCGACCTCGAAGCGCTGTTGCGGGAACTCGGGCGGCGCGGCGTGCTCACTGTCTTGTTCGAAGGCGGCGGCGTGCTGCTCGGCTCGCTGTTCGACGCGCGCCTCGTCGACCGCATCCACGCGGTGATCGCGCCGATCATCATCGGCGCGGCGGACGCACCGACAGCCGTCGCCGGACGGGGCGCGGATCGGATGGCGGATGCCGTACGGCTGCGCGAGGTGAGCGTAGAACGCCTCGGTGACGATATCCTTGTCAACGGACTCGTCGTCTGGCCGGAAGGCGCATAGCGAATGTTCACAGGGATCATCGAAGAAATCGGCACGGTACGCAGCCGCGAGGGCGGTGTGCTGGTGATCGAGTGCTCCACGATCGTCGAGGGCACCCGGCTCGGCGACTCCATCGCCGTGAATGGCGTCGACCTGACCGTGCGCACGATGGATAGCGGCTCGATGACGTTCGATGTGATGCCGGAGACCTTCCGCCGTTCCAACCTCGGCGACGCCCCGGCCGGGGCGCGCGTGAACCTCGAACGCTCGGTGCGGGCGGCAGACCGGCTCTCAGGGCACATCGTGCGAGGCGTGGTGGAGACCATCTGCACCCTCGATAGCCTGACGCCGGAAGGCGACGCGGTGATCGCGCGCTTTCGCACGCCGCCGGAGTACCTGCGCTACATCGTGATGAAGGGCCCCGTCTGCGTGGACGGCGTCTCTTTGACCGTTATGGCGAAGGATGCCGAGTCGTTCTCAGTGTCGCTGGTGCAGTACACGCAGGAGCACACCAACCTGACGCCACGGGAGGCTGGTGCTAGCATCAACTTGGAGACAGACATCATCGCCAGGTACGTCGACCAATTGCTGGCCGAACGGGCAACCTAGCGACTCCCCTAGGAGCGTCCCATGGCGAGCAACCGGACCCGGGCAGACGCACCGGAGGCTGGAACCGTTACCGTCGCCGAGGCGATCGAAGAGTTTCGCGCTGGCCGCCCCGTCATCATCGTCGACAACAAAGACCGCGAGAACGAAGGCGATGTCTGCATCCCGGCGCAGTTCTGCACCGCGGACAGCATCAACTTCATGGCCAAGCACGCCCGAGGCTTGATCTGCATCGCCATGACCGGCGAGCGCCTCGACCAACTCGAACTGCACCCGATGGTCGGCCAGAACACCGCGCCCCTCGGCACCGCGTTCACCGTGAGTGTCGAGGCGCGTACAGGCGTCACCACCGGTATCTCTGCCGCCGACCGCGCCCGCACGGTCGAGGTGCTGATCGACCCGTCGAGCGGCCCGCACGACCTGACGCAGCCGGGGCACATGTTCCCGCTCCGCGCCCGCGAAGGCGGTGTCCTAGTTCGCACCGGTCAGACCGAGGCATCCGTCGATCTCGCACGCCTCGCGGGGCTGTACCCCGCATCGGTGATCTGCGAGGTGATGGCCGAAGACGGCACGATGGCACGCATGCCTGACCTCCGAAAGTTCGCGCGCAAGCACAAGATGAAGATCGTGAGCGTGGATGCACTCATCGCGTACCGCGTGCACACCGAACGCCTCGTCGAGCGTGTGGCCGAATCGCTGCTGCCAACCAAGTTCGGCGACTTTATGGCCATTGCTTACCGCACGCTGATCGATACCAAAGAGCATTTCGCGCTGACGCTCGGCGACCTGACCACCGGCGACCCGGTGCTGGTACGCGTCCATGACCAGTGCGTGACCGGCGATGTCTTCGGCTCACTGCGCTGCGACTGCGGCGAACAACTGGAGCAGGCACTCCAGCGCGTCGCCGAGGCCGGTCGCGGCGCCATCGTCTACATGGATCAAGAGGGCCGCGGCATCGGCCTGCACAACAAGATCCGCGCCTACCGGTTGCAGGACGGCGGCCTCGACACCGTCGAGGCGAACGAGGCGCTCGGCCTGCCTGCCGACAAGCGCGAGTACGGCATCGGCATGCAGATCCTGCTCGACCTCGGCATCCGGCAGTTGCGGCTGATGACCAACAACCCGGCGAAGCGCTCTGGCCTCGAAGGCTTCAGCCTGGAGATCGTGGAGCGCGTGCCGCTCGAGGTGACGCCGAACCCGCACAACATCCGCTACCTCCAAACCAAGCGCACCAAGATGGGGCACCTGCTCGCCTCCGAGGGGCTCTAGGGATGCGCACCCTTGAGGGGCCGCTGGATGGCGCGGGCCTGCGCGTGGCTGTGGTGGTCTCGCGCTTCAACGAGCTGATCACCGAGCGCCTACTCAAGGGCGCGACCGACACCGCCATCGAGTCCGGCGTCGCCGGCGATGACATCGATGTCGTCTGGGTGCCTGGTGCGTTCGAGTTACCGATGGCGGCGCAATGGCTCGCCTCCACCGACCGCTACGACGCCATCGCGTGCGTCGGCGCGGTGATCCGGGGGCAGACGCCGCACTTCGATTTCGTAGCGGGGGAAGCGGCGCGGGGCATCGGCTCCGTGGCGCTGGAGTTTGGTGTGCCGGTGACGTTCGGGGTGATCACCTCGGACACACTGGAACAGGCTCAGGCGCGCGCGGGGGGCGTCGTGGGCAACAAGGGTCGCGAGGCGATGCTCGCGGCCATCGAGATGGCGACGCTGCGGCCTCTCATCGAAGCCGACGCGCCGGAGCAGGCTACTGCCGGAAGTCAGCGCCCAGAAGGGACACGAGCATGACCCCTCCAGACGGACACCCCAGCGGCGGCGAGCAGATCGACCGCGCGGCGGAGACCTCCATCCGCCTCGCTTACAAGGCGCTGGAACGGTTCCCCGAACTGGTGCGGCGGCACAAGTTCATCGCGGGCGGCGCGGCGATCTCGTCATCGCTGATCGTGCTGGCCGGCGTCGCCATCGCGCGCCGCATGCTGAACGGCCAGAGTCCCGAGGAGGCTGTCGAGACCGTCACCGAGGACGAGATGCAGGGCCTCACGAACGTCGAGCCGGTGGAGCAGGAGCCTGCCCCCATCTCGGAGTTCGACGCTGCCGAGGCGAGCGGCAATGGCGAGATCGAAGGCACGCCGAGCGGCATGACGCCGGTCGCGAGCATCGCGATCCGCGTAAACGGCTCCTCGTAGGGGCAGCACCCGTGAGGCGCAGATGAGCACGCCGGGCGGCGAGGGACCGTTGCCGCGGCGCATCGCGCACTTTGATCTCGATGCCTTCTTCGTCGCCGTTGAGCGGCTGCGCGACGCCACCCTGATCGGCAAGCCCGTGCTCGTCGGCGGGCGCGGGCCGCGCTCAGTGGTCGCGACCGCGTCCTACGAGGCGCGCAAGTTCGGTTGCCACTCCGCGCAGCCAATGGTGCAGGCGCTCCGCCTCTGCCCACAGGCCATCGTCGTGCCGCCTGACCTCGCGCGGTACCGCGCCCTCTCCATTGAGTTCCACAACGTGTTGCGCTCTATCTCGCCGGTCGTCGAGTCGGCCGGCCTTGACGAAGCATACGTTGACCTCACCGGCATCGGCGATGGCCCCGGTGCAGCCCGCGCGGCGGCCGAGGCGATCCGCGCGCGCGTGCGGGAGACCATCGGCCTCGCGGTCTCCGCAGGCATCGCTGGCGGCAAAACCGCGGCCAAAGTCGCTTCCGACCGCGCGAAGCCGAATGGCCTGCTCGATATCCCCGAGGGTGGCGACGCGGCCTTCCTCGCCCCGCTCCCGATGCGCGAACTCCCTACGGTCGGCGCGAAACTCGCCGAGGCGTTACAGGCCGTGGGCGTGCGCACCATCGGCCAGATCGCAGAACTCGATGTCCGCTGGCTCCAGCGCCGCTTCGGCAGCAGCGGGGCCACGCTCTCGGAGCGCGCACGCGGCATCGATACGAACGAAGTGCGTGCAGTGCCACGCGCAGCGGTGTCCGTCTCCCGCGAGGTGACATTCGAGGCCGATGTGACCGACCTCGATGAGTTGCGGCAGACGCTCCAGCGGCACGCCGAGCGCGTAGGCAGCGACTTGCGCCATGCCGGACGGCGGGCGCGAACGGTGACGCTCAAGGTACGCTGGCCTGACTTCAGCATGGTGACGCGCTCGCGCACGGTTGTACGCCCCGCGCAGACGACGGCGGAACTGGCCTCGCTGGCCTCGGCGCTGCTCGATGAGGTGTTCGCCGAACTGGGCCAGCGGCCCGTCCGGCTGATCGGCCTCGGCGCGACCAACCTTGTGGAGGATGCCGTGCAACTCAGCTTCGAGAACGCCCCGGTGCTGCGCGACGAGCGCCTCGACCGCGCCGTTGACGCCATCCGCGACCGCTTTGGCGACAGCGCCGTCTCCCGAGGCCGCCCCGGCCGCGAGCGCCCCTGAAACGCCCTATCACGATCGCAAAAATCTAAACCTAAAATCTTGCTAAATCTCCGGGATTCAACTCTCCCGGCCATTGCGGACAGCAGCGGGTGAGTCAGGATGTGGTGCGCAGGGGGAGGGACGGCGCTGATGCGGTACCGGACGATTGCTGACACCGGCATCGAGGTTTCCGAAGTAGGCTTCGGAGTGTGGACGCTCGCCTCGGGCTGGTGGGGCGAGTACACCGACGAGCAGGCGATCACGCTGCTGCGGCAGGCCTTCGACCGCGGCGTCACCTTCTTCGACACCGCAGACACCTACGGCAACGGGCGCGGCGAAACGATCATGGCACAGGCATTCCCCGGCGCCGACCGCGACGAGATCACCATCGCCTCCAAGTTCGGCTACGACTGGCAGTCCACCGCCGGCGAGCGCCGCGCGGGACACCAGGAAGCGCCGCACCGCCTCGACATCCCGTTCCTAGAGCAGGCGCTTGAAGGCTCGCTGCGGCGGCTCGGCACGGATCGTCTCGACCTCTGGCAACTGCACAACGTGCGCATGGAACATCTCCAGCGTGACGAGGTGTGGACGTTCCTCGACAAGGTGAAGCAGGCCGGTAAGGTGCGCTCGATCGGTGTCGCCCTCGGCCCCGCGATCGGGTGGTTGGACGAGGGCATCTACTCGCTCACGGAACTGCCCGTCGACATCGTCCACATGATCTACAACGCCCTCGAACTCGATCCCGGCCGCGCCTTGATCGAGGTTGCGCGGCGCGAGCACAAGTCGCTGCTCGTACGCGTGCCGCACTCCTCGGGGATGCTCGAAGGCAACTACGACACAAACACCACGTTCGCGGAGCACGACCACCGGCGGCACCGCCCGCAAGCATGGCTCACCAATGGCGTGAAAAAGATCGAGCAACTCGATTTCCTCACCAACGGCACGAGACGCACGCTCGCGCAGGCGGCGCTGCGCTATGTGCTGCACGACCCGTCGGTCGTGAGCGCACTGCCCAACATCTACGACCTGAAGCAGATGGAAGAGTTCATCGGCGCGTCCGATGTGCCCGGCCTCAGCGATGACGACATGCGGCGTGTCGCCGAACTGTTCGAGAGCAACTACGGACTCCCCCGGGAAGTAGAGCAGGCGGTGGCACGATGACGACGACAGCAAAGCGCCCGCACGCGACGCTCGATGAGACCACCGCGCGCGTGCTCAACGAGTTGCAGGATCACTTTCCGCTCGTCGAGCGCCCCTACGCCGAAGTTGGCGCGCGCCTGGGCCTCACCGAGGACGAGACACTCACCCGCCTGCGCGAGGCGCGCGCGGCGGGCGTGGTGCGGCAGGTCTGCGCCATCTACGACACCAAGGCGCTTGGCTATTCCTCAGCGCTGGTCGCGGCGCGGGTGCCCACCGATCAACTGGAGCACGCCGCGGCCGTCGTGAACGCACACCCCGGCGTCTCCCACAACTACCGCCGCAACCACGACTTCAACATGTGGTACACGGTCGCCATGCCCCCCGGCCACGACTTGAGCGAGGTCGTCCAGCGCCTCGGAGTGCTCTCCGGTGCGGAGTCGATGCGCCAGATGCCGACGCTGCGCCTCTTCAAGATCGGCGTGACGCTGGACATGGCCGGCGAGCGCCCTACCAACGCCCGCGGCGAACCGGAGTATTCCGAGGAGCGCCGCGAGCAGGCAAAACTGTTCCCCGTCACCGACGAGGACATCGCCTACATCCGCGCCTCGCAGGTCGACCTCCCCGACATCCCGTGCCCGTTTGAGGCGGTCGCGGAGACGCTTGGCACCTCGGTCGAGGCAGTGCTCGCGCACGGCCGCGCGATGCAGGAGCACGGCCACCTGCGCCGCTATGCGACGATCCTCAACCACCGCGAGGCGGGCTTCCGCGCCAACGGCATGGCCGTCTGGAACGTCCCAGAGGAGCGCATCCGCTCCTTCGGCGAGTTCGTCGCGGGCTACCGCAACGTCTCGCACTGCTACCAGCGCCCGGTCTACGAGGACTGGCAGTACAGCGTCTTCTCGATGATCCACGCGCCGCGCGCCGAGGGCGTCGAGGAGGTCGCAACCGCGATCGCGCAGGAGACTGGCATCACCGACCACCGTGTGCTGTATTCGAGCACCGAGTACAAGAAGATTCGCCTGCCGTACTTCGTCCCCGAGTACGACCAGTGGGAAGCACTGTGCGAAGCAGCCGCGCGGGGGCCGGAGACGAGCAAGTGACCACGCATCCGCACGGCGCGCCACAGATCGCAGGAGACGTGCCCGCACCCACCACGCCGCACGGCAAGCAGTTCGTGAAGTTCAACTTTTTCCGCGTCAGCGACGCGCTCCGCGCCGCGTCCGCCTCGGAGCGTGCGGCGGCGGGCAAGCAGATCACTGAACTGATCGAGCGTTCCGCCGAGCGGATGCTCACCCGCACCTACACCACCGTCGGGACACGAGGCGACACCGACTTCCTGATCTGGCAGGTCGCCGATGATCTGACCGAGATCATGGACTGGCACTCCGTCTTGCTACGCTCGCCGCTCGCCTCGGTCATCGAGCGGCCGCACTCGTTCCTGTCGATGACCATGCGGTCGATGTACACCAACCCGATGCACGAGGGCGCCGCGGATCGCGAGCGCCTGCGCGCCGCCGATGTCACCGCCGCCTATCTGTTCGTCTACCCGATGGTGAAGACCCGTGCCTGGTACAAGCTCGCGCACGACGAGCGCCAACGGATCATGAACGAGCACATCGGCATCGGCCATGCCTACCACAACATCCGTATCAACACGACGTACTCCTATGGCCTAGATGACCAGGAGTTCGTCGTCGCCTTCGAAGCCAACTCGCCGGGCGAGTTCCTCGCGCTCGTGCGCGACCTACGGGACTCCGAGTCGTCCTCGTACACCGAGCGCGACACGCCGATGTTCACCTGCCGCCGCATGGCCGCGGACGAACTGGCGGCGTACTGCGGACTGCTGCTGAACGAGGGGTAATCGAGGCACTACGATCGCCCGCCGCCCACACAACCGGCGCGGCGGATATACTCAGAATATCAGGTGAATCTCTCCCGCTGCCGGGAAGTTTGGTGAGATTTTGACTACAGACGCTGCCAGCGGCACCCATGCCCCCGACGGCACCCGCTGGGTCAATCTTGGCCGCGCGTGTGAGATCCTCGGGGTCAACGAGTCGACCGTGCGCCGCTGGGCGGACTCCGGCGAACTGCGCTGCTTCCGCACTCCCGGCGGCCACCGCCGCTTCGCCGAGGGCGACCTGGTCGCAATGACCGACGGTGGGGCGCCCCAGCCGGAGCGCGAACTGGAGACCGCCGCGGTCAACCGCATCCGTCGGCAACTGCACTCCGGCAGCAAAGACGCCGCCTGGTACCAGACTATCGAGGGTTCCGAACGCGACGAGTTGCGCCCCCTCGGGATGCGCCTGGTCGCGCTGGTGGGCGACTACATCTCGCGGCGGCAACGCCGCACCCAGGTAGAGCACGAGGTCGACGAGATCGGCCACCAGTACGGCCATATCCTCCACGAGCGGGGGACGCCGCTGCTGCGGGCGGTCGAGGCGTTCACCTTCTTCCGCCGCTCACTGGATGAGACCGCGAAGCAACTCGCGGAGCGCAAGAGCATGTCGGCGGACGAGGCGGCGCGCGCACGCGCGGCCATCGCGGGCCTCGCGGATCGTGTGCTACTCGGGGTCACGGCGGCGTATGACACGACTGGGAGGCCGTAGTTGGGGTACTACCCGATCTTCGTAGAGATGCAGGGACGGTCGGTGTTGCTGGTCGGCGGCGGGCATGTGGCCCTCGAAAAGATCGGCAAACTCGTGCAGTCCGGCGCGCGCGTCACCGTGGTCGCCCCGGCGCTCATCGAGGAAGTCCGCACATTCATCGACCGCGGTGAGGCCGCATGGCAGCCCCGGCCGTTCGCGGCTGGCGATACCGCGGGCTTCGAGGTTGTGATGGTCGCCACCGATAACGGTGCGGTAAACACCGCCGTCGCTGACGAGGCGCGCGCCAACGGCATCTGGGTCAACGCAGCCGACGACTTAAACAACTGTGATTTCATCCTGCCCTCCCTCGCGACACGCGGCACGATCGCCATCGCCATCTCCACTGGCGGCACCAGTCCCGCGCTGGCGCGCTGGTTACGCGAGAGGATGGAAGCGTTCCTCAGCGACGAAGTGGTCGCGCTCGGTGATCTGCTCGCCGAGGTGCGCCGCGAAGTACGCGTGCGCGACCGCGAATGCGCGGCGACGTGCGACCGCACGCAGTCGCCGCCGCCGCTGCTGTGCAAGGAGTGCCCTAACCGCATCGCCACCGACCGCTGGCAGGAAGTCATCGACAGCGAGGTACAGGCGTTGTTGGGCCGCGGTGAATACGCCGAGGCGAAGGCGCACCTCGTGGCCACGCTGGGCATAGACCAGCCGCTGCTCGCACGGGCGCGGGAGTAATCGCGTGCTCACCCTCGTCGGCACCAGTCACCACATCGCGCCCATCGAGGCGCGCGAGCAACTCGCGATCCCCCCCGAGGCGTTGCAGGCAGTCCTCACACACCTCGGCGAGCGCTTTGGCGCGAGCGCCATCGTGAACACCTGCAACCGCATCGAGATGTATCTGCCCGGCGAGCACAATCGCGACGCGGTGATCGACTGCTTCGTGCAGGCCACGGGCGCCGACCGCGCCCTCGCCGACCAGTATTTCGATGTGCACCACGATGTTGATGCGGTCCGCCACCTCTACACGGTGGCGGCCGGCGCGGACTCGATGGTGCTGGGCGAGTCCGAGGTGCTCGGGCAGGTGCGCAGCGCGTTCTCCGCCGCCATCGCCGCGGGCACCGACGACGCGCTGCTCTCCCGGCTCTTCCACACCGCGATCCGCACCGGCCGCCGGGTGCGCACCGAGACGGAGATCGGTCACCATACGGTGTCGGTTTCCTCAATCTCCGTGCAGCAGGCGCGCCTGCATCACGACGATCTGCAGCACGCCACCGTGCTCTTGCTCGGTGCGGGCGAGGCAGGCCGCCTCGCGGCGCGGGCACTCGTCGAGCACGGCGTCGGCGACCTACTGGTGGTGAACCGCACGCCCGAGCGCGCCGAGGCCGTCGCGAGCGAACTCGGCGGGCGCACCCTCACGCTCGACCGGCTCATCGAGGCGCTCAGGCAAGCCGACATCGCCATCGCGGCGGCGGATGCGCCGGAGCCGCTGGTCACGCAGACCACGGTCGCGGCGGCAATGGCTACGCGCATGGCCCGCCCGCTGCTGATCGTGGACATCGGGATGCCTCGTGACTGCGAGGCCGCCGTCGCGGACGTACCCGGCGTGACCTACTACGACCTCGACGACTTGCAGGCGATCGCGGCGGAGCATCACGCGGCGCGCGCAGGCGAACTGGAACACGTCACTGCGATCATCGAGGAAGAAGCCGCCAACTTCCTCGGCTGGTGGGATCAGTTACAGGTGATCCCATCAATCGCTGCGATCACCGAGCGTGCCGAACAGTTGCGCGCCGCCGAGGTCACAAAGTCACTGCGCCGCATGGGCCTCACCGATGAGCAGCAGACGCATCTCGACACACTGACGAAGGCGATCGTGCGACAGGTGCTGCACGACCCCATCACCACGCTGCGCGAGCGCGGCGACCGCGACGCGACGCTGGACGCCGCGCGACAGCTGTTCCGGCTGGACGAGGCGCCGCGCACCACAGGCGGCTCGTGACCATACTCCGCCTCGCGACGCGCGGCTCGGCGCTGGCGATGGCGCAGGCGCACATCGTGGCCGAGGCACTGACGCGCGCCGAGCCGAGTCTCGGTGTCGAATACATAGAAATCCAGACGGAAGGCGACGCCGACCGCACGACGCCCCTGAGCGTGCTCGGCGGGCGCGGCGTGTTCGTGCGAGGCGTCGAGGAAGCGCTGCTCGACGGCCGCGCCGACATCGCGATGCACTCATTGAAAGACGTGCCGACAGCGATACCGGACGGTCTCGTACTCGCCGCCATGCTGGAACGCGCCGACCCGCGCGACGCGCTGGTCGCCTCCGGCGGGCGACGGCTGGCGGAATTGCCCGCTGGCGCGCGCATCGGCACGAGTTCCAACCGCCGTGCCGCCCTGCTCCGTGCGCTCCGCCCCGATCTCGATGTTGTCGAACTGCGCGGTAACGTGGACACGCGGCTCCACCGAGTCTCCGAGGGCGCCATCGATGCGGCGGTGCTCGCCGCAGCCGGTCTCGAACGCCTCGGGCGGCTCGGCGAGGTGACGCAATTCTTCGAGGCGATGGAGTTCCTGCCCGCGCCCGGGCAGGGCGTGATCGCGGTGGAGTGCCGCACCGACGACGCGACGACGCTCGCGATCCTCGCGCGCGTCGACCACGCATCCACGCGCACGGCTGCCGAGGCCGAACGCGGCTTCCTCGCGGCACTCGGCAGCGGTTGCACGCTGCCCGTTGGCGCATACGCGCAGGTGGACGGCGACCTGGTCGCCTTGCGCGCGATGATCGCGAGCGAAGTTGGCGGCGCGACCGCTTTCGGCGAAGGCACCGCGACGCTGCGTGAGGCAGCGGCCCTCGGGCGCGGACTCGGCGAGCGATTGCACGCCGCGGCGACGGGACAGGCACAGTGACCACGCACCACACCGGACACGTCTGGCTGGTCGGCGGCGGTCCGGGCGACCCCGGCCTCGTCACGCAGGCGGGCCTCGATGCGCTGCGCCGCGCCGATGTGGTGCTGTACGACCGCCTCGCGCCCGCCGAATTGCTCGATGAATGCCGCGAGGGCGCGGAACTGATCGATGCCGGCAAGGCCGTCGGCAATCAGGTGATGACGCAGGCACAGACTAACGCGTCGCTCGTGGAGCACGCCCGCGCCGGCAAGCGCGTCGTGCGACTCAAGGGCGGCGACCCGTTCGTCTTCGGGCGCGGCGGCGAGGAGGCCGAGGCGCTCGTGGAAGCGGGCATCCCCTGCACCATCGTGCCGGGTGTAACCTCGGCCATCGCGGGGCTGGCGGCGGCCGGTATCCCGGTGACGCATCGCGGCGTCGCGGCCTCGTTCGCGGTGGTCACCGGCACGCAAGCCCCGACGCGTACCGAGGACGCCGTGCACTGGGAGCATCTCGCGACGGCCGTGGACACGCTCGTGGTGCTGATGGGCGTCGGCAACCTCGACCGCATCACCGATCAACTGATCGCGCACGGCCGAGACGCGGAGACGCCGTGCGCCGTGATCCAGGCCGCGACGCGCCCCGAGCAACGCGTGGTCGAGGCGCCGCTGCGCGCCATCGCGCAGACCGCACATGACGCGCAGATCGAGGCGCCCGCGCTGCTCGTCGTCGGCGAGGTCGTCCGCCTACGCGACCGCATCGCACCGGCGGGCCGCGGCCCGCTTGCGGGCAAGCGCGTGTTGATCACGCGCACGCGCCAACAAGCATCGACGCTTGCCGAGATGCTGCGCGCCGAGGGCGCACGCCCGGTGCTGCTGCCCACCATCGAGATCGAGCGCCGCGCCGACCCGGCCGCCGTGGACGCCGCCACATCCGCCCTGCGCGCGAGCGCGTTCGGCTGGGTGGTGTTCACCTCCGAGAACGCGGTCGAAATCTTCCTCGACTTGCTGCGCGAACGCGACACAGACGCCCGCGCGTTCGCCGGGACGCAACTGTGCGCCATCGGCGCGGCGACCGCCGCCGCACTCGCGTCACGAGGCCTCCGCGCTGACCTCGTGGCCAGTGACACCTCGGGCGACGGCGTGCTGGTCGCACTGCTGGCGGCAGGCGCGGGCGGCGCGGCGGTGCTCTTGCCGCGCGCCGAGGGTGGCCGTGCGGTGCTGCCAGACGGACTGCGCGCGGCGGGCGCGACCGTCACGGAACTGACGCTCTACCTTTCCGCCCCGCCCGCCGAGGCGCCCGCGGGCGTACTCGCGCAGATTCAGGCGGGCCAGATCGACGCCGTGACGTTCACGGCCTCATCGACGGTACGCAACCTCGCGACGATGCTCGGCGACGACCTGCCTGCCTTACGCGGCGCGGTGATCGCCTGCATCGGCCCGCAAACCGCTGAGGCCTCCGCCGAAGCCGGGTTGCCGCCAACGGTGGTGGCGCGGGAGGCCTCGGTGGCGGGGCTGGTCGAGGTGCTTCGCGAACAGTTCGCGCGTAACGAGGGAGTAGCACGATGACGGTCTCCACACGCGCGGCGGCGTTCACTCGCACGCGGCGCACCCGCGCGAGCGCCGCGATGCGCGGCCTGGTGCGCGAGACGCATCTCGACCCCGCACAGTTCATCTACCCGCTGTTCGTCACACACGGCCGAGGCGTCCGCGAACCGATCTCCTCGATGCCCGGGCAGTCGCGGCTTTCCGTCGACCTACTCGCCGCCGAGGCGCGCGAGTTACGCGACCTCGGCATCCGCGCGGTGCTGCTTTTCGGCATCCCGGAGGCCAAAGACGCTGTTGGCAGCGAGGGTTACGCCTCCGACGGCATCGTGCAGCAGGCGGTGCGCGCGCTGAAGGACGCCGACCCGGAACTGCTGGTGGTCGGCGATGTCTGCCTCTGCGAGTACACCGATCACGGCCACTGCGGCCTGCTGCTCCCAAGCGGCGAGGTCGACAATGACGGCTCGCTGCCGCTGCTGGCGCGCACCGCCGTCTCGCTCGCCGAGGCTGGCGCGGACCTAATCGCGCCCTCGGACATGATGGATGGCCGCGTCGGCGCGATCCGCGAGGTGCTCGATGGCTCCGGCTTCGAGACGCTGCCGATCATGGCGTACAGCGCCAAGTACGCCTCGGCCTTCTACGGGCCGTTCCGCGAGGCGGCGGACTCCGTTCCCCGGCAGGGCGCGGGCGACCGTCGCGGCTACCAGATGGATCCCGCCAACGTGCGCGAGGCGCTGCGTGAAGTCGCCGCCGACATCGCGGAGCAAGCCGATATGGTCATGGTGAAGCCCGCCCTCGCCTACCTCGATGTGATTCGCGCGGTGCGTGAGTCGACGCACCTGCCGCTGGCGGCGTACAACGTCTCCGGCGAATACGCGATGGTGAAAGCTGCCGCCCAGCAGGGCTGGCTCGATGAGCGCGCAGTGGTGCTGGAGACGCTCATGGCGATCCGGCGCGCGGGTGCCGACATCCTGATCACCTATCACGCCAAGGAGGCGGCGCGGTGGCTGAGGGAGCAGTAGACCAGCCCGAGGCAGAGCGCCCGATCTTCGACCCCACGCCGATCAAGGCTGTGGTCTTCGACGCCTACGGCACGCTGTTCGACTGGGACTTTCGCACCGCGCTCACCGACTTCCTCTCCGCGCGCGGCATCGCCGTGGACTACGAGGTGGCAGCCAAAACCTTCTCGTCCGAGGCGTTCTCCGCCGTCAGCGTCTGGGCGCCGGGGCATCGCGGCGAGGACGGCAAACTCGACCGCAAGGCCATGCTCGATGGGCCGCTCCCGGAGTTCGAGACCACCTGGGAGATGTGGCGGCGGCAGTGGGCCTACACCTTCGAGAAGCACGAGATCGCAGACATCGATCCCATCGAGGGCGCGAATCACCTGCGCGACGTGCTCGCCGTTGCTCCCGCGTACCTCGATGCCGCCGAGACCATCGAGCGGCTCGCGCAAGCGGGCTACCTCGTGGGCCTCATGTCGAACGCTGACGAGGACTTCCTGCAGGGCGCGGTCGTGACCAACCGGCTGCGTTTCTCCGTGATCCAGTCCTCCGAGTCGATGCGCGCGTACAAACCGCACCGCGCGACCTTCGCTGGACTGTGCGCCCGCCTCGCCTGCGAGCCGCACGAGGTGCTCTACGTCGGCGACTCCGCCCCCACCGACGTGTTGGGCGCCATGCACGCGGGGATGCGGGCGGCGTGGATTCATCGGCCGAGCGGTCAGGTCACGCAAGAGGCACAGGAACCGAAGGACACGGAAGCCAAGGAAGAGCCGCGCGAGGAGCTGCCCAAGCCGGATATCGAGGTCGCCACGCTACTGGAAATCGCAACCGCGCTCGGCGCATAACCACGTACCGGGCGCACAATACGGCCGGGAACAGTCAGGAGCAGGAATGAATCGCACGCGGTCGCGCGAGATCATGGAACGGGCGCGCAAGGTCTTGCCGGGCGGCGTCGATTCGCCGGTACGCGCCTACCGCGCCGTCGGCGGCGAGCCGGTGGTGCTTGCGCGCGGCGCCGGTGCGATGGTTACCGATGCCGATGGCAACGAGTACATCGACTACGTCGGCTCCTTCGGCCCGCTGATCCTCGGCCACGCGCACCCGGTGGTCGTCGCCGCGATCCGCGAGGCCGCTGGCCTCGGCACCTCGTTCGGTGCGCCCACGGAGGCGGAGGTGGTGCTGGCCGAGCGCGTCGTCGCGGCGGTGCCGTCGATCGAGATGGTGCGCTTTGTGAACTCTGGCACTGAGGCCACCATGACCGCGCTGCGCCTTGCGCGCGCCGTCACCGCCCGCGACCTGATCGTGAAGTTCGACGGCGGCTACCACGGACACGCCGATGGGCTGCTCGCCTCCGCTGGCTCGGGCGTCGCAACGCTCGGGCTGCCCGATTCCCCCGGGGTCCCGGCGGCCTACGCCGCCCAGACCATCGTCACCCCCTACAACGACCTCCTGGCCGTCCGCGCGGCGTTCGAAGCGCATCCCGGCCAGATCGCCTGCATCATCGTGGAGCCGATAGCGGGCAACATGGGCCTCGTCCTGCCCGCCGATGGCTTCCTCGCCGGCCTGCGCGCGCTGTGCGACGAGTTCGGCGCGCTGCTCGTGTTCGACGAGGTGATCACCGGCTTCCGCATTGGCCCCGGCGGCGCGCAGGAGAAGTACGGCGTCCGGCCCGACCTCACGGCGTTGGGCAAGGTGATCGGCGGCGGGCTGCCCGTGGGGGCCTACGGTGGGCCTCGGGCGCTGATGGAGCGCATGGCCCCCGCCGGCGATGTCTATCAGGCAGGCACGCTCTCCGGCAATCCGCTGGCGATGGCGGCCGGTCGCGCCCAACTCGATGCGCTCGCCGCCCATCCCGACGCCTATGGCCGCCTCGAGGCGCTCGGTGCGCGGCTGGAGGCGGGGCTGCTGGCCGCTGCCACCGCGGAGTGCGTACCGCTGGCGGTCGCCCGGGCTGGCTCGGCGTTGACCCCGTTCTTTCGCGCCTCGGTGCCCTCAAACTATGCCGAGGCTCGCGAGGCCACCACCGCCATGTTCGCCCGCTTCCACGGCGCAATGCTCGCCCGAGGCGTGCTGTTGCCGCCCTCGCAGTTTGAGTGCTGGTTCGTCTCGCTCGCCCACGACGAGGCCGCGATCGACCGCACCGTCGAGGCGGCGGCGCAGGCGTTTCGGGAGGCCGCGTCGGCCATATAAGGCATCGCAACCGCGCATATTGCTGATTGCCGCAGATCTCGTGTATCCGTATACTCCCCTAAGCAAGGCATTTGCTTAGTGGCTTGAGCATTTCTTACCAGCGTTGAGCTGTGGTTGCGAGCATCAAATATGCGCGTGAAGTGCCAACAGGAACACCTGAACCGCGCGTTGAGCGCGGTCTCCCGGGCTGTGCCCTCGCGGTCGGTGCTCCCGATCACGCAGCACATCTTGGTCGAGGCGAATAACGGCCAACTGAAGCTCTCCGCCACCGACGCCGAGACCATCGCAATCACCTACACCATCACCGCCAACGTCACGCAGGCGGGCTCGATCACCATGCCATCGCGGCTGCTGTCCGACTTCGTCGCCACGTTGCCGCGTGATGAGATCGAAATGACGCTCGCCGAGCGTTCGCGTCAGGTCAGTCTGGCGTGCGCGCGCAACTCAGCATCGATCGGCGGTATGGATCCCGACGAGTTCCCGCCCATCCCGTCCGTAGAGGGCGCGGGCGCCATCGAGATCGAGCCGGAGCGGCTACGCGAGGCGCTGGAACACGTCGTGTTCGCCGCCGCGACCGACGACTCCCGCCCAGTGCTCACCGGCGTCGACTTTGCCATCGGCCCGCAGGGCATCCGCCTCGCCGCCGCCGACGGCTTCCGGCTCGCCGTGTTCCAGTTGGATCTCGCCGGCGCAGGCCAGGAACGCGAAGTGATCGTCCCCGCGCGCGCCCTCGGCGAACTCTCGCGCCTGCTCGCCGAGGCGCAGCAGCCCGCGCGCATGACCGTCAACGCCGGGCAGACGCAGGTGCTCTTCGACCTCGGCCACGCGACGCTGATCGCGAACCTGATCCAGGGCACCTTCCCCAACTACCAGCAACTCATCCCCGCCTCGTCCGCCACGCGCACGGTGGTCGCTGTCGACGGATTCAAGCAGGAGACGCGGCTCGCCTCGATCTTCGCGCGCGATGGCTCCGGCATCGTCCGCCTGATCGCCACCCCGGGCGCGGCCGGCGCCACTGGCCGCCTGCTGGTCACCGCGCGCGCCGAGGAAATCGGTAATAACGAAGGCGAGATCGACGCCGAGGTCACTGGCGAAGAAGCCAAGATCGCCTTCAACAGCCGCTACCTCATCGAGGTGCTCAACGTCATCAGCGAGCCGCGCGTCGCCATCGAGACCAGCTCCCCGTCGGCCCCCGGCGTGCTCAAGCCCGTAGGCGACGACCGGTATGTCCACGTCGTGATGCCGATGTTCGTTCAATGGTGACCAAATCCGCGTAGTCCGATGAGTCGATCATTGGCACCGAGCCGCTGATTTCGACCCGCTCGCGAGATGCCTTCGCCGACACGTCAACGGCGCGCAACAACAAGTCGAAGCCGTCACCCTCTGCCTTCGCCAGCCACGCCTGAATCGCGGCGAGCGCGCTGGGCATGCGCGACTCGAGGGCTTTCAAATCCCACGCGGGACGATCCAT
>CANFFZ010000005.1 GCA_947446155.1 Chloroflexota bacterium | reverse complement strand
TCCGGCGTGATGGCGTACCTCGACATCGAACAGGTGGTCGCGGCGGCGGTCGCCAACGGGTGCGACGCCGTGCATCCCGGGTACGGCTTCCTGAGCGAGAACGCTGGCTTCGCGAGACGGTGCGCCGAGAGCGGGCTCACCTTCGTCGGGCCAAGCGTGGACGCCCTCGCGCTGTTCGGCGACAAGATCCGGGCACGCGCGCTCGCGGAGGCCGAGGGTGTGCCCGTGCTACCGGGGACGCTGGCCGAAGTGGATGCCGAGGCGGCACGAGCGTTCATGGCGTTCCTCGATGGCGCGCCAGTGATCGTGAAGGCAGTCGCGGGCGGCGGCGGACGCGGCATGCGCGTGGTGCGCGACGCGAGCGAGATCGAGGACGCGGTGAAGCGCGCACAGTCGGAGGCGAAGGCATCCTTCGGCAACGGCGCGGTCTACATCGAACGGCTCGTGGAGCGTGCACGACACATCGAGGTGCAGGTGGTGGGCGACCGCACGGGCGCCGTCATCCACCTCGGCGAGCGCGACTGTTCGATCCAGCGGCGGCACCAGAAGTTGGTGGAGATCGCGCCGAGCCCGGGGTTGCCGGTCGGGCTGCGCGACCGGATCACTGAGGCGGCGGTCCGCCTCGCGCGCGCGGCGAAGTACGAAAGCCTGGGCACCATCGAGTTCCTCGTGGACGCGACGGCGCTAAGCGACGACTCCTATTTCGCGTTCATCGAGGCGAACCCACGGCTGCAGGTGGAGCACACCGTCACCGAGGAGGTGACGGGTATCGACCTCGTGCAGACGCAGTTGAAGATCGCGGCGGGGGCCTCGCTCGCCGACCTCGGACTGACGCAGGAGCGAGTGCCGGCGCCGCGCGGGTACGCGATCCAGGTGCGCGTGAACATGGAGACGATGGTGCCGGACGGTTCGCCGCGCCCTTCGGGCGGCACGCTCACGGCGTTCGAAGTGCCCTCGGGTCCCGGGCTGCGCACGGACACGTTCGGGTACGTGGGGTATCAGACGAGCCCGCGGTTCGACTCGCTGCTGGCGAAGGTGATCGTCCACACGAGTGGTGACTTCGTGGAGGCGGCGGCGAAGACGCGGCGCGCGCTGTCGGAGTTCCGCATCGAGGGGCTCGCGACGAACATTCCGTTCTTGCAGGGGATCCTTGCGCACCCGCAGTTCGTGGCGGCGAACTACGCCACGCGGTTCATCGAGGATTACACGTCGGACATCGTGCAGGCGGCCGGTGAGCAGCCTCGTCATTTCTTCGAGGGCGTGCCCGTAGCCGCTGCTGTAGCCCCCTCCGCGTTGACCCCCGAGGCCGCTACTGGTGGGCCTCGGCTGGCGGGGGCGCGAGTGGACGCGGTCGACCCGCTGGCAGTCCTGGCGCACGCGGCGCAGACGAGGCGTGGGGCGGGGCCGAGCGTCGCCGCGGTTGCGGAGACCTCGAGTGGTGGGGTGGCGGCGGGGCCAGACGGCACGGTCGCGGTGAACTCGCTGCTACAGGGCACCGTCGTGAGCGTGGACGTGAAGGTGGGTGACACCGTCCGCTCCGGCCAGCAGTTGGCGGTGATGGAAGCGATGAAGATGGAGCACGTGGTCGCGGCGCCGACCGCCGGGGTCGTCCGCGCGATCTCCGTCACGAAGGGCGACACGATCTACGACGGACAGCCGGTGCTGTTCATCGAGGCATCCGAGGTCGCAGGCGGCGCGGCCGAGGCAGCCGAGGACTTCGACCTCGACGAGATCCGGCCGGACCTGGCGGAAGTCCTCGAGCGGCAGTTCTACACGACAGACGCGGCGCGACCGGAGGCGATCGCCAACCGGCATGAGGCGGGTGGCCGCAGTGCGCGCGAGAACATCGATGACCTCATCGACCCGGGGTCGTTTGTCGAGTACGGCGGCCTCGTCCTCCCGGTCGGCATCCCCCGCCCGACGGAAGAGGTCATGCGCCGCTACCCAGCAGACGGCATGGTGACCGGTACCGGAACCATCAACGCTGCTGAGTTCGGCGCGGATGCTTCGCGCTGTGCTGTGCTCGCGTACGACTACACCGTGCTCGCCGGCACGCAGGGCGGCCAAAACCACCGCAAGACCGACCGCCTCCTCGAGGTTGCCAAGAACTGGATGCTTCCGGTCGTCCTGTTCACCGAGGGCGGCGGCGGCCGAGCGCAGGGTGGTGGCGGGACTCCTCGGAGCGAGCGTGAGCAGGCACCGAAGCGCGAGCCCGGTGCGCGCGAGGCCCTGCCGCCGATCTCCATCACGACAGGCCAGACCGACTCATGGCGTTCGCTCGGACGGCTGTCCGGTCTCGTCCCGCTGGTGGGGGTGAACTCGGGCTTCTCGTTCGCGGGGAACGCGGCACTGCTCGGCTGCTGCGATGTGATCATCGCCACGGCCAACTCGAGCATCGGCATGGGCGGGCCCGCAATGATCGAGGGTGGTGGCCTCGGCGTGTTCCGTCCGGAGGACGTCGGGCCGATGTCGATCCAGAAGGCGAACGGTGTCGTCGACATCGCGGTCGGGGACGAAGCCGAGGCGGTCGCCGCCGCAAAGAAGTACGTCTCTTACTTCCAGGGTAACACGAAGACGTGGCAAGAACACGACCAGCGCATGATGCGCCGCCACATCCCCGAGAATCGCCTCCGCGTCTACGAAGTCCGCAACATCATCGAGACGCTCGCAGACGCTGGCACCGTCCTCGAACTCCGTCGTGACTTTGGCCTTGCGATGATCACCTCGCTGATCCGCATCGAGGGGCGCCCCGTCGGCGTGATCGCTAACAACCCGAACTACATCTCGGGTGCCATCGACTCGGATGCGTCGGACAAGGCCGCGCGGTTCATGCAGTTGTGTGACGCGTTCGATATCCCGATCCTCTCGCTGTGCGACACGCCGGGGATCATGGTCGGGCCGGAGATCGAGAAGACGGCCCTCGTCCGCCACGCCGCCCGCATGTTCGTGGTCGGCTCGAATATCACCGTGCCGCTGCTGTTCGTCGTGCTGCGGAAGGCGTACGGCCTCGGCGCGATCGCCATGGCCGCCGGCTCCTATCGCTCCGCAGCGCTCAATGTCTCCTGGCCGACGGGCGAGTTTGGCGGGATGGGCCTGGAGGGCATGGTGAAACTCGGGTTCCGCGCCGAACTGGAGTCGATCGCCGACCCGGCGGACCGCAAGGAGCGCTACCAGGAGCTGGTTGACCGGGCCTACCAGCGAGGCAAGGCGATCCAACAGGCGGTCGGCTTCGGCGTCGACAACACCATCGATCCGGCGGACACCCGACGACTGCTGTCGCAGACGCTCTCCGGGATCAGCAAGCCGGCCCCCCGCACCGGCCGGAAGCGCCTCATCGACATCTGGTAGGGCCTCGTTTGCGGGGGGCGTAGGCAGGGGGTAGAGTCAGCCCCGATCGCTCCACGATCGCGAAGTCCGGTGAGACCCCGGCGCTGTCCCGCAACTGTGATCCGCGCGAGGTTGCTCGCCGGGAGCCAGGTCGCCGATCGAGGTGCCACGCTTCTCACCCGCGAGGAAACGGGTGGTGCGCCGTCAGGATTCCCTGATGCGGGCCCATCCTCGAACTCAACGGTGAGCCACTGAGGAGGCTGTCATGATCCGCTCGCTCGACCGTTCAGACCTCGGGGTGATCGCTGCGCTTGTCGCCGCGTTCGTCGCCGCGTTCGTCGCGTACCTCGTGCTCTCCGTTGACCAGGGGCAGTTGTTCAGTCTCGTCCAGGGTCAGGCGGCGTTCGACACGAACTTCATCCATGAGTTCGTCCACGACGCGCGCCACGCCGCCGGATTCCCCTGCCACTAGCCAGCCCATGGTGGTCCTCGATGGTTGAGGCGCTCCGCTTTGAAGGACCGACATGCAGACGATTACTCCGTTCCTCTGGTTCGACGGCAAGGTCGAGGAGGCGATGACCTTCTACACCTCGATCTTCAAGGACTCGAAGGTGGAGAACGTCAGTCGCATGGGTGGGCCGGACGCGCCGGTGATGTCAGCGACATTTGAACTGCTCGGGCAGCGGTTCCACGCGTTGAACGCGGGGCCGCAGTTCTCGTTCACCCCCGCTATCTCCGTCGAAACGCAGGATGAGGTCGACTACTACTGGACGCGCCTCTCTGCCGGCGGTGGTGAGGAGCAGTGCGGATGGGTGAAGGACCGGTTCGGCCTTTCATGGCAGGTGATCCCCGAAGCCCTCGGTCGGTTGATGGGCGATCCGGATCAGGAGAAGGCGGGCCGCGTGGTCCAGGCGATGCTCGGCATGAAGAAGATCGAGATCGCGGGGTTGCAGAAGGCGTATGACGGCCAGTAACACCTCACCTGCAGCGCCTCGCAAACCGCTGCGTGCCTCGCTGCTCTCTGCGGCGGCGATCGCTGGGTTGCTGGCGGGCCTGGTCACCGCAGGGTTTCATGCGGTGGCCACCGAGCCGATTATCGATCGCGCAGTCGCCATCGAGGAAGCCTCGCACGCGGATCATCAGGAGGACGCTGGCCACGCCGAAGAGGTCGTGAGCCGGTCCACGCAGGAGATCGGGCTCTGGTTTGGCTGGGGCAGCCTCGGGCTAACCTGGGGAGTGATGACAGCGGCGGCGCTGCTGCTGACGGCGCGTCTGCTGGAGTTCGACATCACCACTCGCGCTCGGCTGCTGGCGGGCGCCGCAGGGTTCTGGGTGTTCGCAGGCGTACCGGCGCTGAAATACCCGGCGAACCCACCGGGCGTCGGCAATCCTAACACCATCAACGAACGTACGCGTCTGTTCTTCGGCCTCGCTGGCGTGACTCTGATTGCGGTCCTGGTGGCGACACTGGTCGTCGTGCTGCTCGCCCGTCGAGGGCGTCCCGCTTGGATGGGTGCGGCGGCGGGCCTCGCGATCGTGGCGGCGGTCGCACTGGGCTCGGTATTCCTACTCCCCGATGTGGTCGAAGAAAGCGTGGTGCCTGCGAACCTGGTCGCTGAGTTCCAACGCACCTCAACTGCTGGGGCGTTGGTCTTCTGGGTGGCATTCGCGGCGATCTTCACCGCGTGGCCTCGGCTGCGCGAGCGCCTCGCTGGCAGGGGTGCGAAGGCTCACCTCAACGCCGCCGAAGCGCGGTAGGCCTCTCTCGTGGCTGATGTCGAGTGGGTGGGCGGTCGGACGCCGCGCGCGCGGAACGTGGTCACACGCGCGGACGGCAAACTCGTCAACGTCGGGCGGCAGCTGGGCCAACTGTTCGTCTGCGCGTACGGTTGTTGCTGCGGGAAGCCCGAGGGCGGACACCCCGAGGGCCATGACGAACTCTTCCACAACGAATGGGAGCGCCGGAAACTCCGCAACCGCGTCCATCTGAACATGGGCGGCTGCCTCGGACCGTGCCCCCTCGCGAACGTGGTGATGCTGCTGTTCGAGGGGCGCTCGACGTTCTTCCACTCGATCAACACCGAGCGCGAGGTGCTCGCGCTCTACGACTACATCGATCGCCAAGTCGTAGCTGAGCGCTACCTGCCGCCGCCGCCGGAACTGGCCCCGCTCGCATTCTCGGCGTTCCGATGGGACAGCGAGACGCACACGCCGGACGCCACCGCGGTGGTACTGACGCCAGTCGCGGTCGAGCCGCGCGGCTTCGTGATCCTCACGCACGCGGACACGGACGTCCTCGCCCTCTCACGCATCGCGAGCACGCTCGGCGATGACTTTCCGCCGGTGCGCGCGTACAACATCGGCCACTTGCAATCGGAAGCGGACGCGGCCGCGTTCATCGACGCGGTCGTGCCCGAGGCCGAGGTCGTGCTGCTGAAGCTGCACGGCGGGAAGGCTTCGTTTCCGGGTTTCGATTACCTCGTGCGTACCGTGGAGCAACAAGGGCGGTGGCTCGTAGCGCTGCCCGGCACGGACGACCTCGATCCCGACCTGACCGCGGTGAGCAACGCCGGCGTGCCGATCGCGCATGAGGCGAAGGCATACTTGCAGTTGGGTGGCCTCGAGAACTTCCGCCAGATGCTGAGGTTCCTCAGTGACCACCTGCTGACGACTGGCTTCGGATACGAGCCGCCGGCGGAGCAGCCGAGGCATGGCGTGTACCACCCGGCGCTCGGCGCGACGACCCTCGAAGCCTGGCATGCGCGGGCATTGCCGGGGCAGCCGACGGTGGGGGTGCTGTTCTACCGCGCGTTCCTGCTGACCGGGAACACCTCGGCGATTGACGCGCTGATCGAGGCAGGTGAAGCGGCCGGCCTCAACATGCTCGCGGTGTACCTCTATTCGCTGAAGGAGCCCGCGGCCGAGGGTGAGACGTTCCCGCCAGCCGTCGCCTACTTCGCCGATGCCGAGGGTCAAGCGACCGTCGACGTAGTGGTGAACACGACGAGTTTCGCGATGGGCAGTTCGTCGCCAGACGAGCGTGCCGAGGAGGAGTGGGCCTCCGATCTCCTGCGCATGCTGGACGTGCCGCAGCTGCAGGCGATGAACGCCAGCACCTCAGTAGAGCGATGGGAGGTCTCCGAGGCGGGCCTGAGCCCCCTCGACGTTGCGATGAACGTGGCGATTCCGGAACTCGATGGGCGCATCATCACGGTGCCGCTGTCGTTCAAGGAGGCGCTGCCGCTGTCGGAGGAGGGCGTAGCCCTCGGTGATGTCGTGCAGAGCGCGCCACTCGCCGACCGCGTGGCGCGCATCGTGGGGATCGCGTCACGGTTCGCGCGGCTGCGACACGTGCCGAACGCAGAGAAGCGCATCGCGGTCGTACTCACAAACCACAACGCGAAGGCATCGCGGATCGCGAACGCGGTCGGTCTCGACTCCCCCGCCTCGCTGCTGCGACTACTCGAAGCGATGCGCGATGCGGGCTACGAGGTCGGCCCGCTTCCGGCCGACGGCGACGCGCTGCTGCTCGAACTGATCGACCGAGGCTCGTACGACCGTGAGGTGCTGACCGAGGCGCAACTGTCGTCGCCTGCGGCGCGCGTGCCGGCCGCGACCTACCGCGGGTGGGAGGCAGAACTGCCCGCACGCCGTCGAAAAGAGATGGAGGCGCAGTGGGGCGCCGCGCCGGGGCGCTACTACGTGGCGCAGGACGGCTCGTTGGCCCTCGCGGGGTTGCGGTTCGGGAACGTGTTTGTGGCCGTGCAGCCGCCGCGGGGGTACGGGATGGACGCGACGGCCGCGATGCACCGGCCAGACCTCGCGCCGCCGTACCCGTACCACGCGCTCTATCGCTGGCTTGCGGAGCCGCAGGCCTCCGGCGGGTTCGGCACGGACGCCGTCGTACACATGGGGAAGCACGGGTCACTCGAGTGGCTGCCGGGCAAGGGCGTTGGGGTGGCCGCCGACTGCTACCCGGATCTGTTTCTGGGTGACCTTCCGCTGATCTACCCGTTCATCGTGGACGATCCTGGCGAGGGCGCAGCGGCGAAGCGCCGGACACACGCGACGATCGTCGACCATCTCCCGCCGCCGATGACCACGGCCGGCACCTACGGTGAACTCGAACAGTTGGCACGCCTCGTCGACGAGTACTACCTGCTCGAACGCACTGACCCGGCGAAGTTGCCGCTGTTACAGCAGCAGATCTGGGCGCTGATCCGCGAGGCGAACCTCGACAGCGAACTGGACGCACTGCTTCGCGCCGACACCAGCCATACGCACGAGTGGGACCCGACGACCCACGAAGACGGCGTGCCGTACTCGCTGTCCGACCTGACCGGCTCGGACTTCCGCCATCTGGTCGAGGCGATCCACTCGTACACGCACGAACTCAGCGGCGCACCGATCCGCGACGGGCTACACATCCTTGGCCAGGCACCCGAGGGTGTCCCGCTCGTCGACACGCTGGCGCTGTTGCTCCGTCTGCCGAACGGCGAGGTTCCCAGCCTGCGTGAGGCCGTCGCCGCTGCGTTTGGCCTCGACCTTCGCGCGCTCTCCGAGGCGCCCGGCGCGTCGTTCGCTGCGCCGGATGCCCTCGTAGCAGGGGCGGGTAGATCGCTCGTCGCTGCCGCCGACACCATCGAGGCGGTGGACGCGCTCGCGCATGCGCTGCTGACGATGCTGGAAGCGGATGCTTTCGCCGTTGGTGCGATCGAGGGCGCGCTGGCGCGACACCTCGACGCCGTCGAAGACCGCGACGGCGTACGCGAGGCATTGACGTATGCGTGCGGTCGGCTGGTGCCAGCGCTGCGGCGGACACCCGAGGAACTGACACACATCATCGACGCGCTCGACGGGCGGTACGTGCCGCCGGGGCCAAGCGGTGCGCCGACGCGTGGGATGGCGCACGTGCTGCCGACGGGGCGGAACTTCTACACGGTCGACCCGCGCTCGCTGCCGAGCCCGACGGCATGGCTCGTGGGGCAGCAACTCGCGGACGGTGTCGTCGAACGGCACCAGCGCGACGAGGGCCGCACACCGCAGCGCATCGGCATCTCGATCTGGGGCACCAGCGCCATGCGCACCTCGGGTGACGACATCGCGCAGGTGCTCGCGCTCCTCGGAGTGCGGCCGCGGTGGCAGCCGGAGAGCCGTCGAGTGTTGGGGATCGATGTGATCCCGGTTGCGGAACTCGGCCGTCCGCGTGTCGATGTGGTGTGTCGCATCTCCGGCTTCTTCCGCGATGCGTTCCCGCACGCCGTCGCGATGATCGACGAGGCCATTGACCTGGTCTCGGCCCTCGATGAGCCGCCCGAGCAGAATCCTGTCCGTCACCTGCGGATGCAGGAACAGGATGCCCTCGTGTCTCGCGGAGTCGAAGCGGGCGAGGCGTGGGCGCGCGCGGGGTATCGGATCTTTGGGAGCCCGCCGGGGACGTACGGCGCGGGCATCCTGCAGCTGATGGACGATGGCCAGTGGAGTGGCGACGCCGATGTCGCGGAGACCTACCTCAACTGGGGCGGCTATGCGTACACCCGCGCGGTCTATGGCGTGGACGCGCGCGAGGACTTCCGCGAGGCGCTTAGGGGTGTCGAGGTCGCAGTCAAGAACCAGGACAACCGCGAGCACGACATCTACGACTCCGATGACTACTTCCAGTTCCATGGTGGCATGATCGCGACTATCCGCTCGCTCACGGGTCGCCAGCCGAGGCGCTACTTTGGCGACTCCCAGGATCCGCGCCGCCCGAGGGTGCGCGACCTGCAGGAGGAATCGCATCGGGTGTTCCGCTCGCGTGTCGTGAACCCTCGATGGCTGGAGTCGATCCAGCGTCACGGCTACAAGGGTGCGCTCGAACTGGCGGCGACGGTGGACTACCTGTTTGGCTATGACGCCACGGCGGGCGTGGTCGACGACTGGATGTATGCGCAGGTGGCGGAGCGCTACGCCCTCGATCCCGCGATGCAAGAGTTCTTCCGTCGTAGCAATCCGTGGGCGCTGAAGGACATCGCGTCGCGACTGATCGAGGCGGCCGACCGCGGGCTCTGGGCGGAGCCGGGTGACCTCCGGGGTGCCCTCGAAGCCCTCTACCTCGACACCGAGACGGACATCGAGGCGCGAGCGGAAGCACCGCTGCTGCCGAAGGCAACATCATGAGCGTACGGCCGGTTTTCCCGTTCACCGCGATCGTGGGACAGGAGCGCATGCGCCTCGCGCTCGTCCTGAACGCGGTCGCGCCCGACCTCGGCGGGGTGTTGATCCGAGGCGAGCGCGGGACGGCGAAGTCCACGGCCGTGCGTGCGCTGGCGGCGCTGCTCCCCGAGATCGAGGCAAGCGACTGCGCATACCGCTGCGACCCGAAAGGCGACGCGCTGTGCGACGGATGCGCCGAACGGCTCGCGCGTGGGGAAGCCCTCGATGTGCTGCGTCGGGCGACGCCGCTGGTCGAGTTGCCGGTGGGGGCGACGGACGATCGGGTAGCGGGATCGATCCACCTTGAACGTGCGATCCGCGAGGGTGAGCGCGTATTCGAGCCGGGGCTGCTGGCCGCCGCGAATCGAGGCGTGTTGTACGTCGACGAGGTGAACCTGCTCGCGGATCACATCGTGGACATGCTGCTAGATGCCGCGGCTATGGGGCGCAACTACGTGGAGCGCGAAGGGATCTCCGTCAGCCACCCCGCGCGTTTCCTGCTTGCGGGCACGATGAACCCCGAAGAGGGCGATCTCCGCCCGCAACTCCTCGACCGGTTCGCCCTCGCGGCCGAAGTCACGGGCCCCGCGGACGCTGCCGAGCGTGTCGAGGTGGTGCGTCGTCGCATCGCCTTCGAGCGGGATCCGCAGGCGTTCGTCGCGCAATGGTCGGAGTCGGAGCAAGCAGAGCGCGCGCGCATTGCTGCCGCCCGCGAGCGATTGCCGGATGTGCGCCTCGGCGACGCCACCCTCGACCTGATCGCGCGCATCTGCCACGCCGCTGGTGTTGAGGGCGTCCGCGCCGACATCGCCATGCACCGCGCTGCGACGGCGCTTGCGGCGTACGAAGGGCGCGACACCGTTTCGACCGAAGACGTCCGCCGCGCGGCAGAACTTGCGTTGCCGCATCGTCAGCGTCGGCAGCCGTTCGACGATCCTGACGGTGGACGGCTTCCCGAAATCCTCGACGACCTCGCCCCTCTCGAACCGTCGGAGGATGGCACACGGCCCAACGACCCCTCCGATGGACCGCGTGACCTCGATGGCGGGGACGACGGATCCGAGGGCGATACGCCGGAGTCACCGCCGCTACCCCCAAGCGAGGCCGCCCCGCCTGCCCACTCGGCACCCATTCCCTTCGCGCCTCGCGCCCGCGCTACGACACCGGGCCGCCGTGCGACGATCGATCCCGGCACGGCCAGTCAGGGACGCCCCGCTGGGACGGCGCAGCCCTCGACGCCACCGAGGGGCCTCGGGCGGATCGCGCTGGCAGCAACGTTGCGGGCGGCAGCGCCGCACCAGCGGGCGCGGCGGACGGGTGCCGACGAGCCGGCGGTGATCGTGCGGCCGGTCGACCTCGTGGAGCGGGTGCGCGAGATGCGCGCGGGGAGCCTCGCGCTGTTCGTGGTGGACGCGAGCGGATCGATGGGCGCCCACGAGCGGATGCGCGCCGTGAAGGGCGTGGCGCTCTCGTTGCTGCTCGACGCTTACCAGCAGCGCGACCGCGTCGGGCTCATCACGTTCCGAGGCGCCAGCGCGAGCCTTGTGCTGCCGCCCACCAGTAGCGTGGAGCAGGCTGCGCGCCGCCTCCGCGATCTACCGACGGGCGGCCGCACCCCCCTGACAGCCGCGCTGCGCCTCGCGCACGAGGTGTTTGCGCGGGAGCACGCGTCGCGGCCGGGTGGGGCACTGTCGCTGGTCCTCGTCTCCGACGGCCGTCCGAACGTTGCGGTCGGCGGTGGTGACCCACGCGCCGAGGCCCTTGACGCTGCGTCACGGCTCCGCGCCGTGGGTGCTCGGACGCTCGTGGTGGATACTGAGGCAGGCCGTATCCGGACGGGGTTCAACACCGTGCTGGCGAGCGCGCTCGATGGCGACCTCACGCACCTCGACACGCTCGCTGTCGAAACCCTTGAGGGGTCGGTGCGCAGGCATATCGCCTCGTAAGCGGTTAACCGAGTGCTTCTCCGAGCACGCGCCTGCCCTCAATCAGCTGAGCGAGGCTGGCGGCGCGATCGAGTGCTGGCGGTGCGCCGAGCGTGATCTCGGTGACGCCGATCGCGGCCAGCCGGCGCGCCTGCTCCACCCACGTCGTCGCCCCTTCGCCGGATAGCGTTACGCGGCCGGTCAGGCCGAAGGTCGCGGGGTCGCGACCGGCTTCGCGCAGCAACTCGTGCAGGCGGGGGATCACCGGGCTCGGGTCGCCCATGGGGAGCCAGCCGTCGGCGACGCGTGCGATGCGGCGCAATTGGCGTTCGTCCGGGCCCGCCCCAATCCAGATCGGGATGTGGGGCGGCGTGATGCCGAGGCCGATCGCATCGAAGTGGTGCCAGCGCCCTTCGAAGGTGACGGGCTGGCCGGTCCAGAGCAGGCGGAGCACTTCGATCTGCTCGTCGAAGCGCCGGCCGCGCGTGTGGAAGTCCGCGTTCAGCGCGGTGTACTCGACCGTGTTCCAGGAGATGCCGGTGCCGAGTTCAAAGCGCCCGCCGCTGAGCAGCGCGAGCGCCGCCGCCTGCTTCGCGACGACCGCCGTCGGGAAGAGCGGGAGGATGAGGATGCTGGGGCGGAAGCGCAGCCGCGTCGTCACGGCTGCGAGGTAGGTGTAGACGACGAATGGCTCGTAGAACGAACCGGAGTACGTCGGCGTCGGGTTGGCTGGGAACCGTCCCGGCTCCGCGCTGAGCAGGTGGCCGCCGGACGTGAGGACATCGAACCCGGCGCCGTCCAGGGCCTGGGCGAAGTCACGCAGCATCACGGGGTCGTACGCCCCACCGCTCAGTGGAAGTCCCGTGCCGTACCGGATGTTGTGCCCCTGTCCCGCGTCGATCGACGCGGAGGCAGAGTATCCGAGGCTACGCGGGGAGGCTGCTAGCGGAACGCGGGACGCGTCGGCGACTTCTTCGCGGCAGGCTTGAGTGTGGCCTTCGGGGTCGGCCTCTGCGTGGGCGTCACGGTGGCCTTCGGTGTTGTGGTCGCTGACGGTGTCGCGGTCGCAGCGCCGAGGGCAACGCCGACGCGCGGGTTGAGTGGTGCTCCACCACCGGACCAGCGGGCGGTTGCCGCGTGCTCCTTGCCGTTTACGGCGAAATGGATGGTCGCGCCGTCCTTCGGATGGCAGGGAGCGTCGACGGGGATGCTGATCTTCCAGTTGCCGGCGCCGCTCACCCTGGCGCTCCCGCATTCGATGCCCTCGATGGTCGCGGTGACGGTGTCGGTGGACTGCAGGCCCACCCCGTAGGCGGTGTAGGGCGGCATCTGCGCAGCTACGCCACCGACGCTACCAACGACGAGCGCTGCCGCGAGGAGTGAGGCGAGGATCGGACGACGGTCGGGCATGGAATGTCCTTCGGGGCCTCCTCAGATTGCCCCTGAAGGGCGACAGCCGCCTCGGGGAGAACACTGACGGAGGGTGCGGGGAGCACTCACTCCCGGCTGCGTGAGGCTTTGGCGGGCCTGCGTGGCCGGCGTACCATCGGCTCGCTTCGACCACTGAGGCAGGCAAGGGAGACCGCAGATGACCTGGCAGCCAGAGGTGGACGAACTCGAACGGCGTCGCGCGATGGCCGCGCAGATGGGCGGGCCGGAGGGTGTGGCGCGGCAGCACGCCAACGGAAACTGACCGTCCGCGAGCGCATCGACGCGCTCGCCGACCCTGGCTCCTTCCGCCAGTTCATGGGGCTGATGGGCAACGCCACGTACGAGGACGGTGCGCTCGCCAGCCTCACGCCGCGCGCGGCGGTCGATGGCTTCTGCACCCTCGATGGCCGCAAGGTCGTGGTGACGGGTGGCGACTTCACGGTCCGAGGTGGGTCCGGCGGTGGTTCCGGGGGGATGGGTACGGAGCCTTCGGCGAACCGCCGTGCCGTCGAATGGCGCGTGCCGTACGTGCGGCTGCTGGACGCGGCCGGCGGTAGCGTGCGGACGTTCGATGAGATGGGGCGCACCTATCTGCCAGATGGCAACGCTGGATCGGCGACCGACGTGCTGCTCCTGCGTGCGGTACCGATGGTGTCCGCCGTCCTCGGATCGGTAGCCGGGCTGCCGGCGGTGAACGCCTGCATGTCCCATTTCAACCTGATGGTTAAGGACACGAGTCAGTTGTTCCCGGGAGGACCGCCCGTCGTGAAGGCGGCCCTCGGCTACGACGTGGACAAGGAGACGCTGGGCGGCTGGGAGATGCACACGCGCGTCAGCGGCGTCATCGACAACCTCGCGAACAGCGAGGCCGAGGTGTTCGAGATGATCCGGCGCTTCCTCTCGTACCTGCCCTCGAACGTCTGGGAGATGGCGCCGCGCGCCGAACCGCACGATCCGGTCGACCGCCGTGAGGAGTCGCTGCTGTCGATCATCCCGCGTGACCGAAAGCGCGGGTACGACGGGCATCGCGTGATCGACGCGGTCGTCGACCGCGACTCGTTCTTCGAGATCGCGCCAACCTATGGGCGCGCACGGATCACGGGTCTCGCGAGGCTGAACGGCTACCCGGTCGGCATCATGGCGAACAACATCGCGTTTGGCGGGGCCACCGATGTGACCGCGGGCGACAAGGTGATCCGTTTCATCCAGTTGTGCGACACGTTCCACCTCCCGCTGATCTCGCTCGCGGACGAGCCCGGCTTCATGGTGGGCCTCGAGTCGGAGATGCGCGGGATCGAGCGGGCGGGGGCGCGCCTCGTGATTGCGACTTGCGAGAGCCGGATGCCGTGGGCGACGGTGGTGACCGGGCAGTTGTACGGCGTGGCCGGCCAGTGCCAGCACCGCCCGAGCGGGATGTTCCGCCGCTACGCCTGGCCGTCAGCCCGCTGGGGCTCGATGCACATCGAGGGTGGGGCGTCGGCGGCCTACCGTCGCGAGATCGAGTCTGCGCCAGACCCCGAGGCGAAGCGGATGGAGATCGAGGCGCGGCTGAACTCGGTGGCCTCGCCGTTCCGGACGGCCGAAGCGACCGGGCAGGACATCATCGATCCTCGCGACACGCGACCGCTTCTCTGTGAGTTTGTGGAGGAGGCGCAGATGATCCTTCGCTCGCAGCTCGGACCGTCGCCGAACCCGTATCGGCCGTAGGGTATCGAGCCCGTGGGGCTCAAATCTTCGAAGTGCCTCGAACCCCACGTTTGCGCGTCGTACACTGCGATGCGGGGGCGGGGCACCAAGGGGACTGACTTGACGATGACCGATCGATCGAAGCGAGTCGCGCTTCGCGTGCGCACGAGCGCCCTGGTCAGCGTCGTCCTCATCTTCGGGGCAGTCGTGGCCTGCTCGGGCGACGACAATCCCGAAGCGACACCGACGGCGGAGTCCACCTTGACGGTCGCTGCGGCGTCGTTAACGCCTTCGGCCACGCCGATCGCGACCGAGACGCCGAAGCCCATCCCGACGACCGTTGGCACACCGAACGCCGCGACCCCTGCGATTGCCGCCGCCTCTGGCAAGGCGTATTTCCCGCCGCCGCCGGCCCGCGCCAGCGCGCCGCCAGCGAACAGCGCCGGCATCGCGCGCGTCGTCGCGACGAACCTCGGCGTCGACCACTACGTCGAGGTCGACCACATCGTCAACAACGAGATGGAATCCCCTCGCGACGGCGAGTACGCGGTCGGCTTCTACCCGGACTTCGACAAGCCTGGCGCCGGCGGCAACTCCATCTTCTCTGCTCACGAGACCTGGAACCACTTCCAGGGCCCGTTCTACCAGCTCGCAAACGCGAAGAACGGCGACGAGATCACGGTCGTGATGAGCGATGGCCGGAACTTCCGGTATCGGGTCTTCAGCAATGTGCGCTACGACGTGGACAAGATGCCCATGGCGGAGATCCTCTGGCCCTCGAACCGCCCGAAGGGCGAGGAGTGGCTGACGATGTTCACCTGCGGCGGGCGCATCGTGTACGACAGCAGCGGGTTCGGGGAGTACCTCGACCGTGACGTCGTGATCGCGAAGCGCATCCCGTAGGTCCTTGGACTTGGACTCGACGCCGCGCCGTACACTCCTGCGATGACGAAGCACTTCGCGAACCTCCCGCTGTCCGACGAGGCGAAAGCCCAACTCGCACCCACCGGGGTGCTGCGGGCGGGCGTCAATATGGGGAACTTCTTGCTGGTCACCGGCCGCACGCCGGACGGCGACCCGGACGGTGTCTCGCCCGATATGGCGAGGGCCATCGCTGCGCGCCTCGGTGTCCCGCTGAAACTCGTGCCGTTCAAGTCGCCGGGTGAACTGGGCGATGCCGTAGGTACGAACGTGTGGGACATCGGACTGATCGGCGCGGAGCCGCAACGCGCCGAGAAGATCGAGTTCACCGCGGCGTACGCCGAGATCGAGGCGACTTACCTCGTGCCCGCCGGTTCGCCGCTCCTGACTGTCGACGATGTCGACCGCGCTGGCGTCCGCATCGCCGTGACGCCGCGCAGCGCGTACGGCCTCTGGCTCGAGCGCAACATTAAACACGCGACCCTCGTGCGTCTCGACAGTGCAGAAGCGGTCTTCACGCGATTCGTCGATGACGGCCTTGAGGCGATCGCAGCCCTACGTCCCGGGCTGATCGAGGACGTCAAGCGCCTTCCAGGCGCACGTGTGTTGGATGGACACTTCTCCGTGGTGCAGCAGGCCGTCGGCACCGCGAAGCCCAACGCCGCTGGTGCGGCGTTCCTGCGTACGTTCGTGGAAGAGGCGAAGGCCTCGGGCTTCGTGGCCAGCCTCATCGCGAAGCACCACGTCGAGGGTCGCCTGTCGGTGGTACCACCGCACTAGGATCGGCGCAGCGCGCCTGGACTGGCTCAGGCCCGACGGAAGAGCGGCAGAGTCACCTCGTCGCTCACGGCGACGAGCATGACTTCCACGGGCATCCCGATTTCGATGTCGTCTACGGCGACATCGACGAGGTTGCTCGTGAGGTGGGGGCCCTCGGCGAGTTCGACGATGACGGTCGCGTAGGGGGTGTGGCCCTCGAACGAGGGATGCACGGCCTGGCGCGTGACCACGTACGAGTAGACCGTGCCGCGACCGCTCACCGGCGCCCACTCGCGCTCGAACGAGCCGCACTTCGCACACATCAATCGAGGCGGGTGCGCAAGCGTGGCGCAGTCGAGGCAGCGCTGGAGACGCAGTTCGCCCTGCTGGAGGAACTCCCAGAACGGTGCGGAGTCCTCGGACGGGACGGGGAGCGGGAAGCCGGGTCGTGCGCTCATGCGTCGCGCTCCAGGATCACCGCACCCGTACCGATGCCGGTGTCGCAGAACGAGAGGTGCGCGTCCGCGACCTGCGAGGTGGACTCGCCTCGGACCTGACGGACGCACTCGATCAGTTGGTTCATCCCCTGCAGGTAGGCCTCGCTGAGGTGGCCGCCAGAGGTATTCACGGGCAGCATCCCGCCATCCCAGCGGATGCCGCCGGCTTCGACGAAGGGGCCGCCTTCGCCGCGCGCGACGAAGCCGTAGTCCTCCAGCGCGAAGATCACGTAGGGCGCGAAGTGGTCATAGATCTGCGCGACATCGATCTCATCGGGCGCGACGCCGGCCTGCGCCCACAGCCGAGGGCCGAGGCTGACGGCGGCCGTGTCGACGACGCCTCGGTCGCCGGGGCCGGCCTGCGCGGCAGCGCGGACGAGGGCGGGCGGCTTCTTCAGGTCACGTGCGCGATCGGTGCTGACGAGGACGAGCGCGCCACCGCCGTCCGTCTCCAGACAGCAGTCGTTCAGGCGGAATGGATCGACGATGAACCGACCGTTCTGGTGGTCGTCGATCGTGAGGGGTGTCTCGTAGAACGTCGCGCGCGGGTTGCGGTTGGCATGTTCGCGTTCGCTCACGGCGACCCAGCCGAACTGGCGACTGGTCGTGCCGAACTCGTGCATGCGGCGGCGCGCAACCATCGCGAGTTGGTGCTGCGGCGTCAGGAGTCCGAAGGGCTCCGTGAACGCGGCTGCGCCCTGTCCTCGACGGCCGGTGACCTCGCCACGTCCGTACCGGCGTCCGGAGCGGCCGTTCACCCCTCGATAGATCACGATGCACTGCGCGAGGCCGGTCGCGATCGCCGCCGAGGCGTGGGCGACGAGCGCGGCACCCACATTGCCGGCCTGGTTCACCTCGCCAAACCAGGCGAGGTCCTTCACGCCGAGGTTCGAGGCGATCTCGGCCTCGCTGGTCGTGTCGACAGACCAGCGCATGAGGCCATCGACGTCCTGTGGCGTGAGCCCCGCATCATCGAGTGCTTGCAGGATCGCCTCGAGGGAGAGGCGAGCCTCGCTGCGCCCAGAGGCGCGCGAGTACTCGGTCTCGCCGACTCCGGCGATCGCAACGCGGTTTCGAAGGGTGTTCATAGCGGCGGATTGTATCCGCTGGGACGGCGATGAGCGCTCGGACGAAGGCGGTACACTCGCCCTCGTGCGGAGGGTGACGCGATGACGGATGACGCGACGGAGCATGGCGCGCTGACGGGTATCCGTGTGCTCGACTTCACGCGGTATCAGCAGGGGCCATACGCGACGGTACTGCTCTCCGACATGGGCGCTGAGGTCGTGAAGGTGGAGGAGCCCGGCGGCGAGCCAGGCCGTGCCAACGGACTAGGCCCCGACGGCTTCTCGGCGTACTTCGAGGCGCACAACCGCGGTAAGCAGTCGGTCACCCTCGACCTGCGGATCGAGGCAGCGCGTGAGGCGGTGAGACGCCTGGTGCCGCACTTCGATGTGGTCGTCGAGAATTTCCGGCCTGGGATCATGGAGCGCTGGGGCCTCGGCTATGAGGTCCTACGAGCGTTGCGCGCAGACATCATCCTGGCCTCGGGATCTTCGTGGGGGCGGAACGGGCCCTGGGCGGAGCGGCCGGGATACGACCACGTGGGGCAGGCGCTATCCGGGGTGATGGTGGAGCAGGGCGGGGGGCCGGGACAGGTCCCGCATGCACTCATCGGCGGGTTCGCCGATCAGATCGGCGCGATGCTGCTCGCGTACGGTGTCGCGTGCGCTCTCGTGGTGCGAGGCCGCGACGGCATCGGCCAGCACGTAGACGTATCGCTCATCAGCGCGATGACGGCGGTACAGGCGATGCCGATCACGCGCTTCCTCCGCACCGGCGAACAGCGGGGCTTCGAGGAGCGGCGCGCAGCGACATACACCCACTACGAGTGCGCAGACGGCCGGTACGTCGCGATCGCGGCGAACACGCAGGCGTTCTGGGAGCGCCTATGCGATGCCCTCGAACGGCCCGACCTGCGCGAGGACGCCCGCTTCCGGGGGCCATTCGACCGCGAGGCGAACAAATTGGCGCTGGTGGAAGCCTTCGAGGGGCAGTTCCGCACGCAGCCCTCGGTGTACTGGCTGGAGCGCATCACGGCGGCCGATGTGCCGAACGCTCCCGTGCTGGACTACGCCGGGCTGGCAGAGCACCCCCAATTCTGGGCGAATGGCTACCTCCAGGAGATCGAAACGCCCAGTCTCGGTCGGATGCGAGTGCCCGGGCCAGCCGTCCGGATGAGCGGAACACCCTCACGAGTCCAGGGTGGCGGGCCAGAACTGGGGCAGCACACGGAGGCTGTCCTGCTGGATGCCGGATTCACCTGGCCCGAAATCGAGGCGCTACGAGAGTCCGGTGCTACTCGGAACGTGTGACTAGCCACTGACCGTGTCACACGATGACCCTGCGCCGCTCGTGCGATATGGTTTTCGCATGGCCACTGACCGTCCCCGTCCCGTCACCCTCCTCGATGTTGCGAACGAAGCGGGCGTCTCCGTCAGCACCGCGTCCCGCGCGCTGACCGGCGCGCGTCGTGTTCGCGGCGACCTCGAACGTCGTGTGCAGGAGGCGGTCGAGTCGCTCGGCTACCGGCCGAATGAGGCGGCGCGCGGACTGCGCATGGCGCGGACGATGACGCTGGGGGTCCTGTTCCATCGCCTGAGCAGCCCCGTCTCCCTCGACATGATCGATGGCATGGGCGCGGCCGCACACGAGGCGCGGTACTCACTCGCTGTGACCAGCGCGCGCGGGGACAAGGCACGATACGCATCGCTGTTCCGCCACTTCTACGGCCAACGGGTCGATGCCCTAGTGCTGATCTGGCCGCGCGGCGACCTTTCCGCCCACCTCGCGCCGTTCGCACGGGCGGGCGTCCCCGCCGTGGGGATCCGCTGGGAGCCAGGGGAGCCGGGGCTGACCGTCGTGTCGGCAGACACCTCCGCCGGCATTGCCGAGGCCATGTCCGCGCTCGCGGGGATGGGCCACACGCAGCTCACCGTCATCGCGCATGGAGTTCTCTGGGTGCCACCGAATCTCCGGCGTAACTACATCGACCAGGCCGCCGAGGCGGTCGGGATGCGCCTGCGCCGCCGTACGTCACGCGAAAGTGGTCAGACACTGCGCGAGGTCGTGGCGTCTGAACTTGCCTCGGAGGAGCCGCCGACGGTGATCATGGCCGGCTATAGCGAGGTCGGCGAGGTGATCGCGTCAGTCCGGGCGCTTGGCAAGCGAGTGCCTGAAGATGTCTCGGTCGTCAGTTTCACCGACTCTCGCTTCGGTGCCGTCGCGCAGTCGGAGCATCCCGCGGCGATTGATGTCGACTCATTCGAACTCGGACGGCGGATCGCCACTGTGACGCTTGAGGCGATTGAGAACGAACAGCCGTCCGAGGACCTGCGCATCCGTGGCCTGTCGCGCTGGTCGCCGGGTGTCACGATTGGCCCCGCCCCCAGACGCTAGTTCCGTCGTCCTGCGATCGTGGTGACTCGGCCTCATTGGCGCTCCGGAGCCTCGGCTGCTGCGCCTACTCGGCGTAGCGTCTTGCCGTGGCCTCGATGAGGTCGGCGAGGCGGTCCGGCATCGAGTAAAACGGGGAATGGCCAGACTCGAACTCGATGACTTCGCAGGGTGGGTCGATCGCCGCCGCACAGGCCCGCTGATTCTCTGGTGTGATCGCGCGATCAAGGGTGCAGACGACGAATGTCGAGGGCACCTGCTGCCAGGCATACCGCTCGTATGGCGTCGATCGGTCGATGGTGTCCGCCTGCCCGTCCAGCCGAGCCGTCGCGTGCGCGATGTCTGCTGGTGAGCAGTCGTTGTAGAACGCTGCGGTGGCGGCTGGCAGATCGAGGGTCATCCCCCAGTCGGTCTGCACGAACGCGGCGGCGGAATTCGGTGGCACGACGGTCGCCACGGTGCCGGGGACGACGGCCGTGAGGTAGATCAGGTGGCGCACCGCAGGGTTGTCGACGCCAGCCCACGTGATCGCGCGGCCACCCTGTGAGTGTCCGACGAGGATGACTGGCCCGCCCGCCTCCTCGATGGCGGCGCGCGTGACGCGGTCGTCGACACGGTCATCTGAGGAGACGCGCCGCGGCGAGCCGACACCTCGGTCCGCTGCGATTGTGCGGACCCCTCGGGCGTCCAACAACGGGACGACGCGATCCCCCACGGTCTGTGGAAGGCGCCGTGGACGAGGACGACCGTTGGGAGTGGCATCGGTTGTCTGCCTAACGACGAAGGCCCCGCATCAACGGGGCCTTCGTGCTGATCGAGTGGTGGCTAGTAGAAGCCGACGCAGAGGCACTCCGGGTCGAGTTCGTCGAGGAGGATCGGGAGGCGCTGCGTAGGAGTGCGCTCGCCGCTGAAGGTCATCACGCCGGGGACCCACGGCTCCTCGGTCGTCGCCCCCGCCGGAACGGCTGGCGCGTCGGTCGCCGCGTTGATGATGGTAGTGGTCGGTTGTCCGAGGACTGCCGAGAGGGCGAGGGCCGCGAGCACGGTGACGCCGATGACGGCGAGCTAGGCGCGGGTGACCAGAGTGCGCAACGGGAGGGCGACTGCGGTGGTCATCGGGATGCTGCTCTCTGCCCGGTGGACGGGCGCCTCGGCCGCTGCTGAGGAGACAACGGTACGCCTGCCGAGGAGCGCGTCAAGGTGTGCAGGGCGCTAGGGGCGGGCGGGTTGTTCTTTGAATTGAAGTTCGTGCAGCCGGGCATAGACGCCACCCCTGGCGATGAGCTCCTCGTGGGTGCCGTCTTCAGCGAGTTCTCCGTGGTGAAGGACGAGGATGCGGTCGACCGCGCGGATGGTATTCAGGCGGTGCGCAATGATGATGGCAGTGCGGCCCACCATGACTTCAGCGAGTCCGCGCTGGATTGTGCCCTCCGTCTCGGGGTCGATGCTGGCCGTGGCCTCGTCCATGACGAGGACGATCTCCGGGTTGAAGGCGGCGACGCGCGCGAGGGCGATCAGTTGCTTCTGGCCCGTGGAAAGGTTGGCGCCGCGCTCCGCGAGCATGGTCTGGTACTGGCCGGGGAGCGCCTCGATGAACTTGTCGGCGCCGACGGCCTGCGCGGCTGCACGCACCTGCTCGAGCGAGATCGAGGTGTCGCGCAGGCGGATGTTCTCCGTGACGCTGTCCGTGTAGATCCAGGGGTCCTGCAGCATGATGCCGACATGGCGGCGAAGCCAGCGCTGCGGCAACGCACGCACGGAGACGCCGTCGACGAGAATGTCGCCCTGCTGCACGTCGTAGAACCTCGACAGCAGCGACATCATCGTGGACTTGCCAGCGCCGGTCGCACCGACGATCGCGACCTTCTCGCCGGGTGCGATCGAAAAGTCGAGGCCGCGCAGGATCCAGTGCTCCCCCTGGTAGGCAAACCACACGTGGTCGAAGCGGATGGCACCCTTCACCTCGGCGAGCGGCTGCGCATCAGGTGAGTCGATGACCTCCTCGGGCTGGTCGAGGATGCCGAAGATGCGCTCGGCGGAGGCCATGGCGCCCTGGAGCATCGTGAAGCGCTCGGCGAGTTCGCGGATCGGCCAGAAGAACCGCTGCATGAAGGCGATGAAAGCGACCAGCGTCCCGAGGGAGAGCACGTCGTCGGCGACACGTGCGCCGCCGTACCAGAGGATCGCGCCGGTGGTGAGCGCGCCGAAGAGCACCACCGTCGGCTCAAAGACGGCGTACCAGAAGAGCACGCGCAGGTTCGCGTCGAGGTTGCCTCGATTGCGCTCGTCGAAGTTCTCCTGATTGCGGCGTTGGCGATTGAACAGTTGGACGATGGCGACGCCGCTAATCATTTCGTTTAGGTAGGCGTTGATGCGGGCGATCCAGATGCGCTGGTCGCGGAACGCGTCGCGTTGGGCCGCGGCAAAGATCTTGACGAGCCAGATCAGCGGGATTACGAACAGCGTCATGATCGTGGCCAGCCGCCAGTCGAGTGCGAACATCGCGACGATGATCGCACTCACCATCAGCAGGTTCGTGAAGATCTGGACAAGCCCCTGCGAGATCACCGCCTCGATCTGCTGGACGTCACCGGTGAGGCGCACGACTAGCCGGCCGACCGGGTTGCGGTCGAAGAACGAGATCGACATGCGCTGGACGTGGCGGAAGAGTTCCATCCGCATGTCGACGACGACGCGCTGTCCGACCCAAGCCATCAAGTACCCCTGGAGATACCGAATGACGAACGAGGCAAGCAGCGCGGCGACATACCAGAACGCGAGGAGCGGCAGGCGGTCGGTCAGGCCCTTGTCGATCTGCTGGTCGATCGCGTAGCGGACGATGAGGATCGGGACGAGTTCGAGTACGGCGACCGCAAGCATGAGGACGCCCGCGACCGCGAGCGGCATCGCGTAGGGACGGACGTAGCGTCCCAGCCGCCCGGTCAGGCGGCGGTCGTAGACCTTTCCGATGGCGGACTCGTCGTCGTAGAAGCTCATGCGCCGCCTCCACCGAGGTCGACATCCGCCTGCTCCTGCGCGCGTCGCTCGGCGTCGAGTTGCTCGCGGTAGATGCGTGCGTAGACGCCGTCTGCTGCCAGCAGTTCGTCGTGTGAGCCGCGTTCGACGATCGTCCCGCCCTCGATAATCGCGAGGAGATCAGCGGAGCGTAGCGTGGAGGTGCGGTGCGCGATCAAGATCGTGGTGCGCCCCGCCATCACATCAGTCAACCCTTCGAGGATCTGTTCCTCGGTCTGGGTGTCGACGTGTGACAGGGCGTCGTCCAGGACGAGGACTGGCGCCTGCTTCATCAGTGCCCGCGCGAGCGCCGCGCGCTGCTTCTGGCCACCTGAGAGCGTGACACCGCGCTCCCCGATGGTGGTTTCGAGGCCGTCCGTGAGGTCCTTCAGGTCGTTGGAGAGCCGCGAGATGTGTGTCGCCAGGTCGTACTCGGCATCGGCGGCCTCGGGACGGCCGTAGGAGATGTTCTCGCGGATGGAGTCGGAGAAGAGGAACGCCTCCTGCGGGACGAACGCAACGGAGTCGCGCAGCAGGGGGAGCGGCCACTCGCGCACATCGACGCCATCGAGGCGGACGCTTCCCCCGGTGGGGTCAGAGAGCCGTACGAGGAGACCCGCGAGCGTCGTCTTGCCCGCGCCTGTGCTGCCCACGAGCGCGACGGTGGCGCCAGCGGGGATGCGCAGGTTGACGTCATGCAATACCTCGCGCCCTTCGAAGGCAACGCTGACGTTGGTGAACTCAACCTCGCCACGGACGGGGAGGGGCGGCGGCGTGCCGGTGCCGTCGAGGACCGAGGGCACGGTGCGCAGCACCTCGTTCACCCGCCGGATCGCGACGGTGCCGAGTTGCGCCATCGCGACGACCCAGCCGACGGCCATGAGTTGATTGGCGAGGACGGCAAGGATGAAGTTGAACGCGACGAACTCGCCCATGGACATCCGGCCGGCGACGACATCGTGCCCCCCCACCCAGAGGACGAGCAGCGTCCCAGCGCCCGTCAGGACGCCCATGATGGGAAACAGCCCGGAGTGGTAGAGCGCGAGGCGCATCGCGCGGCCACGCATCTCTTCGTTGGCCTCGGCAAAGGAGGCGATCTCGGCGTCTTCTTGGGCATATGCCTTCACCGCGCGGATCCCGGCGATGTTCTCCTGCGACCGGTCGGTGAGGTGGGAGAGTTGCTCTTGTACCTCCATGAAGCGGTGCTCGACGTTCGTCTCGAAGAAGCTCATGAGGCCGATCACGACAGGCAGGTACACGAGCGCGATCAGCGTCAGGCGTATATCGATGAAGAGCATGAACAGGATGCCGGCGACGCCGACGACGAGGATGCGGCTCATGTCCACGAGCGAGGGCCCGAGGACATCACGCACAGCCTGCAGGTCGTTGGTCGCACGGGACATCAGGTCGCCGGTGCGGGCGTGGACGTAATAGTTGTGGTCCAGCGCCATGAGGTGGCGCGCCAGATCGTCCCTCAGCCGGTACTCGATCATCCGAGACGTCCCAGAGATCACCATGCGCGAGTAGTAGCGCAGCGTGCCCTCTACGACTGCGAGGATGGCGATCAGGCCGGCGTACTGGGCGAGCGAATCCATGGCGACGCCGTCACGCAGGTCGTCCACCGCGCGCTGGATCACCACGGGAGGCAGCAGCGAGGCGATGGTCGCGAGGATGAGCGCGACCATGCCGCCGCCGTACCGCCAGCGGTAGTGCAGGACGTACTGCAGGATGCGGTTGGAACCAGCGCGTCCGGGGGGCAGCGGCGTGCTGGCCTCGGGGGCGGAGGTCATGAGCACGTCGAGACTCGCTTGTCTGCGTGGAGTGCGCGCCGGGTCGAAAGAATTCGGCAGTATTGTAGCGACGCGCAGCGCCGGTCGGCGATGTATTTGGCGCGCGGCCAACTTCTGTCAGGTCGCCCGCAGCCGATCGTTGCGGTTCATGCGACCGTCGGTCAGGCCTTCACGCGGATGTCGATCTGGTGCCACCCGGTCGCGCCGTCAGGGTCGGAGCGCTGGCGCTTGTTCGTCTGCGTGTCGCCCTTCCCGTCGGTCGCACGCACTTCGATGACGTAGTCACCGGGCTGTGCGCCCTGCCATTCGACGACCCATTGCCGCCATGCGTTGCCAGAGAGCGCCTCGCTGAGGGTGCCGGTCATCCAGGTGGCGGCATCGGGCGGGGTGTCGCGAGCGTACGCGCGCACCTCGACCTGCTTGATGCCGCGGTCGCCGGCCCACGCGACGCCAGCGATGGCGACGCGGCCGGGCTTCACGCTGCGTCCGTCGCGCGGGATATCGATGCGGGACTGCGTCTTGATCGGGCCCGTCTTCGACCACCCTCGCGGCACCCAGTAGGCGTCGAAGGCTTCCCAGATGGTGAGTTCGATCTCGGTCAGCCATTTCGTGGCAGAGACGTAGCCGTACAGGCCCGGTACCACGAGGCGTGCCGGGAAGCCGTGCGGGCCCGGGAGTGCCTCGCCGTTCATCCCATAGGCGATGAGCGCCGGCCGGCCGTCGAGGGCGACCTCGGTGGGGAAGCCCACCGTGAAGTCGTCCACGGAGCGCCCGACGATCTGCGTCGCGCCTGGTTTCACGCCGGCCTTCTTGAGGACGTCCGCCAGCGAGACGCCGAGCCAACGCGCGTTGCCCACGAGGTCGTCGCCTACCTCGTTCGAGACACAGGTGAGCGTGATGACCTCTTCGCGCGACGGCATGCCGAGGAGTTCGTCGAACGTCATCTCGAACGGACGCTCGACCATCCCGCTGACCTTCAGGCGCCACTTCGCGAGGTCGATGCGCGGTGTCACGAGTGACGTGTCGATGCGATAGAAGTCCTTGTTTGGCGTGATCAGTGGCGAGAGTCCGTCGAGGTCGAGCGCGCCCTTCGCGCTCTGGTCGCCGGCGTTGAGTGAGAGTGCCTCGCGCTGCGCATCGACATCTACCGATGAGCCCGCGATCTTCCGACCGCCGACGAACGCTGCGGCTGATGCCCCCGTCGTCACCGTGGCAAAGCCGAGGAAGGCGCGGCGTCCGGGCACTCGACGTGTCATCGACTGTGCTCGGGTGGCCTCGGAGACGTCCGCGTTCGCCGTGTCGGTGGCTGCGGTGACCTCGGGGGTCGCGGCGAGACGGAGCAGGCGGTAGGCCTGCCAGCCGAGCGTCGCGCCGATGATCGGGCCAAAGGCGGCCACGAGGGAGCCCTGGGTCGTGGAGGCAGGGGTGTCGATTGTGGCGACAATGGCGCCCACAACTCCGAGCGCGATGAAGCCGATCCGCGCTCGCCGGTCACTCGATCGCCCCACGATGCCGATCCCCGCGCCAGCGGCCAGGGTGGCGACCGTCACGAAGAGGACGAGCGCGGGTTTGTCCTTCGTCCCGAGGGCATCGATCACCAGGTGGGTGACCCAGCTCGGGGCGTTGTCGATCAGCAGGCCGCCCATGGCGATGATCGGGGCGACCGCGCCGGTCAGGGCCGTGATGAGTTCGGCGATCCCCAGTGCCAAGGCCACCGCGATCAGACCGCTGAGGCCGTCTCGGATCATTCGAGCGTGCATGGGACCTCCGGTGGGGCGGAGCGGCACAGAAACAGTATCAGGCGCGCGACGCCCTCGCTCTCCTGGTTCGCGATATGCTGACGGCATGCCAAGCCCTAGCGATGTTGCTGCTACTGCGCTTGCGTTCCTCAGACGCCCTGCGGCTCCCGTCCTCGATCTGGTCTACCGCATCTACGAACGCGAATTGGACCGCGGCATTCGCCACGGGCCGATCCCACAGCACGTCGGTGTGATCCTGGACGGCAACCGGCGCTTCGCGAAGAAGGCCGGGCTGGCGGTCGTCACGGACGGCCACCGTCGAGGTGCGGACAAGGTCGAGGAACTCGTCGGCTGGTGCGACGACCTCGAAATCCCCGCAGTCACGCTGTGGGCGCTCTCAACTGACAACTTCAAGCGCGGCCCCGACGAGCTGAAGGCGATCTTCGCCCTGATCGAGGAGAAGGTCGCGGCGTTTAGCGACGACTCCTCGGAGAGCCCTCGACGGCGGCGCGTGCGGATGGTGGGGCGCCGCGAGTTGCTCCCACAGAGCACGCAGGATGCCATCGCGCGGGCCGAGGAGGCTACCGCCAACGATGGGCCGTACGAGTTGCTCGTGGCCATCGGCTATGGGGGGCGTGAGGAGATCACGGACGCCGTGCGCCGGATGATCGCCGACCGCGTCCGCAACGGCGATTCCCTTGACGGCATTGCGAGCGGCATCGAGACGGACGAGATCAGCCGCTACCTCTACGCTCCGGACATCCCGGACCCCGACCTGATCATCCGTACCTCGGGCGAGTTGCGCCTGAGCGGCTTTCTGTTGTGGCAGAGCGCATACAGCGAGTATTACTTCTGCGATGTGTTCTGGCCGGAGTTCCGCCGCATCGACTTCTTGCGCGCGGTCCGCTCCTATGCCGACCGGGAACGCCGCCGCGGGCGGTAGCCCGCCTAGCGAAGTGCCTCCGCGATCTTCCGCGCGTTCGACAGCAGCATCCCGTCCACTGTCTCGGCTCCGGAACCCGGAGCGCCGAGGGAGTCGCCGTAGAGGTCATCCACGATGCGGATGTTCGTCTCCTCCGCCACTCGCTTCGCGACCTTCGGGTCGACCGACGACTCCGCGAAGATCGCACGGACGCCCTCACGCCGGATCGCCTGCACGAGGGCGGCAATCTCCGCAGCGGATGGCTCCGCGCTGGTGGAGGTGCTAGGGATCACCGTACCGATGACCGTGAGTCCGTAGCGCGCGGTGAAGTACCCGAACGCGTCATGGTCCGTGACCATCTTGCGGTTGGCGGCGGGGATCGTGTCGATGATCGCCTTCACCTCGACGTCCACGGCGCGCAGACGGTCCTGGTATTTGCGGGCATTGGCCTTGAAGGTGGCGGCATGCTCGGGGGCAGCCGCGGAGAGGGCTTTGAGGATCGCGTCCACCATCGCGATGTCATTGCGCGGGTCGTGCCAGACGTGGGGGTCTTTGCCCTCGTCCTCTTCGGACGCCTCACGGAGGGTGAGCCCGTCCGTCAGCGTGACCAGGGTGCCCTTGTTGTTCTTGAGCGCCTTGTCGAGGAAGCCGTCCACGCCGAGGCCATTGCGCAGGATGACCTTTGCGTTGGCGATGGTGCGGGAGTCCGCGGCGTTGATCTCGTACTCGTGTGGGTCGACGCCGGCCTTTACCAATACATCGAGGCGGATGGTGTCGCCCGCGACGGCATGGGCGAGGGCGCCTACAGGCGCGATGGTCGCAACGACTCGCAGACGCCCGTCGTCGGGTGTGTCCTCGCCGCAGGCAGCGAGCAGAAGGGCCGGGACGATGATCACGAGGCTGAGTGCGCGGATGATTCGAGGCATGAGGGCTCTTTCCTGGATCCACCTGAGACGGCGTCTCGATGATACGAAGTCTCATATGGGCGTGCAACACCTGCGGAGTAGGGCGGGTACGCTCGGCGGGGAACGAGGAGGGCGCCGGTGATTCCGCAGGCACGTAATACGGCCCTCGCCTACCTCGGTATCGCCGTGTTGCTGCTCGTGGTGACCGTGGTGCTGCCGGCCTCCGGCGTGTGGGAACGCCGAGGCCTCCCCGTCGTCCACGAGACGATCCGCGAAGCGCGCGTTATCGAGGTCACACCGGGAGACGACGTGATCTCTCCGTCGGGGGTGATCCGTCAGCAGCGCGTGGTCGTCGAAGTCGACGGCGAGCGCTTCATCATCGAGCGTGCGTACCAGGACGGTGGTGCGGACGCCTTCGTCGTAGAGAACGGCGACACCGTGCTGCTCGGGCAGGTCGATGGCGAGCGCGGAGTGATCACGCAGATCAAGGATCGCAGTCGCCGCGTCCCGGTCTGGGCGCTCACGTTCGCGTTCGCGCTGCTCGTGGTTGCTGTGGGCGGTTGGCGAGGCGCGCTGTCACTGGTAGGGCTCGGGTCAAGCGTGATGGTGATCGCGCGGTTCATCGTGCCGGCGATCATGTCCGGGTGGGATCCGCTGCTCGTCTGCATCGCCGGTGCCCTCGTGATCATCGCGACGACGTTGACCCTGGGGCATGGCGTCGAGCGCAAGACGGCGGTGGCACTCGGGGCGACGGTCGCGTGCCTCGCGCTGACAGGGCTGCTGGCCGTGTGGTCGGTGCAGTTCGCACATCTCACCGGAATCGCGACAGACGATGCCAGCACGCTGCAGATCCTGCTGGGGAACGGCGTGATCGACCCGCGCGGTCTCCTGCTCGGCAGCATGATCCTCGGCGCGGTGGGCGTCCTCGATGACGTGACGACGACGCAGGCCTCGGCCATCGGTGAACTGCACGAGGCGAATCCGAGCCTGTCGACGCGGGAGTTGTTCCGGCGCGGGATGAACGTCGGACGCGATCACATCTCGGCGACCACGAACACGCTGCTGCTTGCCTACGCAGGCACCGCGCTGCCGCTGATCCTCATTCTGTCAGCGCAGCAGCAGCCAGCGGGGACCCTCATCTCCTTCGACGCGCTCGCGACCGAGGTGGTCCGCACCGTCGTCGGGAGCATCGGCATCGTTGCGGCGGTGCCGCTGACGACGGCGCTGGCGGCTGTCAGCGCCGGCTGGTCCAGCCGAGGCGAGCGCGCTCGCTAGTCGCCCGGCAGGAATAGCGGCGCGGTGCCCGGCGGCACGATCTCGGTCGGCTTCGCGCCGCAGCCGAACCAGATGCCGGCGAGCCTGCCACCCACGACCACGAGGCCGGCGCCCAGCGGTCCGGTCACGCCTTCGGTCGGTGTCCGGCTGAACACGATGACCTGCTCGGCCTGTACTGGTGGCAGGTACGGCTTCGGCGCGCGGTAGACGCCAATGAGCACCGGCTTCGCCTGCATGACCTGGTCGAGGGTCGGGCGCACGGACGAGGCCGGGCGCAGTTCGCCCTCGCAGGTTGCCACCGGGAAGACGTCGACGCGTGTGCCAACGGGTTGACCCGCAGGGCAAGCAGGCGGCGAGCCCGGGCCCTGCTGTGGGCCACAGGGGAGGCTGGTAAGGATGACGGCGCGATCAAGGGCGGCGGTGTCGCCCGCAAGTACGAGGTTGATCAGCGAGTCCACCTCGGTCGGGATTCCCGCCCGTCTCGGCGGAGTGGCGGTCGAGGTAGCGGTTGCCTCGATCGTGGCCCGGGGGGTGACAGTCGTGGTGACTGCTGGAACCGGCGCTCCGTCGTCGCAGGCGGCGGCGAGCAGCGCGGTGGCGCAGAGCAGCAGGATCGCCAACGGTTTCCTCGGCAGTCTCATCGGGCACCTCTCAGTCACCTACCCAGCGTGCCACATGCGGAGCGTTGGAGGCATTCACGGGGTGCGACATCGCCGTTACGATGCCGCCTCGACGTATGGCGCGAGAGCGCTGCAGCGGGGGGGCATCGAATGCCTGGACGTGTCGAGGGCAAAGTGGCGCTCGTGATGGGTGGCGGTCAGACGCCCGGCGACACGATCGGCAACGGGCGCGCGGCGGCGCTGTTGCTCGCGCGGGAGGGCGCTCGAGTGTTCGTGGTGGACCTCGATGGTGATCGCGCGGCAGAGACGTGCGCCGAGATCCGACGCGAGGGTGGCCAGGCCGAGTCGTTTGCGGCGGACGTGCGCCAGGAGGCGGACGTGCAGGCGGCCGTCGTCGCGTGCGTGAAGGCGTTCGGACGCCTCGATCTGCTGCACAACAACATCGGCGGTGGGCTGTCGCTGGGCGACGAGTCGGCCGTGAAGATGAGCGTCGATGCGTGGGACCGAGTGTTCGAGGTGAACCTGCGGGGGATGTGGCTCGCCTGCAAATGGGCCATCCCGGTGATGCAGGAGCACGGTGGTGGCTCGATTGTGAACATCTCCTCGGCGGCTGCGCACCACAAGTACCCGCGCGTCGGCTACAAGACGACGAAGGTCGCCGTGATCGGTCTCACGGAGTACCTCGCTGCCGAACACGCCGGCGACATGATCCGCGTGAACACGATCCTCCCCGGCCTGATGGAGACGCCGATGGCGATCGAGCCGCGCGTGGCGGAGGGCGTCGCGCGCGAGGTCGTGATCGCGGAGCGGAACCGCCAGGTGCCGCTGGGCAAGAAGATGGGTTCGGGCTGGGACGTCGCCTACGCTGCGCTCTTCCTGCATTCCGACGAAGCACGATTCATCAGCGGCGTGGCGTTGCCCGTGGACGGTGCGATGCTCGTCTCCGGCTGATCGAGAGGCGCTCGCTCACACATTCGAAGATTCGAGGAGGTATCGATGTCGCGACAGACGAAGTACACACCGGACCAACTGACGCCGGAGCAGCGTGAGCAATACGAGGTCTTCCTGAAGACCCGGAAAGTGCGCGCGGACGGGATGATGGGCGGCCCATTTGACCCGTGGATCCTGAACGCGGAGTTGTTCCACCGCCTCTACAGCCTCGCTGGCATGCTCTGGAATCGCACCTCGCTCGACCGAGGGCTGGTCGAACTCGCGATTTCGATCACCGGCAAGGTGTACGAGGCGAACGTGGAATGGGCAGCGCATGCGCCTCGGGCGGTCGAGTATGGCATCCCACAGGACGTCATGGACACGATTCTGAAGGGCGAGCGGCCGGTCAAGGCCTCCCCTGACCAACTGCTGATGTACGACGTCTCCATGGCGCTGCTCGTCAGCCACCTCCTCTCGAGGCCGTTGTACGACCGTGCGGTCGCCACTTGGGATGAGCAGGGTGTCGTGGAGATCACGGCGGTCATCGGGTTCTACGTCTTGACCTCGATGTCGCTCAACGCATTCGAGGTGCAGGTCGGGCCGGGGCAAGTCACGCCGTTCCCGCGCAGCGACGCCTAACGGCACACTTCACTTCGCGCGGAACACTTCGAGGCGGTGACGCTGGTGGCCGGACTCGTCGAAGTTGGCGGGGTCGAGCCAGGCCTGAAGCGCTGTGCGAACTGCGGGCCACTCGATATCGGTGATTGACAGCCACGCATTGTCCCGGGTGCGGCCCTTCAGGACGCGGGCCTGCCGGTGGATGCCCTCGAACGTGAAGCCGAGGCGTTCGGCGGCATTCCAGGACGGCGCGTTCAGGCTGTCGCACTTCCACTCGTACCGCCGATAGCCGTAGCCCTCGAAGGCGCGTCGCATCATCAGGTACATCGCCTCGGTCGCAGCCGGTGTGCGCTGCAGGAGCGGCGAATACGCGAGGTGGCCGACCTCGATGGAACCCATCTCCGGCTGCATCGCGATGAACGCCGCGACGCCGATGGCCTTCTCGGTCGCGAGATCGATGATCGCGAAGAACCGCGAGTGGTCCTCCTGAGCCGCGTTCGCGAGCCATATTCGGTGTGCTTCCGGCGACTCGAACGGCCCGTATGGCAGGTATGTCTAGTTGCGGCCCTCGGTATCCAGCGCGTAGGCGGCAATCAGGTCGTCCGCGTGCATGGCGACATCGAGGAGTTCGACGCGACAGAAGCGGCCGGCCATCGGTGAGCGCGCGGGGATCGGGCGTGACGTCCAGTCCGGGAGCGCAGCGCCGATCGGCTGACCGAGGTGGTTGTGGCGCGGGGCCGGTGGCGGGGTGTGCGGAGGCATGGGTCGATCCTGCCGTGCGGCTGCGAGGGGTGAGCGGGCGATGCTACCGAGCGATCACGGATTCTGCGAGGAGGAGCCGTCTCGTCGTTGCATGACGGGACAGTAGAGTGCCCCCATTCACGGTCGAGCGACGGGAGCAGGCGATGGCGACGAGTTATCGCGTGGAAACACTGGCCGAACTGCGCGAGGACTCCCGGGCGTTGCTTCAAGGCGCGATCGACATGCACGTCTACGCCTCGCCTGACCCGTACGCGGAGCGTCGGATGGATGCGTGCACGCTCGTATACGCGGCGCGCGAGGCTGGGCTAGCCGCCCTGGTGCTGAAGAGCCACGAGTACCCGACGCAGGCCTTCGCCTGGGCGCTCGACCAGGAAGTCGAGGGCATCGCGGTCTACGGCGCGATCGCGCTCGACCACTCCGTCGGCGGGCTGAATCCGGACGCCCTCGATGCTGCATTGCGCATCGGGACGCGCGTCGTGTGGTGGCCGACGTTCGACTCTGCCTGGTCACGAGACACCTTCGGACGCTGGAACGCGAAGGCGGACTCGATCCGCGTGCTCGACGAGCGCGGAACGCTCGTGCCGGTGTGCCACACGCTGCTTGACCTGATGGCGGAGCACGGCGCGACGCTGTGCAGCGGGCACTTCGATCCCGCGGAGACACTCGCGCTCGTCACGGAGTCGAGGCGGCGCGGGATCCGCTCGATCGTGTCGCACGCGACCTCGTTCCACATCCCGCTCGAGGTGCAACAAGCGCTCACGGAGCGTGGCGCGTTCATCGAGCAGTGCTCCGTGAACTCCTTCCGCGAGGGCGGTGATGACTACTTCGCATCGGTCGCCAGCGAGGTGCGCGCGGTCGGCCCCGAGCACGTCGTGCTCTCGACCGACCTCGGCCAGGCGGCGAACCCGGCACCGCCGGTGGGGTTCGGGTCGTGGATCGAGCGGTTCCTCGACGCAGGCTTCACGACGGATGAAGTACGGCAGATGGTGCAGCAGAATCCCGCCACCGCCCTCGGCTAGCGGCGAGTCGAGGCTCCAATCGCCCATGCTATCGTCCCGCGCGTGAACATCCTCATCATCCCCGGCGTCACGATGCCCGTGGTGGACGAGTCGCTCCTCGCACGCATTCACGAGGCGGCGGGCCTTGGCACGAACATCCGCGTTGCCGATACGCCCGGGGAAGCGATCGAGGCGATGGAGGATGTCGAGGTTGTCCTCGGCGTCATCACGCCGGCGATGTTTGCGCGCGCTCGGAAGCTGCGCTGGGTCCACGCGATCACGTCGGGCGCGGATGCGTACCTGTTTCCCGAGATGGTCGCCAGCGATGTCTGGCTCTCCGGTGACAAGGGGCTTGTGGGCAGCCACCTCGCCGACCACACGTTCGCCCACCTGCTCGCGCTGACGCGACGCCTCGCACGTGCGGTCGTGGACGGCCCGGCGTCCTGGGAGCATCGCGTCGCCTATCGCGCCGAGGAGTTCGAACTCGAGGGCTGCACGATGGGCATCGTGGGGTTCGGCGGTACCGGCCGTGCGATCGCCAGGCGCGCCGCTGCCTTTGGGATGCGCTGCATCGCCGTCGACTGTGACCCTGTCCCGCCGACGGCCGAGGTCCCCGAGGTCTGGGGCAGCGACCGCCTGAAAGATTTGTTCCGCACGGCGGACGTCGTCGCGTCGGGCCTGCCGCTGACACCGGATACGCGCGGACTGTTCGGCAAGCGTGCCTTCGAACTGATGAAGCCGACCGCGATCCTCGTGAACGTTACGCGCGGCGAGGTCGTGGACGCTGATGCGCTGGTCGCCGCGATCCACGCGAAACAGATCGCCGGCGCTGGTCTCGATGTCGCGCCCGTCGAACCGTTGCCTGCCGACCACCCGCTCTGGACGGCGCCCAACGTGATCATGACGCCGCATACGGCGGGAGCGAGCCAGTTCCGCATCCCACGCAACCTCGATCGCTTCTGCCGGAACCTCGCGCACTTTCGCGCGGGCGAGCCGCTCGAGGGCCTGATCAACAAGGCGCGCGGGTTTTAGCAATGGCGACTGAACCGACAGTCGAGCAGATTGTGTCCGGCGAATTTGTCCGGGTGGAAGGCACCGCGCTCCGCGAACAGATGGCGCGCATCTTCGTCGCGCTCCGCGTCTCTGAGGGCCATGCCGCTACGACCGCGGACATCCTCTTAGCGTCCGACCTGCGCGGCGTCGACACGCACGGCGTGGTCACAGGCCTCCGGTACATGGAGCAGATCGAGGCAGGACTGATCGATCCGACCGTGATCCCTTATGTCGTCCGTGAGTCCCTCGGATCCGCCGTGGTCTCGAACGAGGGCGGCCTTGGCGTCGTCGGCGCGCACCTTGCGATGCGCACGGCCATTGAGAAGGCGCGCGTCACGGGGATTGGGCAGGCGGGCATTGTCGACGGGCGGCACATCGGGATGGTCGGGTATTACCCGCTGATGGCGGCGGGGCAGGACATGATCGGCATGGCGGTCACGAACGCGAACCGCAGCGTGCGCCCGGCGCGCGGCGCCGACCCTCGCTTTGGCACGAACCCGATCGCGTTCGCCGCGCCGGCTGGCGAGGAGCGTCCGTTCGTCCTTGACATGGCCACCAGCACCGTCGCCTCCGGGAAGGTGCGTCGTGCGCATGCGCTCGGTCTGCCGATTCCGCGTGGGTGGGCCGTCGATGGCAACGGGCAGCCGCTGGAGACTCCACCGGGCGCGCGAGACACCTCGTGGGCGCTCACGCCGATCGGGGAGAGCGCGGACGGCGAGGGCATGAACTACAAGGGATACGGCCTCGCCGTGATGGTGGACATCCTTGCCGGCGTCCTCGCGGGCGGCGGGTCGAGCGTCGACCTCGACTACGGCTCGAACATGGCGTGGTGCATGGCGATCGACATCGGCAAGATGCGGCCGCTCGAGGGCTTCAAGGCCGACATGGACCGCCTCATCCGCTACTTCGCGGAGACCCGTCCCTCCGACCCATCGAGGTCGGTCATCCTCCCCGGCGACCCGGAAGCCGATGCCTTCGAGTACCGCTCGAAGGTGGGTGTGCCACTGCACCGGGACACCCTCGCGACGTTGCGCACGCGCGCACAAACGCTTGGGACGCCGCTGCTCGTGTGACTGCGGCAGGGTGCCAACCCTCGATTGCGGGGGCAGGGCGCCGAGGCCTATGGTGGGCCCGCTCCTCGGCTGCGGCCCGAGGAGCGGAGGTATCCCATGCCACGACCAAAGATCTGCGCCACGCTGGACGAGGCAGTTGCGGACATCCCGGACGGGATCACGCTGCTGATCCCGGGCTTCGGCGCGACGGGGATGCCGTGGAACCTGCTCACCGCGCTCTACCACCAGGGCGCGAAGGGCATCACCGCCGTCTCGAACGGCGTCGGCACCGCCTCGGCAGACGGCAAGATGAAGGGCCTCGGCGACCTGGTCGAGGCCGGACGCGTGAAGAAGGTGATTGCCTCCTTCACTGCGTCTACTCACCCCTCTCGGCTGTCGAAGCCGGAGCAGATGGTGAAGGACGGCACGCTGATCGCGGAGTTGGTGCCGCAGGGCACCCTCGCCGAGCGCATCCGTGCTGGTGGTGCTGGTGTCCCGGCCTTCTACACGCCGGCTGGCGTCGGCACCCTGCTCTCCGAGGGCAAAGAGCACCGCGACTTCGACGGCGAGACCTACGTGCTCGAGGAGGCGATCTTCGCCGATTACGCGCTGATCCGCGCATGGAAGGCCGACACCGCAGGCAACCTCGTGTTCCGCCACGCTGGGCGCAACTACAACCCGATCGCCGCGATGGCCGCGCAGCACGTGATCGTTGAGGTTGAGGAGCCAATCGTCGAGGCGGGCGAACTCGACCCGGACCAGATCCACACCTCGGGCATCTATGTGGAGCGGCTCGTGCAGATCCTGCCGCACGGCGTCCTGCGCGTCGCGCGGGCCGAGCCGGCGCCGTCTCCTCCCTCGACACCGCCAGGCGAGGGCAAGCGGAAATTGACCCGGCAGGAGATGGCGGCGGTCATCGGCCAGCGCATCCAGCCCGGCTGGATCGCCAACCTCGGCATCGGCATTCCGACGTTCGCTTCGAACTACGTCGACCCGAAGGACCACGTCACGTTCACCTCGGAGAACGGGGTGATCGGGTACAGCCGCCTGGCCGAGGCCGGAGAGGGTGACCCGGACATCGTGAACGCCGGCGGACAGCAGGTCACCATCGTCCCGGGCGCCTCGTTCGTGCATCACGCGGACTCGTTCGCGCTGGTGCGCAGCGGACGGCTCGACGTCACCGTGCTCGGCGCCTACGAGGCGGCGGCGGACGGCTCGTTCGCCAACTGGCGGCTGAGCGACGC
>CANFFZ010000004.1 GCA_947446155.1 Chloroflexota bacterium | reverse complement strand
TGGACCAGGTGGTCAGCCGGGTGGACCAGGTGGTCAGCCGGGTGGACCAGGTGGTCAGCCAGCAGCAGGGTTGTTCGGATTGTTCGGGCAACCTGCGGGTGGACCGGGTGGACCAGGTGGTCAGCCGGGCGGACCGGGCGGACCGGGTGGACCGGGCGGACCGGGTGGACCGGGTGGCGACGCGAAGAGCTTCTTCTTCGGTGGCGGTGGACCAGGTGGTCAGCCGGGCGGACCGGGCGGACCGGGCGGACCGGGCGGACCGGGCGGACCGGGCGGACCGGGCGGACCGGGCGGACCGGGCGGACCGGGTATTAGCCAAGGCCCGAATAACAATCTGACATTCTCCTTCGGTGGACCAGGTGGTGGACCAGGTGGTGGACCGGGTGGACCGGGTGGTGGAGCTGGTGGGCCGCAGGGCTTCGCTAGTTTCTTTGGCCCCTCCGCGGGCGGGCCTAGTGGGCCTGGCGGGCCTGGTGGTGGAGCTGGTGGGCCGGCTGGACAAGCCTCCCGCGGCTTCTTCGCTGGTGGTCAGCCGGGTGGACCGGGTGGACCGGGTGGACCGGGTGGACCGGGTGGACCGGGTGGACCGGGTGGACCGGGTGGACCAGGTGGTCAGCCGGGTGGACCCGGTGGGCAGCCGGGTGGTCAGCCAGCGGCAGGGTTGTTCGGATTGTTCGGGCAACCTTCTGGTGGTCAGCCAAGCGGACCGGGTGGTCAGCCGGGTGGACCAGGTGGTCAGCCGGGTGGACCGGGTGGCGTTGGTACCGACGCGAAGAGCTTCTTCTTCGGTGGCGGTGGATCGGGTGGACCGGGTCAGACTGGTGGACCGCCCAGTGGGCCGGGCGGCCAGCCGGGCGCGCCAGCCAGTGGAGCGGGTGGCGGGACGCCAGGAACTCCGCCTACAGCCGGCGGGTTCTTCGCCGGGACCACCGCCCAGCCCAGTGGGCCGGGCGCGCCGGCCAGTGGAGCGGGTGGCGGGACGCCGGGAACTCCGCCTACGGCGGGTGGGTTCTTCGCCGGGACCACGGCCCAGCCTAGTGGGCCGGGCGCGCCGGCTAGTGGAGCAGGTGGCGGGACGCCAGGGACTCCGCCTACGGCGGGTGGGTTCTTCGCCGGGACCACCGCCCAGCCGTAAAGGCACATCGAGGACAGCCTCGACAATCGTGTCATGACAAGAAGGGTGTCCCAATTGGGGCGCCCTTCTTGTCATGACACACACCTCGGTTTGTGGTGGCAGGAGTCATGGCGGGCAAATTCGTGGCCGACGTGTCGCTAGGGTGCGCGCACGAGGAACAAGACGAAAACGTTGCTTTGTAGCCTCGCGCTAGCGACCGCAGTATCAGTAGGCCGGGCGCGTCGTCGATATCGACCCGCACGAGGACCTGATGGCCCAGAGCGGCGTCTACGCCGACCGCTACCGCATGAGGGTGTGCCAATCTGACGGCGGACGAGGGCTAACCCAATGGTGTCGGCGACCGCACCTGCGCGAGGAATACCCGCAGGCGCTATCGTGCGGTGTCCCAACTGCGCCGAACGTGCATGGGACAAAGTTCAGACGGACGCACCTCGCGCTGTCATATGGAGGGGAATCACCAACATGGCACTCAACGGACGAGTCGCCCTCGTCGCTGGCGCGAGCCGAGGTATCGGCGCGGACATCGCCAAGTACCTTGCGGCTGCGGGCGCGAAGGTCGTCGTGGCTGCGCGCACCGAGGTGCAGCAGGACCCGCGCCTGCCAGGCACCATCCATTCTGTCGTCGAAGAAATCAAGGCGAGGGGCGGCGAGGCATCGCCGGTCGTCCTCAACCTCCGTGATGGTGAGAGCATCGCCAACGCGGTCAAGGCGACGGTCGCGCAGTACGGTAAGATTGATATTGTCGTAAACAACGCCGCGATATTTGTGCCGGGTACGCTCGAGACGGTCCAGTCGCGCCACATCGACCTCTCGTTCTCGGTGAATGTGATGGGCGTGATCCTGATGATGCGAGAGGTGTACCCGCACCTCCGTGCGGCCGGTGGTGGACACATCGTCAACATCTCCTCAGGTGGCGCGATCTTCCCGGGCCCCGGGCCGTATGACACCACCAAGGTTCGCAGCGGGGACATCTTTTATGGCCCGCAGAAGTCGCTCATCGAGCACTTCTCGCAGTCTGAGGGCTGGCGAAATCAGGTTGATGGCATCTCCGTCAACGTCCTCTCACCGAGCGGCCGTATCAAGACCCCGGGAAACCTCATGGCCTCCAACGACCGCGAGAACCCGAATCTGGACTTCGACATCGCCGACGATATGGGCAAGGCGACTGTCTGGATCTGCGAGCAGCCCGCCACGGTCCTCAACGGTGCCATCCTTTACGATTCCGAGGTCGTGCAGTCGAAGGGCCTCTAGCCCTCGTATCCATCAAGGTCGAACGCCGCGAAGCGCGCCGCATGAGGGTGCGCTTCGCAGCGTCCCATCGAGGCCGTGACCTCGTTCTACAATCGCTCCCTGGTTGAGGAGCCACCAATGCCTGCTACCGAGAACGACAGTCGCCTAGTCCGTAACAATGAATATGGCATGGTCGCTGGCGTCTGTTCCGGGATCGCCGCCGGCGCAACCGAGTCGCCCTCGATGAGTGACTGTCGCCGCGAGTTCACAGCCGAAGTCGGAACTGCTGCCGGCCGTGCTACCGCTGCCGTGCAAGCCCACCAAGCCGTCGCCGAGATCGCCGCCGTTGCTCGGGGCCTCCGCATGGATACGTCGGTCACCTCGATGCCTGTTACGGCAGCACCTCAGACTGAGCCGGGGACCAACAGGCCGCTGCCCGCTGCCGCCACCGCCCCGGAGATTGTCACTGACATCGAGGAGATCAACCCGCCGGCCGCCGGGACACAGCAGCCGTAGTGGAGGCGCCGGTAGTAATCTTCACCTCGTAGCAAAGAGGGCGTAACCGTGATCTCGACACCATCCACACCTGAGGTACTTCGTGCCCGCGTCGAGGCGCGTCCCGTCCCGTTCTGGGACACGCTTGGCATCGAGGTCGTGCGCATCGATGAGCCGGGCCACGCTGTCCTGCGCTTGCCGATGCGTCCGCCACTCGGGACGCGTCGAGCGGACGTCCTGCATGGTGGCGCGATCGCGACGCTGATCGACGCTGCTGCTGGCGCCGCGATTATCGCCTCGGTCGGCGACGACGCGGACTACGTTGGCCAAGCGACACTGGACATCAACGTTTCGTACCTCAACGCCATCACTACGGAGGCGATCGCGGAGGCGCGCATCCTGCGCAGCAGTCGAGCTCTCGGCTTCACCCAGGTCGAAGTGCGCGACGCAGCGGGCACACTCGCCGCCGTCGGCCGCGTGACCTACTCGATTATTCGCAAGGCGTAGACCCTACCCCGCAGTCTCGATGACTGCCTCGACTTCGATCTCGATGCGATGTGTGGGGTCAATCAATCGAGCCAGCTCGACTATCGTCATCGCGGGCTTCGCGCGGCCGGAGTGCTTGTTCAGTAGTTCACCGACGGTTTTTTATTCTTTGCTACTGGTGACGAAGATGCGCGCTCACGGCCTCGTCCGAGGTGGCGCCGGCTTGGCAGAGTGCAGCCTCGATGGTCGCCAGCAAGCAAGGCGGATTTAAGCGGAAGTGCCATCAGGGATGGTGCCGTCGGGGTGCGTGCCGGTTGTACCGCTCACCCAGACGTGGTCGTTCGTGCGGACCACGCGCGAATAGATGATGCGGTTTTCTCAGCGCTCACTCGAAGAGATCTGCTGGCGCCCCGGCATCTATGGTGCTGCGCTAGTCCTTGACAGTCTCGTTCGCGAAGAACGAGGCCTGCGCGCTACGAGTTGTCGCAGTGTGCGCGTCGATGCCGAGGTGTTCATAGCCGAGGCGGGTGAGGATGCGGCCACGCGGGGTGCGCTGGATGAAGCCGATCTTCAGCAAGTAGGGCTCGTATACATCCATGATTGTGTCGCCCTCCTCAGAGATCGCAGCGGCGAGGGTTTCGAGGCCGGCTGGGCCGCCCCCGAAGCGCTCGGCGAGCGCGGTCATGAGGTCGCGGTCCATCTGGTCGAGGCCGAGGTCGTCGATCTGCATGCGGCCGAGGGCTGCCGCGGCGACCTCGCCGGTGATGACGCCGTCCGCGCGCACCTCGGCGTAGTCGCGCACGCGGCGGAGGAGGCGGTTGGCGACGCGCGCGGTGCCGCGTGAACGCCTCGCGATACCGCCGACACCGTCTGGGGTGATGCGGCAGGCGAGCACATCGGCGGAGCGGTTGATGATCTGCGTGAGCGCGGCCTCGTCGTAGAAGTCCATGCGGTACGCGGAGCCAAAGCGGTCGCGGAGCGGCTGCGAGACGAGCGCGAAGCGGGTGGTTGCGCCGACGAGGGTGAAGCGGTTGAGTTTGAGGCGCACGTCGCGCGCCTTCGGACCCTTACCCAGGATGATGTCGACGGAGAAGTCCTCCATCGCGGGGTAGAGGACTTCCTCCACCGGCAGCGAGAGCCGATGGATCTCGTCGATGAACAGCACGTCACCCGCCTGCAGGCTCGTCAGCAGCGAGGCGAGGTCGCCTGCGCGCTCGATGGCCGGGCCGCTGGTGATGCGGATCGAGACGCCCATCTCCGCCGCGACGATCATCGCGAGGGTGGTCTTGCCGAGGCCCGGCGGGCCGTGGAAGAGCAGGTGGTCGAGCGGTTCGCCGCGCTGCTTGGCCGCCTCGATGCTGATGCGCAGGCTTTCCTTGATCCGCTCCTGCCCGAAGTACTGTTCGAGGCGGCGCGGGCGGAGGCTGGTCTCGATCGGCGCGTCCTCGGGGTCGATGGCGGGGGAGAGCGGCCCGGGGCGGGCGGCCTCGCTGGTCGCAGGCGTCGATGGCTTTGGGGACCGGGGCGTGCGGGGCTCGGCCATGTCGCGAGTATAGCAGCGCTGCGAACGGACGTTCGAGTGTGTGCCGCCGTGCGCCGGGCGGATACTGCGGGAGCGGTCGGAGATGGTTCCGTCAGAACTCAGGGCTCATCGACGACCGAATCACCCTCAGTGCCTCTCGTCCGTTACGCCGCGCTCACGTCTTCGATTAGCTCCCGCCAGCGGAACATGAAGACCTCCCGCCGCACTGCCAATGATGCGGTGGCTTTGTTGAATCTGAAGTAGTTGTGGACCTCATCGAACGCTGTACAGAATCGGGACGCTGATTCGAATGTTCCGAACCCCAGCATCGGGTAGTACCGCTGTTTCAGCGGCCGATGCGACTGTTCGGTCCGGTTATTGAGATACCGATCGCGTCGATGAAACGCCTTCCGACCGCAGATCCAGCAGATGGCCTTTGGGTACGCCACGTGATGGTCGGTCGTCACGCGCAACGGACGCTGCCCCGATACCTCCAACAAGCCCCGGAGAAAGCGACGAGCTGCGGAACGGTCGCGATGCTCGCTGAGCATCGAGTCGAGCAGCTGACCATCGCGATCGATCGCCCGGTAGAGGTAGCACCAACGACCAGCGACCTTCACGTACGTCTCGTCGAGATACCAAGAGCGGCCGGCGCGTCCTGTTCTGCGCCTGCGGAGTTGATCGCTGATTAGCGGCGCGAAGCGGAACTCCCAGGCGCGGATCGTCTCGTGGCTGATGGTGTAGCCGCGCTGCAGCAGGAGTTCCGATACATCCCGCAGCCCAAGCTTGTAGCGCAGAAGCCAGAGCACGGCGAGCAGCACGATGTCCGTTGGGAACTGCAGTTAGTTGAACGCCGTACCGGTGCGTTCGTTGAAGCGTCGCTGGCAGCTGGCGCATGAGAATCGGCGGTAGCCGAGGGCCGTCCGCTGTTTCCGCCGACGTATTGCCGTCGATTGGCAGTGCGGGCAGGTCATCGGGGTGCTCCTCATCTCAGATGGACGAGGCTACACGCCGACCGGACCCTGAGTTCTGACGGAACCACTTCGGATCAAGTACGTGGAACAGCTGTATCAACTCGTCGTGGGCGAGACTGCGCCTTTGCGGCGGGGGAGACGGCCGGCAGCGGAGGCGAGGGCTGCTGCGTCCTCTCCAGCCTGAGCCGCTTGCCTCCTCCGCCTACTCTGATCCTGCATTGCCGACACGATCGATCGAGGAGCAGCCAGATGGCCACTGTCACCGCCGACTACCAGGATCGGAAGCGGATTGTGTTCACGGCGCGCGGGCGGGCGACGACCAATGTGCGCGAGATGGTGGCGGACGGGCCGGCGGGGTACTCCTCTACGGAACTGCTGCTGATCGCGGTGGGGAACTGCTCGCTAGGGGCGTTCCTGAACCACGATCTGCTGAAGGACGCGCACGTCACCGCCTGCCACTCGACCCTCGAGGCTGCGATGGTGCCGAACCCGACGCGCATCGAGCAGATCTTCAATCGCATCGAACTTGAGGTCACGGACGAGCGGCTGCTGGCGCAGCACGAGGTACTCGAGGCGGCATCGTGCGCGTGCCCGCTGTGCAACACGCTCGGCGACAAGATCATTACGACGCTGACGATCACCCTCGCGAAGACGCCGGTCGCCGTCTAGATCAGGCGCTCTTGCAGGCCCGCCGCGATCTTCTGGCGGGCGGTGAGGTGACCTCAGGCGCTCGTGTCGCGCGCGGGGGCGCCAGCGGGGGAACCTCGCTCCGAGGGGCGGCGAGCCTCCACCTGTTCACGGACGTGCGCCACCATCGTGCGGGCCGCGACGATCGAGGCGTCCACGTCCTCGATGTTCTCGCCACGCACCATCTCGGGCGGTAGGTCGGGCTCGGCGGCGAGGACAGCCTGGCGATAGCGTGCGACGGCGGCGCAGGCGAGGTCACGCTGGCGCGCGAGTTCGCGTTGGGTCGCCTCGAGTGCCTGTTCGAGCACGAGCGTGCGCTGGGTGTCGAGGGTTGCCGCGGCTGTCTCGGGCGGTGCCTCGGAGGGCGACTCTGCCGGCGGCTCTGACATCTCGTCGGGCGGTTCGTCGGCCGCGAGGCCTTCGGCGGCGATCGCTTCGATCTCCGCCTGCACGTCGTCCGGCAGCGGTTCGCCGTCGGCGTCGAAGGTGTCGACCTCGTCGTCTTCCGGTGTGACGAGAGCAGCGACGTCCTCGAAGGAGTCGTCGGGCTCGTCGAGGTCGTGGTCGAGGTCATCAACGTCGCTGAACGGGAGATCATCGTCGGGGACGGGATCCAGGGCGTCCTCGTACTCCTCGCGTTTCATGACGTCGGTCAGCATGCGGGCCATTTGCCTGCTCCTCCCACCCCCGCCGAGGGGTGTGCAGCCGGGTATGAGTTAATAGAACACCAGTTCTATTAATCTGTCGAGGGCTGGATGGCGCACCGGGTGGCGTAGTTGGGGGCCAGGCGGCGCTTGGGGACGCCTCGAATCCCTCGGACGGGAGACGCGAGGGGCTGGACGGTGGTGTGACACTGGATCCAGGCCGGTGGCGTCCGGTCGCCGTCCCCGTCGAGGCAGAGGAGCCGCGTGGGCGGGCCGCATTCATCTCGCGAACCACCCACATCGCAACGAGGCTCAAGTCCTCAGGTGGTGCGTGCGGGGAGTTTCAACCCGGGGGCGTTGAGGTGGGCGGTGGTGATGTACAAGGCGTCCTTGTCTACTCCTTCATTCGTGTTGAGTTGGGGAGGTTAGTCATGGACCAATGGGAGTTCTGCGTCGCGTACGTGGATACACACAGTCGGATCAGTGCGGACGGGGTGGAGTTCATCCGCCAGAGCGGTGAGTACCGCACCACGTTCGTTACGAAGTATCTGTCCGCCATGGGCAAGGACGGGTGGGCGCTGAACGGCATCCACCTGCTGCGCCCCGATACGGCGTACTACGTCCTGCAGCGGCCGCTCGTCGCGAGCTCCTGCGGCGGAGACGCCCGCAACCTAGCAGCCTGAGCGACCTCGACGTCCCCATGGGACATCGAGGTCTGACCCGCGGCACCGCCTGACTCGCCCGGTTGGATGCCACCGACCGCTGTGTTGTAGAGACCCTCACGCTCCGAGCCTCCGGGATCGAGATCGAGTCCGCCGAGCCTCGCGAATACACTGCCCGCATGGTCGAGGATTCCGACGCGGCACCGATCCGGCGCATCACGCTGCACGACATGACGGCCGACGACATCAAGGCCGTGCGTCGCATCGAGTCGCTCGCCTACGAGGATGCCTGGCCCGCGCGCACGTTCGAGGAAGAGCTCGCCAACGCGTTCGCGCACTACCGCGTCGCCGTCGAGCATCAGCCCGAGGAGCACGGTGCGATCGCGGCGATCCGGCGCAAGATCTCCGGCCCGGGCGAGCGCATCCTCGGCTTCATGGGGTGCTGGTACATGGTGGACCAGATCCACCTCGTCACCATCGCCGTCGATCCGGACGAGCAGGGTCGAGGCGTGGGGCGGCGGCTGCTGCTCGACCTGTTCGACCTCGCGCTCACGTCGGAGCTGTGGATGGGCGTACTCGAGGTGCGGGCGAGCAATACGCGGGCTCGCCGGCTGTACGAGGAGTTCGGGTTCCGGCTGAAGGGCACCCTGCACCAGTACTACAAGGACAACAACGAGGACGCCCACGTCATGATCACGGGCGACCTCTCCGCGCCGGAGGCTGTCGAGCGCCTCGCTCGGCTGCGCCGGGAGCACCATCGACGGTTCGGGGCGCGGTTCCTCGAAGCTTCCGCGAACGAGGTGGCCCCCTAGGCCTCGACGGCCTTTGGCGTGCGTTGTTCGCTCACGCGTGTGAGGAACAGCACGATGCCGGCCACGGGGAAGAGCGCCGACAGCGCGAAGACGAGGCTGTACGAGGTGGCATCGACCAGCAGGCCGAGCAGGATGGCGCCCAGCACCTGACCGACGTCCCACGCCATCGTGTACGTGGCCATCCCGGAGCCGAGGATCGCGGGCGGGGTGCGCTCGATCACCATCACGGCGATCGAGGTATGGGTGGCGGCCAGTCCGAAGCCGAAGGCGAGCGCGCAGGCGATCAGCAGCACGGGCGACTGCACCTGACTCAACACGAGCAGCGACACGCCCGCGGCGGCGAGGGCCGGGACAACCACCGCCTCCCGTCCGATGCGGTCGCCGAGCCATCCCGCAGACATCCTCGCGGTCAGTTGGGCGAGCCCTGCCGCCGTGTAGAACAGTCCGACGTGTCCGAGGTCGCGTTCGACGGCGAACAGCGGGAGGAACGCGGTGATCGTCCCCCACGGCGTCGTGACGCAGAGGAAGACGAGGGCGGGGAGCAGCGCCGTCGGCGAGATGAGGCCACTGATGCCTCGCCGTGGCCCGCCCTTCGGCCGCGCGGGCGGGGCCATCGGGTCGCCAGTGCCGGTGGCGAGGAGGAGCGAGAGCAGTGCCGCGGCGCCGGCGATCAGGAACCCCGCAGCGAAGCCGAAGCGGTCGATCACGAACAGCGCGAGCGCCGCGCCGTACAGCGCCGCCGCCGCGTTCGCCGCCTGGTAGAAGCCGATGGCAGAGCCTCGACGGTCCGCCGGCAGCAGATTCCCCACGATCGCGAGCATCGCGGTGGTGAACACACCCATCGCCACGCCGTGGATGCAGCGGAAGATCGTCATCACCCACGGCCCGAGGTCGAGCGTGTACCCGACGAACGAGATCGCCACGCCGATCGCGCCCGCGCGGATCCACCTCTGCCGGTTACCGCCTCGGTCGACCCACATGCCAGAGAGTGGGCGGGTGATCATCCCGGCGATGCCGAACACGCCGACCACGAAGCCGACCACCCACTCCGGTTCCCCTTCGAGGGCGCGCGGGATCTGCACGATCTGCATCGAGTACGAGACGAAGAAGGCGTGGACGGCGAACAGCGCGAAGAAGTACGGACGCCGCACCTGTTCCCAGGTGGGCGGCGCCGGAGGAGCAGGGGCGGTCGTTGGGATCGAGGTCATGCGCGCGCCATCATCGGAAGCGCGCGCCCGGTCGGGACGAGCCTACTCATCGTCTTCGGTGGCACTCGGGTCGTGTACGTAGGCCAGAAGGCGGTCGTCGCGCTCGACGAAGAGCGTGAGGTGGCTGGCGGCCTCTTCGGACTGCACCCACTGCGGCAACTGCGCGCCGTGGCCCTTCACGAGGTAGGTGGTACCGGTGTAGCCGAAGCGACGCCCGTCCACGTGGATGTAGTACGGCGGCAGCGCCTTCTGGTCGTTCCAGTCGAGGACGAAGCAGTCCACGCCGCCGCTTTCGAGGACGTACAACTCGTCGAAGGCCACGGTCATCTGCGTCGGGTCGGCGACATCGATCTGGGCCATCGGGCACTCCTCGCGCGGCTGCGTCTCCAGCGTCCGGATTCTACGGGCCCGCCCGCACCCGGGCCAGCCCTCAGGCGGCGATGGCCGCTGGCACCTTCGGTGGGGGCTCCCGCGAGGACAGGATCAGCAGCCCGCCCACGATGTAGACGAGTGTGAGGGCGCCGAAGGCCACCCCGTAGCGACTCGTGGCGTCGAAGTAGAGGGCGATCGAGATGGGGCCGAGGGAGCCGAACAGGATCGTGAACGGGACCGCGAGGCCTCGGACGGAGCCCAGGTAGCGGCGGCCGAAGTAGCGCGCCCAGATGAACTCGCCGATGGGAATGGTGCCGCCGAAGCCGAAGCCCCAGATGAAGAACCCCGTCCACATCAGCCAGAGCGTGTCCGCCCGTGCTCCGGTCACGATGACGACGACGCCGATCGCAGACGAGGCGAAGGCGGAGCCGGAGAGCCGTCGTACCGGGAAGCGCTGGAGTGTCCACCCCCACACGAACTTCGAGCAGAGGTTCGCCGCACCCGTGAGCGCGAGGCCGATCGAGGCTTGGCTGCGCGTGAACCCGGCGTCCGTCACGAACGGGATCGAATGGACGAGCATCGCCGACATGGCAGCCTGGTTCAGGCCGAATGCGACGACGAGGAACCACAGGGCTTTCGTCTTGCGCGCTTCGACTCGGGTGTAAGAGTTGGCGAAGTCACGTCGTTGCGCGTCCATCTGTGCCTGCTGGGCGGGAGTGGGGTCAGCCTGCTCGGTCTTGCCATCGGGGAGCAGTCCGTAGTCTTCGGGGCTGCGCCGCATGATGAGCGCGACCGGGATCACGAGCACCCAGATCATCAAGCCCATGAACACGTAGCCGTCGCGCCAGCCCCACGCGTCCACGATCTGCGTCATCGTCACGGGCATGACGAGGCCCGCGAGCGAGATCCCCATTGACCCGATCGCGATCGCCCACCCTCTACGCAGCACGAACCATTTCGAGAGCGTCACGTTGACTACGAGTGGACCGATGAGCGAGAAGCCGAAGCCGCCCGCGAGCATCTGCAGCAGGATGAACTGCCATACCTCGGTCACGCGGGAGACGAGGACGAGCGAGAGGCCGCACATGACCGCACCCACGAGCATGAGCGGGCGGGGGCCCTTGCGGTCGATCAGCGGCCCGACGAAGAAGCCCGTGACGCCACCGAAGCCGAACGAGGCCGCCCCACCGATCGTGAACTGCGCCGCTGTCCAGCCGAGTTCGTCGATCACCGGCCGCATGAAGACCCCAGCCACTTGGCCACCCGCACCAATCGCCGCGAATTGGCCCACCACCGCGCCGAGGACGATCCACCAGCCGTAGTAGAACCTCGGCTGGCGGGTGGTGGCGATGGCGGTCGGGGTCGGAGTGGTCATGGGCACAAACCTCCCAGCGCCGGTGGTAGGCAGCAGGTTCCTTCTGCAGCAACTATGAGATGTACAGTAGATTGTTGAATCAGAGTCAATCCGAAGATAGGATAGAAGGGTAGTCTTGGACCAGCAGCAGATGCGGCCCGTTGCCCTCGTGGACTTCGACATGCAGCGTCAGGCTGGACATCGGTACCCTCCCGGCTTTGAGGCCGAGCGCATGATAGCGGCCAGCGGTGCGGCGGATTCGGCGGGATCCCGGGGTGCTACGTTGCGATTGCGCGCTATCGCTGCGCTAGGACGGTACGCCCAGCTGACCACGAGCGCAGGCAGTGCAAAGGTACGTCATGAACTACTCCATCCAGCAGTACCAGATCGACTTCACGGAGGATTCCATTCGCCAAGTGGCGGCAGCCATCGAAAACCTGACCGAAGACGAGATGCACTTCCGTCTGCATCCGACGTCGAACTCGATCGCATGGGACGCGTGGCACATCTTCCGCACGGTCGACAGTCTGGTGCACTTCGTCTTCGAGCGTGACCAGCCGGTCTGGCTGCAGCAGCACCTCGACGAGAAATGGAACCTGCCGCGCGCCCGCCAGGGTACGCGCATGCCGCCTGAGGAGGCATGGGCGATGCGGTTCCCTCCGGGGGACCAGCTGGCGAAGTACGGACTGGACGCCTGGGCGGCCGTGAAGCCGCGCATTGAGGCGATGGAAGACGACTACCTGCAGGTGATCCATTCGGACGGACATCCGTGGGGCGACCGCACGAGGCTCTTCATTCTCGGCAAGATCGTGTCGCACTCCGCGACGCACCTCGGTTACCTCGCCGGCGCGGTGGGCGTCCTTGGACGGCAGGGCCCGAGCTTCTAGCTCAGCGCCCCGAAGAGGGGGTGACGCAGAACGGGAGCATGCGGGGGGCTCGCGTTCGAGCTGCAGGAGGAGGGCATCGATGACTCGCATGTACGACCAGCAGCAAGCCTGCCCCATCGCGCGGTCGCTCGATGTCCTCGGCGACCGCTGGACGCTGCTCGTGATCCGCGATCTACGGCGGGGCCACTCGAAGTTCGCCGACCTGCTGGTCTCGCTACGCGGGATCTCGCCGTCCGTGCTATCGGAACGCCTCCAGTCGCTGGAGCGCGAGGGCGTGGTGGAGCGCCGGTTCTACTCGGAGCATCCCCCGCGGGCGGAGTACGTCCTCACTGCGAAGGGCGACGCGCTGGCCCCCATACTCCAGGCGTTTTCCGCGTGGGGTAACGAGTCCGCTCCGCGCCCGCCTTGGGTGACGACCTAGCCGTCCAGACTGCTGGCGACGCCTAGCGGACGCCGGGCTCCGGGGAGCGGTTCAGGTTCGTGGTGATGAACTCCTTGAGCGCCTTCGTGTCGTCCGCCTTCAGGATCTGACGGCGTTCCCATGACGTGACGACCAGCGCGTCCTTGTTCAGTGGTCGAGGTGAGAGCAAGACATCGCGCGAGTTGTCGTTGACGATCGCCTTGACCGCCTTCAACTGCGACTCGGATAGCCCGTCCGGTCTGTAGGTGATCCATATCAGCCCGTGCTCCAGCGAGTGGATCGCCCGGCCATCCTCGACCACCTCGTCGTAGACGCCGCTGGGGAGCGGGTTAATGAAGTGTGGTCCGCCTGCCGGCGGCACACCGGTCGGGATCTGCAACTCCGCCGCGGAGGCAACGTGAGTCGCCTGCCCTATGGTGACGGCCTCACCCCGTAGTTCGTCGGTGGAGACCGTCCTCGGGCGGTTGGTCCACGCCATCCATCCGATGAAGGCGATGATGACGACGCCAACGACCAGCACCCACGGTCCACCCCACTGGTCGAGGTTGTACCGCCAGGCCGGCGCCATTTTCTGCGCCGGCCGCCCCGTCGCTGCCGGCTGCTCGCGCCGCTGACGGAGGCGTTCCTGACGTCGGTTCTTGCCCATCGCTACCCTCCGGCTGCGCACGCGTTGAGGTGCTGGCGCTGTTTCGATTATCCGGTCTGCCTCGCGGAGCGCCAACCGACCGACACTCTGTCAGAAGGAGGTGGCGATCTGAGGCTACAAGGCCTACTCGGTCCTCACGAGGAGGATCGCGCCGTTACCGATTAGGTCGACGGTATTCACGAACGACGGGGCGCCCGTCACGAAGACGCGCCACTCTTGTGCGAGCCCATCGAGCTGGTACACGGCGCGTACAGAGCGACCGTCCAGGAGCAGGTGCGCGAAGCGCAGCGGGTAGGCTGGGGGCCCTCGATATACCATTAGCGCGATGCCGGGTCCCGGTGGGCGCACGCCGAGCAGCGCAGCCGCCTCGGCGCCTGCGGGGAGCAGCGGCTCCAGTCCGGCAAGGGTGCCGAGGTCTATGCGTGGCGCCCCGGAGTCGCCCGGCACGACTGTCACGCCCAAGGCCCGCCCGAAGACGAGCCCGGTCAGCGCTTCTCGTGCGGCGCGGGGGAACGCCTCCTGCAGGAGCACGAGCGCGCCTGCCGCATGGGGCGCTGCTGCTGACGTCCCGGCGAACACACCGCCCACCGCCCCCGCTGCGGGCGCCAGGACATTTGGCTTGAAACGGCCGTCTGTCGTCGGACCGCGTGAGGAGTAGAGCGCCTCTGACTGCAGCGTCTGGCTCAATGCGCCCACGCTGATCACGCTGCCGTTGTCGGCCGGTGCGGCGAGCGAGCCCGCGGCCACGCTCTGCTCCAGCGGGAACCCTCGGTCGGGTGAGCCGATGACGAGCAGGTCGAGTTGGCGGCCGTAGCCGCCGCCGATCGGGCCGGGGATGCGGACGCTGTAGGTGCCGGCCTGGGTGACCAGGACCTGGATGCTCTCCAGCGGATCCTGATGGCAGGTCTGGATATTCCGGGAGGCGCGGATCAGCGCGCCGTCCGGGCCACGGAGTTCGAGGTCGTAGTCGGAGCAGGCCTGGCCGGCCGGCTCGTCCCAGCGCAGCGAGACCGTGATCAGGTCGCCCTGGGCAAAGGCGTGCGTGTTCGTCGGGCGGCCGGTGGCAAACTCGTGGATGCCGTCGCGGTCCGCGTCGATGTAGGGGCCGCTCCAGTGCTGTTGTGCCCAGTTCCCCGCCGCTACCGCCCACGCCTGGCCGGTCGAGGTGCCGCGCCGCACCGCCTCGTTCACCGCGCCGGTGCCGTCGCCGTACCCGTTGTGGACGTAGCCGAGCGAGAACGAGACGACGTCCACTCGCTCGGCGACGAGGTAGTCCACGGCGGCGCTCAGCTCGGTCACCGTCGAGAAGTTCACGAGGTACAGCGTCGCGTTCGGCGCGATCGAGGCGATGACCTCGGCCGCGCGCCGTCCGTGATCGGAGCCGCTGAGGCGTCCGTCCGCACGGAACGATTTTGCCACCACTTGCCGAGGCAGCGCGCCGCCGAGCGCCTCCTGGTAGCCATCGAACCCTGTGTCGACGACGGCGACCTTCACGCGATGGCCGGTGAACCCCGCGGAGCGCCAGCGGTCTACGCCCATCAACTGCGCCGCGGGCGCGGGCGCGGGCGCGGTCACGGGTGCGATCTGCAGTGGCACGAACGTCGCGGCCGCGAGGATGTCGAGGGCGGGCGACGCCTCGATAGTGGCGCGGGCGGAGCGCGGCACCATCGCCTGCAATCGCCCGCCAGCCTCAAGTTCGACGCGTCCACCGGTTGCGAGGACGGCGGCTCGTGCGGCAGCCATCGAAGTGGTCGGGACGACCTCGATGCGCTCTTCGTCGACGGCGTGCGCGACTACCGCTGGCGCGACATCGTCGGCGATGGGTGGTGCGCGGTGCGAGAGCATCAGCACGCAGGCAGCGCCGAGAGCGGCGACGCCAAGCGACAGCGCGACGAGCGGACGGGTCAGTCGACGGGGGAGCATGCGGCCTCGGGTCGAAGGTGCGGTGAAGGAGTGTACCGTGAATCTACCTGTGCCCTCGATCAACGTTCGCCATCGGTCCTGACACCTTCCGCGTGCTAGCTGGTACCGCACGCCTGCGTACGACGCCGCCGCTCGGAAGGACCCCCACCATGCTTCGACTGCCCCGACTCACCGCGATGGTTGCGATTGGCGCTATCACGCTTGGCATCGCCGCCTGCGGCGAGAAGGAAGAACTGAAGCCGGCCGCCGCGACACCGACGGCTGCGGCAAAGGCCGCGAGTGCGACCGCCGTGGCGCAGGTCGCTCCGAAGCCGTTGACGGTGACCGGGACGGACTACGCCTTCAGCGTGGACGGCCAAGCTGTCCCGGGCGTGCAGACGATCACCTTCCGGAACGCCGGCAAGGAAGATCACGAACTTCAACTCGTCTCCCTCGACCAGGGCAAGACGATCCTGGACGCGCAGAAGATTCTCGCGACGCCGAACGCGCCGATCCCGGACTGGGTAAAGTTCAACGGCGGCGCGTGGTCGATCCTGGCGGGTGCCCAGAGCACGATGACCGCCGATTTGAACGCCGGTGCTTACATCCGCCTGTGCTTCTTGGAGGCGCCGGACAAGCTCCCCCACTTCGCGAAGGGGATGGTTGGCGCCATCGAGGTGAAGGGCGAGAAGTCGAAGGAGGCCGCGCCGACGGCCACGCTCGCCATCGAAGCCTCCGACCACGCCTTCAAGCTCCCGGCAGAGGTGACCGCCGGGAAGGCGACCATCGCGCTGAAGAACACGGGCAAGGAGGCACACTTCGCCGGCCTGATCCGCGTGCCTGACGCCCTGACCTACGAGGCGTTCACGAAGATCCTCCTGACCCCGCCGCCAGCGGCCACCACCCCCGCCGCTGCCGCCTCACCGCGACCCTCAGCGACCGGGAGCCCGACCGCGGCCGCCGCGCCCGCGCCGCCCTCGGGTGTCTCGGGGGGGGGCGCTCTCGCCGGGCGGGCAGGCGTGGAGTACAACCGACCTGCGAGCTGGGACGTACGTCGTGATCTGCTTCGTGCCGGATGCGAAGAGCGTTCCCCATGCCGCGCTTGGAATGGTCAGCAAACTGACAGTGAAGTAGGCGGCCGCTCGGGCGTCTCCGTGTCCGCGATCGGCGCGGCTCACCTTCGTTCACGCCCGACTCGGCCCGCCGTGGGAAGATCAGCTTTCGCAAGCGCCGAGGTGAAAGACGACCGATGCCCGACGACGTCCTCGCCATCGCTGGGCTGCTCGCCGAACTCGGGTTCGTCGCGCTTGCGTCGCAGCGGCGGGCGCGGAAGCGCCTCGAGGCGGCGGCGCTGACCAACCCGTCGAAGAAGAACATCCAGCGCAGCAAGCGCGATGCCGTCGAGGAGGTCGTGCGCACACGCATCGCGCGGTCGTGCGGTTCGCCGGCGTGCGAACGTGTCCTCGCCTCGAGTGGGCGCGAGGTGATCGAGGTCGACGCGCCGTTCTGCGAGGTCTGCCGGGGCAGCGAAGGGGAGCGCGCACTGCTCGAGATGGCGGACGCCCTCGTCGCAGCAGGGCGGCCGAGGCTGCTCATCCTCGGCGGGTCGCCGGGGAGCCGGACGTACATCCGCGACACGCTGCGCGGCCGCCCGATCCACCTCGAACTGCTGGAGGGTGACCGACCGACCGGGGAGAAGCGCGCACGAGAACTCTCGGCGGGGGCGGATGTGATCGTGATCTGGGGCGGGACGATCCTCGGCCACAAAGTGAGCCAGCCGTTCGTCGACTTCGGCGAGTTCTCTGGCAAGCGGATCACGGTCGCGCAACGCGGCGCGGGGTCGCTCGCGCGCGGAGTGATCGAGCACCTGCGCCGCACCTCGTAGCCGTTTAGCCGCGCTCACCGGCCGTCCCCCACGACCAGTCGAGGCAGCGTCGACGAGCGGGCGAGCAGGCGCAGTACCTCGACCCCCGGAGGGCCGTCGAAGAACCACGCGGGGCCGAGAGCGCCGTCCGTGTGGAGGGCGAGCGAGGGCGTTGCGCTGCCGGTGGAGCCGAGGTCCATGCGTCCGCTCGCGACCCACCGTCCGACGCTCCGCGCGCCTCGGACGGTGGTGACGTCGCTGCCAGCAGCGGCCACGCCGACTTTGAGATGGTCGCGCGTCCAGCCGGTGGTGAGCAGCAGATCGTCGCCAGCGGCGAATGTGGGCGCGTTGACTTCGACAGTGTTGCCGGCAGGCGAGGTGAGACGGACGCGGTTGGTGGCGACGATGTGGCGCAGTTGGAGAGCCGCGCCGGCGGTGGGGATGTGGAGGAGGACGCGGTCGCGAGTGAAGGCGGCGGCGTGGTCGGCCCGCCACCAGAGGGCGACGCCGCCGCGCACGAGCGAGGTGACCTGCGCGGGCAGGGTGATGCGCCCGGCCTGCCGCTGTGACGCGGACTGATGCGGCGCCCCTTCTCTTTGCTAGTGGATTTTGCGCAGCCGAGTCCTGACTGAGCAACGGTCTGGGGGTGGCCGGTAGAATCACCACAGGAGTCGCCACATGCCTCAGCCCCGCGTTGTCGCGCTGTACCGCCACCCTGTTAAAGGCTTCACGCCCGAATCTTGCGACGTCCTGACAATCCTGCACGATCGTGTCGCCGGTGACCGTGTGTTCGGGCTGCGCTTTGGCGATGCGGGAGAGCCGATGTCGCAGGTGCAGAGCGACGACTGGTGGCCGAAGCAGCAGTTCGTGAACCTGATGAACACCCCCGACTTGGCTCGCCTCACGCTGCGCTATGACGACACCACACGACGCCTCGAGGTGTCGCGGGACGGGCAGCCGCTGGTCGAGGTAGGACTGGATGACGCCGGGCGGGCACGCTTCGCGGAGGCGGTCGCGGCGTTTGTGCGGACGCTGCCGGACGCGGCCGACCTCGACAAGCCGGGCCGGCTGCCGCTGCAGTTGATCGGCGACGGGGTGACGCCGCGTTACCAGGACCGCACGGGCGGGTTCGTGACGGCGCACGGGCGCGCCAGCCTCGAAGCCCTCGGCATCGCGCTCGCCGATCCGGCGCTGGATGAGCGGCGGTTCCGTTCGAACGTGGCGATCGAGGGCGTCGAGGCGTGGGCGGAGCTCGGCTGGTCGGGGCGGGTGCGCATCTGTGGTGTCGAGTTCAAGGCGGAGCGCCCGGTGGGGCGCTGCCTGGCGACGCAGGCGAACCCCGAAGACGGTGTGCGCGATCGCGAGGTGCTGACCACACTGACGCGCGAGATCGGGCAGGCCGAGCCGCAGTTCGCGGTGCTGCTGACGCCGGTCACGGAGGGCACGATCCGCCTCGGCGATCCGGTCGAGGTCGGGTAGGCAAGGTAGCCCTCGGCATCACGTATTGCATGCCCCAGCCTCGGAAGCACGCCTGCCGCAGCGCCTACAATCCGCGCATGGTCAGTCCAGACTCCGAGCGCTTCCCCTACGACGCTGCCGCCTCGGATGCCCCCGCGCGACTCGCCGAGGCCGCACGCGCCATCGAGGCCCATCCTCGCGAGCGGACGGCGCTGCTGCCGGCCCTGCTCGACGTGCAGCACGCTCTCGGCTGGTTGCCGCGACCGGCGATCCAGCGGGTCGCCGCGTGGGTGCGCGTCCCCGTCTCCGAGGTCTACGCGACGGCGACGGCGTACTCCGAACTACGCCTCGAACGGCCCGACCCAGCGATGTGGCATGTTTGTACCGGCGTCGCGTGTGACCTCGCGGGGGCGGAGGACCTCCTGCTGTCGTCGCCGGAATGCACGGTGCGCATCGACTGTCAGTTCCTGTGCGCGCTGGCTCCGGTCGTTGTGGATCCCCGTGAGCGGCTTCTCGGGCGTCTCACCGAGGACACGTTGCGGGCGCGGATCGCCATGCACCTCGAGATCCGCGCGTGAGCCTCGTCGCCACTCCCGCCCTTGCGCGGTTGCGCGCGCGCTTCCCGGTACCCGAGCCGACACGCGTACTCGTACACGGTGGTACCTGCGGCGACGCGGTAGACGTGGATGCCGTCATGAGACGCCTACGCGGCTCGCTCGGCGAGCGGGCTTCGATGGCTGTCGAGACAGCGTGCGACGGCGCGTGCTGGGCGGCGCCGTCCGCCACTGTCGTGCGGCCGGGCCACCGCCACCGCTTCGCACGTTTGGAACGCGAGCCGCTCGGTGCGCTGCTCGAGTGCCTCGAGGGAACCTGCGATGACGCGTACGCGGGGAGCGGTGCGCGTGGGCTGCTGGCGCGCGTGGGACACCTCGACGGGTCGCTCGCGGACGCGCTGGCGCAGGGGGCCTACCTCGCGCTCGCGCACGCGGTGACGCGGAAGCCAGAGGAAGTGATCGAGGCGGTGCAGCGCGCGGGGCTGTCCGGACGCGGCGGCGCGCACTTTGTCACGGCACAGAAGTGGCGGCTCGCGGCGGCGAACGCGGGGCCTCGACTGCTCGTGGTGAACGCCGAGGAGGGTGAGCCCGGGGTGTTCAAGGACCGCCACCTGCTCGAAGGTGATCCGCACCGGCTGATCGAGGGTGTGCTGATCGCTGCGCATGCCGCGGGGATCGCTCGCGCGGTCATTTACATCAATGGCCAGGCACGCAACGCGCGAAGTGCGGTAGACCTCGCCGTCGAGCAGGCACGCGATGCCGGACTGCTGGATGGGAGCGCCCTCGGTGGTGCTGGGGTCGAGATCGAGGTGCGGTCGGGTGCCGGCGGCTACGTGTGCGGCGAGGAGTCGGTGATCCTCAACAGCATCGAGGGCGAGCGGCCGGTCCCGCGGACGAAGCCGCCGTTCGCGACGGACCGAGGGCTGTTTGAGCGGCCGACGGTGATCAATAACACCGAGACGCTCTGCGTTGCCACGACCATCTTCGATGACCCACCTCCGCCGACGAAGTTGATCCCGCTGTCAGGTGCGGTGCCTCGTGCTGGCTTGTACGAGGTGCCGGTGGACGGTGTCACCGCCTGGTCGGGCGTCCTTGCTGCCGCGGGCGCGAACCCGCAGCGCGTGCGTGCGCTACTGCTCGGCGGGCCGTCTGGCCGTTTCGTGTTGCCCGAGGAGTTCGACGCGCCGCTCGACATGCGCGGGCTCGGCGCGGGGGGCGTCGTGGTGCTGCCGCTGGACGCGGACATTCCGCGCATCACGCGTGCGCTCGCGGCCTACAACGCGCGCGAGTCGTGCGGGGAGTGCACGCCCTGCCGGGAGGGGACGCCTCGACTGGTGGCGTTGCTTGAGGACGCCCCGGCGAACCGCGAGCGCATCGACGCGCTGATCGAGGTGATGACGGAGGCTTCCCTGTGCCAGTTGGGCGGCCTCGCCGGGAAGCCGGTGGCCTCGGCGCTGGCGCTGTTCCCGCAGGACTTCGAGCGAGAGGCGTCGCGATGACCGCGACGGTCGCCGCCCTCATGTGGCCGTATACAGCGCGCCGCATCGAGCGCTTGCTTGCCGTCGCATGCGACGAACTCGACGACGCCGGTCGCGCGTGGCGTCCCGATGTGCCGGACGCCAACTCGTTGCTGCGCATCGTCAACCACATGGTCTCGAATGCGAAAGACAACCTCCGCGGCACCGTGGCTGGCCTCGATGTCACGTATGACCGCCAGGCTGACTTCGACACGCCGGAGGCTGACCCCGCCGCATTCGAGACTGCGCTGCCTGCCCTCGATGACGCGCGGTTGTTCGAGGGTGTCCCGCACCCGCGTCGTGGCACGGTCACACGCTTCGATGTGCTGATGGTGGTGACACGCCACGCCGCGGAGCACCTCGCGCACGCGGAACTGACGCGCGACCTCTATCGCGCCCACGTCGCGACGAACGCTGGGGTGCCGCGATGACCTCGATCTTCACACCGGGTGGACTGCTGCCGGTAATGGTGCCGACGGTCACGCTGCGCGTTGATGGGGTCGAGGTGCGCGTGGCGCGCGTGGCGATGCTGCTGGAGGCGGTGCAGGCGGCCTCGGTGGCGCTACCGAGCCTGTGCAAGCCGGAGGCGCGCGGGCCGCTGGGCGCGTGCCGGACGTGCCTCGTCGAGGTGGAGGGGCAGGGGCGGCTCGCCGCCGCGTGCCACACACCGGTTGCCGAGGGGCAGTCGATCCGGACGACGAGCGAGCGTGCCGAGCGCGTGCGGCGCGGCGTCCTCGATCTGACGATCGGGATGTCCGATGATGGGCGGGGGCGCGGGCAGGCAGCGAGGTACGCCGTTGCGCACGGCCTCGATGTTTCGACGTACGCACCAGCGCCGCGCGCACCGCTCGACGAGAGCAACATCTTCTTCACGCTGAACATGGCGGACTGCATTCTCTGCGGGCGGTGTGTTGACGCCTGTCAGCACACGCAGCACATCGGTGCGATCGGGATCAACGGACGAGGTGACACGGCGCACATCGGCGTGGCGTTCGATGGGGCATGGGAGGACTCGACGTGTACCTCCTGCGGGCAGTGCGTATCGCAGTGCCCGACGGGCGCGATCCTGCCGAAGCAGGGCGTCCCCGCGCGCGTCTCGACGAGGGCGCCCGAGACGACCGTTACCGAGACGACCTGCCCGTACTGCGGAGTCGGCTGCGGGCTGCGCGTACACGAGCGCGACGGGCGGATCGTGTGGGTGGACGGGGTGCCGGAGAACGGCTCGTCGCAGGGGATGACGTGCGTGAAGGGGCGCTTCGGCCTCGAGTTCGTCCACGCGCCCGACCGCCTGACGCAGCCGCTGGTGCGCCGCGACGGCCACCTCCAGCCCGCGACGTGGGACGACGCGCTCGACCTCGTGGCGCGGAAGTTCGCGGCGAGTCTCGGATCGTTCGCGGCGATCGCTTCCGCGAAGGCCTCGAACGAGGACGGGTACGCGGTGCAGAAGTTCACGCGCGCCGTTATGGGCACGAACAACATCGACCACTGCTCGCGGCTCTGTCACGCGCCCTCGGTGGTGGCGTTGCAGGAGCAGGTTGGCTCCGGCGCGACCTCGAATTCCTACTCGGACTACGACATCGCCGGGACGCTACTGGTCGTGGGCAGCGACACGGCGCAGAACCACCCGGTAGTGGCATCGAGGCTGCGGCGCGCCGTCGAGGACCGCGGGGCGACGCTGATCGTGGTGAACCCGATCCGCATCGACCTGTGCGACGTGGCAGAGGTGCATCTGCAACCCCGCCCTGGCACGGACGTCGCGCTGTTCAACGCGATGGCGCAGGTGATCCTCGAAGAGCAGTTGTGGGCGCCGGACTTCGTGGAGGCGCGGACTGAAGGCTTCGACGCCTGGCGTCGCGTGGCAAGCCAGGTCACGCCGGAGATCGCTGAGGTGATTACGGGTGTCGCGGCGGACGACATCCGCCGCGCCGCGCGGCTGTACGCGCGCCCTCGACCGGACGCCGAAGGGAACGAGCGTGGGTCGTGCCTGATCTGGGGGATGGGTGTCACGCAGCACACCAACGGCTCCGACAACGCGCGCGCACTGATCAACCTCGCGCTACTGACCGGGCAGGTGGGCAGGCCGGGCAACGGCATCTCACCGCTGCGAGGCCAGAACAACGTGCAGGGCTGCTCCGACTCCGGCTGCCTGCCGAACACGCTCCCCGGCTACGAACCGCTTGATGGCCCCGCGCACGAGAAGTACGCGCTGGCCTGGGGTAGTGAGTTCCCGCGCACGCCGGGGCTGCAGTCCACGCACATGCTCGAGGAGATGCTGGAGGGTCGCCTCCGCTCGATGTATGTGGTGGGCGAGAACCCGCTGATCTCCGACCCCTACCTGGCGCACGCGCGCGAGGCGTTCGAACACCTCGACTTTCTCGTGGTGCAGGACATTTTCATGCACGAGACGGCCGAGGTGGCTGACGTGGTACTGCCGAGCGCGGCGTTCGCGGAGAAGTACGGGACGTTCACCAACTCCGAGCGCCGTGTCCAGCTCGTGCGGCCGATCGTCCCCGCGCCAGGCGAGGCGCGGCAGGACTGGGAGATCACCGCCGAGATCGCGTGGCGTGTGCTGCGGCTGTTGGAACGTCCGAACGCCGGCTTCGGTTGGACGTCCTCGACTGACGTCTTCGAGGAGATGACGGCACTGATGCCGATCATCGCGGGCCTCTCGCACGAGCGGTTGGAGCGCGAGGGCGGGCTGCAGTGGCCGGTGCCGGACGCGACACACCCGGGGACGCCTCGGCTGTTCGAGACGGAGTTCCCGCGCGGTCGAGGCAAGTTCATGGCCGTCGAACAGGGCCCACCGTCGGCAGAGCTCCCATCGAAGCGCTTCCCGTTCACGCTGATCACGGGACGTTCGCTCTACCACTGGCACACCGGGGTGATCACCCGCCGCGTCCCCGGCCTGCTCGAACGCGTCCCCGCGGTCACGATGGATATCCACCCCGCCGATGCCACCGCTCTCGGCTTTGTCGACGGCGAGGAGGTCCAACTGGCATCGCGGCGTGGCGAGATCATCGCGCAGGTGCATGTGGTGGACTCGATGCGGCGGGGTGAGTTGTTCGTGCCGTTCGTACAGCTGCAGGGCGTCGCCGCGAACTTCCTCACCAACGACGCGCTCGACCTGCTCTCGGGCATCCCGGAGTTCAAGGCGTGCGCCGTGCGCATCGAGCGGCCGGGGACGCCCTCGCGGGCGGGGCGAGGACCGAGGGCGCAGCGCAAGGGGCGCGACCCGATCGGCCCGTTGCGCGGAGTGATGCCGCAGTAGCGCTAGGAGCGCTGCACCCTCGGCGGGCGGATCAGCAGCGACGCTACCATCGACACCGTCGAGATCACGAGGGCGCCGAAGAAGGCCGCCCAGAAGCCGTCCACGCGAAACGCGAGGTCGAGGCGTCCCGCGGTCCACGCCGTCAGCCCGAGCAGCAGCGCGTTGATGATCAGCACGAAGAACCCGAACGTGAACACGATCAGACAGCACGACACCATGTTCGCGAGCGGCCTCAGCAGCATGTTCACGATCGCGAAGATCGCCGTCCCCGCCAGCAGCGAGGGCACGTCGTCGACATGCACACCCGGCACGACTTTTGAGGCGACCCAGAGGCCGGCGAGGTTCACGACGAAGCAGAGCGCCAACGTCTGAGGTGCCCAGCGTTCGCCTCGGTCGGCCTGGATCGAGAAGGTGCCCATGGACGGAGGTTAGCGGCCTCGCTAGCCGCCGAGCCACTCCGCGTGCTCGCGGTAGTGGCCGAAGGAGTTCCCCGCGATGGTGTTGGCGGCGGGGAAGCCGAGCCAGGGGTAGCGGTATTCGTCGTTGAGGTCGCTGAGGCTCAGCCGCCGCACCAGCACCTCGATGCCCGCGTGGGCATCCTACGAAGGTAGCGCGGGTGGCCTCGATGGTGATGCCGAGGGCGTCGTCGTGGTCGCGCGCGTTGAGGGCATCGATGCTGGGGTCGCGATTCTCGGGCTGGCCGCCATCGCCTGGTACATCACCAGTATCACGGACGAGCGGGTGCGGCAGGCCGTCGAGACGCTGATGCTCGACGTGCTGGAGACGCCACGCAACATCCGCGAGACCGCGAACGCCGCCCTCGAGACGCTCGCGGGTGAGGCACTCGTCGTGGCTGCCGCACTGGCGATCACTCGCGAGGAGATCGACGCGCCTCTGGAGGTGGTCGCGGCCACGGGCTATCCGGCGAGGTGGCTGGCGACGGCGCCGCCGATCCGCCTCGCCGAAGGCGGGCCGTTGCAACGTGAGGACGCGAGCGAAGGTTGGCTGGCACCCGTCTCCGGGCTGAAGCGTGGGGGCTGGATCGCCAGGCTACCGCTCACCTCTGGCCACGAACCGATCGGCATCCTGCTGCTCGTCGCTCCGAAGGCAGGGCCCCTCCGCGACCGGCGCGTACTGCGATCGGTGGCCCGGCAGGTCGCCGCGGCGCTCGACCACGCCGCGTTGTACGAGGCCGCCTACGCGCGGGAGCGTGACCTCGTCGACCAGGACGCGAGGCGTCGTGAGTTCCTAGCTGCGATCTCGCACGAGATCTGGACGCCGTTGACTTCGATCCAGGCGTTCGCCGAACTGCTGGAGATGGACCGTACGAACGCCGCAGACGACACCGCGATGCAACTCGTCGGCTCCCTTCGTGGCGGCGTCGACTGCCTTCGGATGCTGGTGACTGACTCCATCAACCTCGGGCGGTCGGGGACGCTCGAGTACCCCATGCATCCGGCAGGCGTGGACCTGTTGGAGCTGGTGGAACGGTCGGTGGGGCTGATGCGGCCGGCGTTCCTGCTGCGTAGACAGGAACTCGCGCTGGACCCTGCCCGCGGATACGCCGCATGTCCTGGCGGACAAACAGCTGCTGGAGCAGGTGGTACTCAACCTCCTCGCCAATGCCAACTGCCACGCCCCGGACGGCACCACGATCACCCTCAGCACGCGTGCCTCCGGGCACGACCGTGTGGTCTTCGAGGTGGACGACTAGGGTGTCGGCGTCCCTTCAGAGTTCCGCAAGCACATCTTTGAGGCTTACTTCCGTGTGCCGGAAGCTGCCGCCAGCGACATGCCGGGCTCTGGCCTCGGCCTTGCGGTGGCCCGCCGGTTGCTGCACCAGATGAGGGCGCGTCTGGGTGGTGGAGAAGTCCGAGCCCGGGGCGTGCTTCTGCGTGGAATTGCGCGCCACGGTCACGCGAGGCACCCACGCCGACGGTCGCGCCGTCCTGTAGCGCCACGCCGTCCATCGGCGTGCGATCATCGAGATCCGATGCACGTATCCCGCCTCTCGCTCATTGACTTGCGCACGTTTCGCCGTCTCGAGGTGGAACTGACGCCGGGTGTCCACGTGATCGCGGGCGCGAACGCGCAGGGCAAGTCCAACCTGCTTGAAGCGATCGCGATGCTCGCCACCACCCGATCGCAGGGGAGTGGCACCGACCTCGACCTCATCTCGTGGGACGCGCTCGCGGAAGATCCGATTCCGGCCGCCCGCCTGGAAGCGGAGGTGACGACAGTAGGAGGGCGTGAGCACGTGGAGGTAAGTATTGTCGGGCAGATGATCACCGTGGGCGTGCCGCCGCAGCGCGCTGGGCGTCGCTTCCGCGTCAACGGCATCGCGCGCCGTGCGTCTGACCTCATCGGCCGGCTGCGTGTCGTGCTGTTCGCCGCGGACGACCTCGCGATCATCGATGGCCCGCCGGCCAATCGACGGCGCTATCTGGACATCACGCTGTCGCAGTTGGACCCCGCGTACGTCCGGGCGCTCCAGCGCTATACGCGCGTGCTGGAGCAGCGGAACTCCTTGCTGAAGCGGCTCCAGGAGCGTCGAGGTAAGCCGGACGAACTCGACTTCTGGGACGGCGAACTGGCCGAGGCTGGTGCGATCATTCTCGCCGCCCGCGCGGAGGCACTGCGCGTGCTGGGCCGCGACGCCGCCGTCACATACGCCGAACTCGCCGCGAGCGAGTCGGAAGCACTCGAGGTGATCTACGAGCCACGCGTCCCCGCCGCCGTCGCCGCCCGTTTGCGCGAGCACGACCTTGCCGCGCGCTTCCTCGACGCGCTGGTGGCGGGACGGATGGAGGACGTGCGGCGAGGGCTGAGCCTCACGGGCCCGCATCGCGACGATGTCCGCTTCCTGATCGGCGGCCACGCGGCGGGTGTCAGCGCCTCTCGAGGGCAGCAGCGCAGCGCTGCGCTCGCGCTGCGGCTGGCCGAGGTGGGGTACTCGAAGGCGCGGACAGGGGACGCGCCGGTGCTGTTGCTGGACGACATCCTGAGCGAACTCGATCCCGCCCGCCGGGCGCGCGTCCTGAGCGTCGCGTACGGCGTTGATCAGGTGTTCATCACCACGCCGGACGCCGCCCACCCCTCGCGGGCGGAACTGCCAGGAGCCATCCGCTGGCGCTTGCACGCGGGTGCGATCGAGGCAGGCGACTAGTTCTCACCCCGAACCCCCACGACCTACGGGGCGCGACCGGTATCATCGGGCAGCAGCGGATGGGAACCCTCGTGCTCGACATTTTGCAGTTTGACCACATCAGCATGGCCGTGCCCGCGCTCGAGCCGCAGATCGAGTTCCTCACGAAGGTGCTCGGGTTCCGCTTCGACAACCAGCACGACAGCGACGAGGGCTATGTCGGCGCGGACCTCGTGGTGCCAGGTCGCTCGGCGATGGGCTGGGAAGTGCTGATGCCGAACGGGCCGGACTCCTACCTTCATCGCTTCATCAGCGGCGCATCCGGGCCGGGCCTTCACCACGTCGCGTTGCAGGTCCGATCCGCGCATCAGGCAGCGGAGGCGATCCGCGAGGCGGGCGTGGAGCCGTGGGGCTATCGCGAGCGCGACGAGGTCGAGAGCGGCGGCGGGGTGATCTACCTCCACCCGCGCAGTGGCGGTCACGGCTTCCTGTACCAGATCTACTCCGGCGATCCGTGGAACGAGTACCCCGCGTTCGAGGACGACGGCGAGCACACGCTTGGCATCACCGCCGTGAACCACCTGTCGCACGCCCACCCGAGCCGCACCGAGCTCGGCGACTACTACGAGCAGTTGTTCGGGATGAAGACGATCTACACGTCGCCCGGTAACGGCGCCGACACGGGCTTCAACACCCGCGTCTTGGAGACGAACACCGGACAGCTGCGCTTCGAGATCATCGAACCCGCCAGCCCTGACTCGTTCGTGCAGAAGTTCCTCGATGCTCGCGGGCCTTCGATGCACCACGTCACGTTCGAGGTCGGGGACTGGGAACGTGCGGTGAGCGCGTGTGCGCACCACAACATCCCGCTCTTCGGCGAGCGCACGGGCGAGACTGACGGCGCGGGGTGGAAGGAAGCCTTCATCCACCCGAAGCACACAGGCGGCATGCTGGTGCAGTTCTTCTGGGAAGCGAAGCCGGGCATCTGGATCTAGTCGAGGTGGAACCTCGGCTAGGTGATCTTCAGCGCGACGCCCTGCTTGCACAGCGGGCACTCGTCGGCAGCCCACGTCTGCATCTCCACCTCAGTGGCCGCGAACGAGGGCACATCGAAGGTCACCTTGCCGCCCGAGCGGTCCACCATCACCGCCACCGAGGTGACCACGCCGCCGGCCTTCTGCACGGCGCCGATCGTGTCGAAGACGGACTCGCCGGACGTCATCACGTCGTCTACGACCATCACGCGTTCGCCGGGCTGCAAGCGGAAGTCGCGCTGGAAGGTGCGACCGCCCTCGGGTGCACGCTCGCAGAAGATGCCGCGCAGGCCGAGTTGGCGACCGATCTCGTACGCGAGCACGATGCCGCCCGTGGTCGGGCCGGCGATCGTCTGCGGGGAGTAAGTGCGGCCGGCTTCGGCCATCTTGCGGCAGACGAGTTCGGTATAGCGCGGCCACTGGAGCATGTTGAACTTCTCCAGATAGCGGTCAGAGTGCCGTCCGGAGTTCAACTGGAAGTGGCCGGTGAGGAAGGCGCCCGCGTCCGTGAGCGCTGCGATCATCTCGGGGTCGACTGGGATGGGACACCTCCCGCGCGCATCGATGGGGCCGGGGCGGAGTCTACCGCCGGCCTCGGCTGGCGTCTTAGGAGAGCGGCGCGCCCAGGTGGTGATCGACCCGCCAGAAGCGAGGGAACGGCCAGTACCGCAGCTCTGCTCGCCCGATCAGCCTCGACTGCGGCACCACGCCGAAGAGGTGTGAGTCGAACGAGTTGTTCCGGTTGTCGCCCAGTACGAACACGGAGTCGGCGGGCACGAGCGTCTTCGGCATTGCGTAGTTCGGCGGGGCGTTGATGTACGGCTCGTCCAGCGGCTGGTTGTCCACGTAGACGTGTCCGTCGCGTACCTCGACGGTCTGGCCGGGCAGCGCAATCACGCGCTTGATGAAGTCACGCTCGCGCGGCTGCTGCTGGTACAGGAACACCACGACATCACCCGGCCGAGGCCCGCCAAACGGGCGGAAGATGCCCCCACCTGGTAGCCAGGAAAGGTCGATCTCCCGGTAGGCGAGACGGTTCACGATGACGAGTTCGCTCGTCTGGAAGGTGGGCGCCATTGAAGAGCCGTCCACGATGTAGTTGTGGGCCACCACGCGCACGCCGAGGAACATAATCAGGGCCAGCGCGATGACCTCGAGCGTCTCGGCAAGGCCGTGGAGGCCCCACGTTGCGAGCGCGGAGCGGCGGCGCACGGCCCACGGGTCGAAGTCGACGAGGCCGCGATGGGACACCAGCGGTGGGTCGAGGAATCCCGGGGCATCGAAACCAGAAACGACGACGCCTTGCGACAGGACGCCGTCGTTGGCGGCGTCGCCACCCGCGGGATCGAGCGGCTCGCTCGGCAGCGTCAGATTCGTCTCACTGGTCACGTCATCGAGTATGGCACGCGTCTCGGATACCCGCCCCGCAGCCCCGCTTACGCGCGGTTCGCGGCGCCGAGCAGGTCGATGCGGTCCGCGGCGACCACAGCGACGGCCTCGCGGGCGCGCAGCAGGGCAGGCCTCGGGTCGCGCGCCGAGGGCGTGAGCGTGAGCGTGAGGGCGTTCGCGAACGCCGCGTGGATCTCGCTCGAAATGTTCACCTTGCGGATGCCCGCCTCGACTGCCGCGCGCAGGTCACGAGGCGTCACGCCGGAGCCGCCGTGCAGCACGAGCGGCAGCCCCTTCGTCGCCACACGCAGCTCGCGCACCAGGGCAAGGTTCACCGAGCCAGCCAGTCCGTGTGCCGTGCCCACGGAGACCGCGAGGGCATCGATGCGCGTCTCGGTGACGAAGCGCGCGGCGGTCTCTGGATCGGTCAGCACCATCTCGGACGTGGCGACGCCGGGCTCGCGTCCACCGACGTGGCCGAGTTCGGCCTCGAGCATGACGCCCGCCTCGAGTGCGACGGCGTAGGCGGCCATCGTCTCCGTGCGGTTGCGGTCATAGGGGAACGTAGAGCCATCGAACATCAGGGAGGTGAAGCCGCTGCGCACGGCCTTGCGCAGCAGTGCCACGTTTGGGCTGTGATCGAGATGTACCCCTACCGGTACGGACGCCCGCTCTGCGAGGGAGCGCCCGAGCGCCGCCGCTACCTCGATCCCCCCGAGGTGTTCAAGGTTGGAGGGGTTGAACTGCAATAGCACCGGTGCACGTTTGGCCTGAGCGGCATCGAGGACACCGAGAGCCATCTCCAAATTGGAGATGTTGAAGCCTGGGAGGGCATACGCGTCTGTCACCGCGGCGGCGAGCAACTCGCGTCCACTCGCCAGCGGCATGCACGGACCTTTCAGCAGGCGTCCATTCGGCGGCCTCATGTTACCCTCGGCCCCGGCCGAATGTCCGTAACGTGAAGAGCGTGACGGAGCTGGAATAGCGGCTCGAACTCAGGGGACGGGCACAGCTCGATCGACCTGTTCCGCATGTCGAGAATGACGCAGTCGAAGACGGTGCGGCAGGCGTCGTTGCGGGCTTCAGCCGCTCCCGCACCCCACAGGCTGCTGAAGGACTCCATCTTCGCCAGCGGGTCGACGAGGTCGCGGCGGGCCGTTGGTAGCAGGGCGAGTCCGCCCTCGTAGGTTCGTCGTAGGGCGAGGTACTCGGACTCTGCCAACCGACGGTCAAAGTAGTCCTTCTGAAGTCGGCGCAAGGTCTCTGCGATCTGTAGGCAGCCGTGCTCGAAGGGCGCGCACCGAGCCCCGGTGATACGCTCGGACTCCTGCGAACCACTCTCCGTGGTGAGGTGTCCCTGGTGGTCCTGAGCGATCGATCTATTCGTGAGGCGCTGGCATCCGGTCGGCTCGTCATCGATCCGATGGGCGAGAACGCGGTGCAGCCCGCCTCCCTCGACATCCGCCTCGACCGGCACTTCCGGGTGTTCCGCAACCACCGCCAAGCCTATATCGACATCCGCGAAGAGATCCCCGAACTCACCGAGGCAGAGTCGATCGCTGACGATGAGCCGTTCGTCCTGCACCCGAGCGAGTTCGTCCTCGGCTCCACTGTGGAGCGCGTTGAACTCGCGAATGACATCGTTGCGCGCGTCGAGGGGAAGTCGTCGCTCGGGCGCCTCGGCCTGCTCGTTCACGCGACGGCGGGGTTTGTCGACCCGGGGTGGAAGGGAAACCTGACGATGGAGTTGTCCAACGTTTCGACGCTGCCGATCCGCCTCTACTACGGCATGAAGATCGGCCAGTTGTCGTTCCAGAACCTCACAACGGCTGCGGACCGCCCGTACGGCCACCCCGACCTGAAGTCGCGCTACCAGGGCCAGACGCTCCCCACCGCCTCTCGCATCTTCCGCGACTACCAGCCGCCGCAGTCGCGGTAGTCGAGGGCGTACGATGCCATCCGAGTGCATGCGCCTCGCCTTGGACGAGGCGCTGAGCGCGCTCGGGACGACCTCGCCGAACCCCTCGGTCGGCGCGGTGGTGGTGCGCGATGGGCGCGTCGTCGGACGGGGCCACACACAACCGCCGGGTGGGCGACACGCCGAGGTCGTCGCGCTTCGCGATGCCGGCGCGGCGGCGCGCGGCGCGACGCTCTACTGCACACTCGAACCCTGCTGCCATACCGGTCGCACGGGCCCCTGCACCGAAGCGATCATCGAAGCCGGTGTGAGCGCCGTCCGCTACGCCATCGGCGACCCCGATGAGCACGTTGCGGGCGCGGGCGACGCACGCCTGCGGGCCGCGGGCCTCGATGTGGAGGCGGGCGACGGGGAGGCGGAGTCGACGCGGATCCTCGAGGGGTACCTCAAGCACCGGCGAACGGGGTCGCCTGCCGTCATCGTGAAGGTGGCGATGAGCCTCGACGGGCGGATCGCGGCGGCCTCCGGGGATGCGCGCTGGGTCTCCGGGCCTGAGGCGCGCGAGTGGGTACATGGCCTGCGCACGCAGGTTGACGCGGTCATCGTCGGTTCGGGGACGCTCGTCGCGGACGACCCGGCGCTGACGGCTCGTCCGCGTGGGACGGCCGAGGGCGCGCAGCAGCCGGCGCGCGTCGTCGTCGATTCACGGGCGCGCACGCAGCCCTCCGCGCGGCTGTTCGTGGAGACCGGCGGCCCGGTGCTGATCGCGACGGTCGAGGGGTTCCCGGCCGCCTGGCGTAGCTCGATTGAGGCGCGCGGAGGCGAGGTGCTGGTGCTGCCTTCGGAATCCGGGGCGGACGGGGGAGCGCACGTCTCGCTGGAGGCGCTGTTCGCGGCGCTCGGACAGCGGGGCATGCTGAATGTGATGGTGGAGGGCGGCGGGGTGCTGCTGGGCGCGCTGTTCGACCGCCGCCTCGTGGATCGTCTGTATGCTGTGATTGCGCCGGTTGTCGTCGGTGCCGCCGCCGCGCCATCCGCGATCAGCGGGCGTGGCGCGCAGGTCATGCGGGAGGCGCCACGCCTCCGCGATCTCGCGGTCACCCGATTCGGCGAGGACGTGCTGGTCGAGGGTGTACCGGCCTGGCCGGACGCCACTGCGGTTTAGGGGGGCGGGCATGTTCACGGGAATCATCGAAGAGGTGGGCACCGTCCTCAAGCATGAGGGTGGCGTGCTTATCATCGGCTGCTCCACGATTATCGAGGGCACCGGGCTTGGTGACTCGATCGCGATCAACGGCGTCGACCTGACCGTCCGCGCGATGGACGCAGCGAGCATGACCTTCGACGTGATGGACGAGACGTACCGCCGCTCCAACCTCGCGGGGTTAGTGGCCGGTGATGTTGTGAACCTCGAACGGTCGGTGACGAGCGCGACGCGGCTGTCCGGACACCTCGTGCGCGGCGTCGCGGAGACGACGTGCCGGGTGCATTCGTTCACGCCGGAGGGCGAAGCGATCATCGCGCGCTACACGGTGGAGCCGGAATTCCTGAAGTACATCGTGATGAAAGGCCCCATCTGCCTGGATGGCGCGTCGCTCACGGTGATGGCGCGCGACGACACCTCGTTCTCCGTGTCGCTCGTGCAGTGGACGCAGGAGCACACGAACCTGCTGCGCCGGAAGCCTGGCGACGCGGTCAACCTGGAGACGGACATCATTGCCCGGTATGTAGATCAGATCCTGGAGTCGCGCGCGGCGACCCTGTAAGGGGCGTTGACACTACGCGAGGGAAGGTCGAGAGCGATGGCAGCGAAGACAGCACGGACGGCGACACGGACATCGACGCGCTCGGGCGTGCCTCGGCCGGCGCAGAAGAAGGGTGCCGCACCGAAGACCGCGGAGGCCTCGAAGGCACCGCGCCGCGCCGCCCGCCGCCCGGCGGAGATGGGCTCGATCGAAGAAGCACTCGAAGAGCTGCGCAACGGCCGCCCGATCATCGTCACCGACGATGAGGACCGCGAGAACGAGGGCGACATCGTCATCGCGGCGCAGTTCTGCACGCCGGAGTGGGTGAACTTCATGGCCACCCACGCGCGCGGACTGATCTGCGTGCCGCTGACCGAGGTGCGCGCGGACGCGCTGCGCCTGAACCCGATGGCCGACCACAACACGGCGCCCCTCGGCACCGCGTTCACCGTGAGCGTCGAGGCGCGGGACGGGGTTACGACGGGCATCTCTGCCGCCGACCGCGCGCGGACGATCATGCAACTCGCGGACCCGAAGGCGGGCGCGGCCGACTTCACCCGTCCCGGCCACGTCTTCCCGTTGCGCGCGAAGCCCGGTGGGGTGTTGCAGCGCGCCGGGCAGACCGAGGCCGCGGTAGACCTGTGCCGGATGGCGGGCCTCGAGCCCGCCGGGGTGGTATGCGAGATCATCAAGGAAGACGGCACCATGGCGCGGATGCCGGACCTGGTGAAGTTCGCGCGTAAGCACCACATGAAGGTCCTGACGGTGGCCGACCTCATCGCGTACCGGATGTCCAACGAACGCCTCGTGGAGCGCGTGGACGAGGCGACCCTGCCGACGCACCACGGCACGTTCAAGGTGATCGCGTACCGCACACTGATCGACGCGAAGGAGCACATCGCGATCGTCATGGGCGACCTGTCCACGCCGGAGCCCGTGTTCGTGCGTGTACACGACAAGTGCGTGACCGGGGATGTCTTCGGCTCCATGCGCTGTGACTGTGGCGAGCAACTCGATGCTGCGATGGCGAAGGTCGCCGAGGAGGGCCGTGGCGCCATCCTGTACATGGACCAGGAAGGTCGAGGCATCGGTCTCCACAACAAGATCCGCGCTTACCGCCTCCAGGAGGAGCAGGGCCTGGACACGGTCGAGGCGAACATCGCCCTCGGCCTGCCGGCGGAGAACCGCGAGTACGGCATCGGCGCACAGATTCTCGTTGACCTTGGCGTGCGGCAGATGCGGCTGATGACCAACAACCCGGTGAAGATCAAGGAACTGGCGACGTTCGGCGCGCTGCGCGGCGCAGGCCTCGATGGCTACGGCCTCGATGTCGTCGAACGGGTGCAGTTGGAGGTGCCGGCGAACGCATACAACGTGCGTTACCTGGCGACGAAGCGGGACAAGATGGGGCACATCCTGGCGCAGGACATGCCCGGTGCAGAGTCCTAAGCATGCCCGTGACGTATGGCGAAGACCGTTTTGACGCTGCCGGCCTTCGGGTCGCCATCGTGGTCGCGATGTTCAACGACCAGATCACGAAGCGGCTGGCGGACGGCGCGCTCGCCCTGGCGGCGGAGTACGGCGTCCGCGACGACGACATCGAGATCTACTGGGTGCCGGGTGCCTTCGAGATTCCGATCATCGCCCAGCGGCTCGCAGAGGACGGTGAGGTGGACGCGGTCTGCGCCATCGGCGCGGTGATCCGCGGGGAGACGCCCCACTTCGAACTCGTCTCCGGGGAGACGGCGCGCGCGTTGATGGAGATTGGGCGCGAATCTGGGATCCCCATCGGGAATGGTGTGATCGCCACGAACAACCTCGCTCAGGCGGAGGCGCGAGCCGGTGGGGCTGTCGGCAACAAGGGTGCCGAGGCGATGTATGCGGCGCTGCACATGGCGTGCCTCCTCCGACAGATCGACTCAGAAACATCGACGTAATAACGCCGCGCGATACTCTGCGTTTAGCGGGGCATCGGGACGGAGCGAGCAATGGCAGCGTGGTTATCCGATGACTCCAGTGAGGCCAGCGGCGGCGAGAAGGTCGACGTCCTCGCGCATGAAGCGATCTCACTTGCCCATCAGGTGCTGGAACGATTCCCGGAGATGCGCCGGAAGCACATGTTCATCGCGGGTGGTGCAGCCGTCTCGTCGGCGGTCATCATCGCCGCCGGTGTCGCCGTCGCCCGGCGCCTCCGTGCGGGTCGCTCCGCCGAGCAGGCAGTGAACGAAGTCACCGAGGACGAGCTCGAAGGGTTGCGCCTCGTGCCGCGCCCGAAGAAAGCCCGCTTCGGCCGCAGCCGCGACGAGCGCCCGACGGGCAGCGACCGCTAGACCGTCGCCCAGAACGAGACAGAGCGAGGCCCCTCGAAAGAGGGGCCTCGTTGTTGGTCAACCAGCTCGGGCAGGCTGCGCGCGCGACACCTGCAAGCGCGCGCGAGCGCTGCATGCCGTCCTAGCGGTAGCCACCGCCGCGGCTGCCACCGCCACCGCCGTAGCCACCACCACCGCGGTCGCCACCACCGCCGTAGCCGCCGCCACCGCCGCCGTAGCCACCACCGCCGCCGTAGCCGCCACCGCCACGACCACCACCGCCGGCTTCACGTGGCTGCGCCTCGTTCACTCGGAGCGCGCGACCGCCGAGCGGCTGGCCGTCCAGCGCAGCGATCGCCTTCTTCGCGTCTTCGTTTTCCATCTCCACGAACCCGAAGCCGCGCGGGCGGCCGGTTTCGCGGTCTTTGGGGAGGCTGCACGAGACAACCTCGCCGTACTGGGCGAACAGACCAGAAACTTCCTCCTCCGTTGCTGTGAAGGGGAGATTCCCGACGTAGATCCTCTGCGTCACGTCCAACACTTCCAGCCGAGGCAGTGCCCTCGGCACCACTTCACGCCGGCCCGGGGCGGCCGGCACTCCACCGCATCTCAGATACCGCAAAGCGTGCAGGTGTTGAACGCCGCTCGAGGTCTGCTGAGCCCGCACGCAGAATAACACCGCGGATATCGCGTTTGAAGGTCGACTTGGCATGCCTTAACGGGCGTCGTGCCAGATTTGCGAGGACTCAAAGTCCTCCGGCCTGTGGCCACAGGACGAGGAGGTGCGTGCCGGCGGCGTTCCACAGCATCAGTGGTGGTGTGAACGAAATCGCGCTCGTCACCACCGTCCGGATACTCCCATCCGTGCTGTCGACAACATCGATGTCGTAGCGGGGCATCGACAGCGAGGAACCCACGATGCCGTGGACGGGGCCGACCTGGCCCGTCTCGCGTGCGACCGCGACGCGCAAGCCATTGGGCGAGCCGCGTCCCTGTGCCCCGCCAACGATGCACTGTGGTTGCGGGAGCCGCTGGCGATAGATGGCGGTGCCGGTGCACGTCGCCGCCTGTTGGAGGACGGCGAGGTAGCCGTCGCCGGGAGCGGGTGACGGCAGTCGCACTTGTCCAAAGGAATTCCTGGGGCGGTGTGCCCGAGAGCACGCTGAGGGTCTCGCCCGTTGCGACCTCGACGATCGTGGTCGAGACGGTCGAGGGTTCGGACTTCGGTGTGGACGCCCAGGCCGGCGAATACAGGTATAAGCGCTCTCGCGTCGAAACGTACCGGCCAGGCAACCGCGAGGTCCCGCGAGGTGCTGGCCGCGAGGTCTTCGAAGCGCGCAACGGTGCCGTGAGATGCCGTCGAGTAGATCAGCAGGTCACTCGTCGGTGCCCATACCGGTGCGTCCGTGATCTCGTTGCCGTTCGCGATCTGACGCGTCGTCCCGGTCATGAGGTCGCTGAGGAAACGCCGCGCCTGACCACCGAACTCGGCGTATGCGACGTAACGGCTGCTCGGCGACCATCGAGGTCTGTAGCGGGCGTCGCAGCCGCCGCAATCGATGAGACCCGAGTGCAGCCGCCGCGTCGCACCGGTCTGCAGGTCGATCGCCCACATGTCGTCGAGCCGCACGCGATAGCCCGCGGTGCCCACCTCGACCTCACCGTTCTGCACCGTGTAGGCCATCTGACGTCCGTCCGGGGAGATCGAGCCGCAACGCACGCCGCCGTACGAACGTCCTCCGATTTCGGCTGCTCCATTCACGTTTCGGCAGAAGTCGCGAGGCATGGGCGTGCCGGTCGCGGGGGTGCCGTCGAGGTGGAAACGAAGGAACTGGCCCGCGTTGATCAGGACATCGTCGCCCTCGAACGCGGCGGAGTACGCCTGCTGCTTCGTGTCCTGGTACAGCGTCTTCACGGCGCCGGTCCGCACGTCGATGAGTTGGACGGTGGATGCGACCTCGATGCTGCCCGGCAGCGGAGTCGGGGTGGCCGGAGGCGCGGTCGCGGAGGCCGTTGCTACAGCGAGGGGAGGGGCCTCGGCGGTCGGAGACGCCTCGGGCTGGTCGTCGCCTCGGTCGCAGGCGACGGCGAGGAGGGTGACAACCAGGACGAGGAGCAGCGGGCGGGCGTGCCTCATACTCATCAGACGAGCGTAGGCCCCGGGGTGTTCCCGCTCGTCACCGCCGGGGCCGCCGTGCGCCTCTAGTCGTTGCCCTCGCCGCCCACAGATTCGAGGACCTGCGAGAGCCAGGACGACTTCTTCTTCTGGGTGCGGTACGCCTCCGGCTTACGACGCCATTCCTCTTCGTATCGGCGGTGCCGCTCGCGCTCGTCGTCGTCATCGTCGCGGTCGCGTGAGCGCCCGCTGCGTTCACCGACGTAGTCCTCTTCTTCGGCGGCGACCTCGATGAGTTTCTCGAGTTCACCGCGCTCGAGCCACACGCCCTTGCACTCGGGGCAGATGTCGACCTCTACGCCGCGTCGAGTGACCTCGCGCAGACGTGCGTCGCAGACGGGGCATTTCATGCCGGAGGAATCCTTTCGTGCCGGCGGGACGGCTTGCCACGATCCTACGGAATGGTCTCGAAGCCCGTCGATGTTGGCGGTGTGATTTGTACTGCATACTCATCGCACGATCAGTTGTCGGTCGAGGAGCGAGCGATGCCAGACTTTAGGCCCGTCCTTCCTCGGCGGATTGCGCACTTCGACCTCGACACGTTCTTCGTCGCCGTGGAGCGGGTGAAGGATCCGTCGCTGGTGGGGAAGCCGGTGCTCATCGGGCATCGAGGGCGGCGCGGAGTGGTGTCGACGGCGTCGTACGAGGCGCGTGTGTTCGGGTGCCGTTCCGCACAGCCGATGGTGCAGGCGCTGCGCCTCTGCCCGCAGGCGATCGTCGTGCCGACTGACTTCGAGGCGTACCTGGACTTCTCGCGTCGCTTCCACGCGATGCTCGGCGAGTTGTCGCCGCTGGTGGAGTCGGGCGGCTTCGATGAGGCGTTCGCAGACCTGACAGGGATTGGTGTGGACGGGCGGGGCGGCCACGCAGCGGCCGAGGCGTTGCGTGCGCGGGTGCGCGGGGAACTCGGGATCGCGGTCTCGGTGTGCATCGCCGGTTCGAGGACGGCGGCGAAGGTTGGCTCGGACCGCGCGAAGCCGGACGGGCTGATCGAGGTGCCCCTCGGCGGTGACGCCGCGTTCCTCGCCCCGTTGCCGGTGCGCGACCTGCCCTTCGTGGGGCCGAAGTTCGCGCAGGCGCTCGCACTGGCCGGCATCCGGACGGTTGGCGAGGCAGCGGCGCAGGACCCACGCTGGATGGCGGCGCAGTTCGGGTCGAGCGGGACGATGCTCGTGGAGCGCGCGAATGGCATCGATCCGGCGCCCGTGCATGCCGGCGGCCGCGAGCGGAAGCAGATTTCGCGCGAGGTGACCTTCGGCGATGACGTGGTCGACCTCGCCTACCTGCGCGAGGTATTGCGTGAGCACGCCGAGCGCGTGGGCGGTGACCTGCGTGCGCGAGGGAAGCGGGCGCGCACGGTCACACTGAAACTGCGCTGGCAGGATTTCACCACGCTCTCGCGCAGTCACACGCTCGAACGTCCCGCGCAGGCGACGAGTGCGATCCTCGATGCGGCGAACGCGCTGGTCGACGAGATCGTGCGCGCCGAGGGCTTCCACCCGGTGCGGCTGATCGGCCTCGGCGTCACCAACCTCGTCGAGGACGTGGTGCAACTCGAGCTGCTGGAGGCGGCGAGCGGCGTGACACCGCTCGGCCGAGGCGACACGCAGCGCCAGGAACGCATCGACGCGGTGTTGGACGCGCTGCGTGAGCGGTACGGAGAGACCTCGGTGCGGCGGGGTGCTTCGGACGTGGCGAATCTCCGCAAACCCTGACAAGCCCGCGCAAGAGTGCGTTTCAATGGCCCTCGAAATCGGGGGTCGCGTTTGCGCCTCTCGCCGCCGGTTCTTAGAATGAGAGTTGGCGAATCTCACGAGACTTCGTCGTGAAATGCTCAGGTTTGAGCGCGAGATTTGAGGCGTGGCGTGGCGGAACGTGCGAACGGGACGGCCAACGCTTCGCCGGCGTTGCGCCGCTGGGTCAGCCTCGCGAGGGCCTGCGAAGTGCTCTGTGTGAACGAGTCCACGGTGCGCCGCTGGGCGGACTCCGGTGAGCTGCACGTCTTCCGCACCCCCGGTGGGCATCGCCGCTTCGCCGAGGACGAGTTGCACGCACTCTTGGAGTCCGGCGGGCACCAGCCAGAGCGCGTCCTCGAAAACGCCGCCGTCACGCGCATTCGTCGAGGCCTGCACTCCGGGCGCGACGACACGAAGTGGAACGACAACATCTCGGCGTCCTCGCGCGATCACCTACGTCCGCTGGGCCGGCGTCTCCTCGAGATCGTGGACGACTACATCTGGCGCCGGGCGCGACGGTCGGACCTCGAGATCGAGATGACGCAGATCGGCGAGCAGTACGCACGCGAACTGCGGCAGCGTGGGATCACGCTGACGCAGGCGATGCAGGCGTTCACGTTCTTCCGCCAGTCCCTCGACCAGGCCGCCAAGCAACTCTCGGAGCGCAGCCGGATGACGCCCGAGGAAGGCCAGCAGGCACGCGAGCAGATCGCCGGGCTGGCCGATCGCGTCCTCATTGCTCTCGGCGAGGTGTACGAGCCGGCCACGATCTAGCACCGCAGCACCTCGATTGCCTGCGCGTCCGAGCCTTCGCGGCTAGACTGCGCGCGCTATGGACGAACCGACGCCTTTCGACTCCAGCGCCATCCGCGCCGTCGCCTTCGACGGCTACGGGACGCTGTTCGACTTCACGATGGCCCATTTTCGCGTCGAGGTGACCGCGCTCCTGCTCGCGCAGGGCGTCGAGGTCGACCATGAGGCGTTCTTCGAGACGTGGACGAAGGCCTATGCGCAGGCCGATGTGTGGACGCGCGACGCGGCGGACCCGCGCCCGATGCTCGACCGGATGCTCATGGGCCCGTTGCCGGACTGGCACAGTCAGTGGGAGATCTGGCGACGCCAGTTCTCTCACGCCCTCGAAACGCATGAGGTACACGGTGATGCCGCTGCCGCCGCCAACCATTTCCGCGCGCGCCTCACGGAGTCGCCGCCGTATGTAGACGCTCTCGACACCATCGAGGCGCTGCATACGCGGGGTTACTCGCTCGCGCTGCTGTCCAACGCGGACGAAGACTTTCTCCAGGGGGCCCTCGTGCGGTCGCGGATGCGGTTCTCAGTGATCCAGTCGTCCGAGTCGCTGCGGGCGTACAAGCCGCACCACGCTGTCTTCGGAGCGCTCTGTGGCCGCCTCGGCCTTGAGGCGCCCGAGGTGCTGTATGTGGGTGACTCGCCGATCGCGGACGTGACCGGGGCGCATCGGGCGGGGTTGCGGACGGCCTGGGTGCGGCGCACGGAGTTCCCCTATCCCGAGCGCGCGCCGCATCCGGACCTAAGTCTGGACAGCCTCGCGGGGCTCCTCGACGCGCTGCCGCCTCGGGAGTAGCGGGGCCGCCTGGAGGTGCCGGACGCGCGTTGCCGCGCGGCGCATGGCGCACGTATACTTCCTTGACGAATCGGTTTACCTGTGTGATCGGTTAAGCATGCGGATCGCCTGCCAGCAGGAGGACCTGCACCGCGGCCTGTCGGCCGTGGCCCGCGCCATCCCCACTCGGACCACGTTGCCGATCACTCAGCACGTCCTGCTGGAGGCCGAAGGCGACCACCTGACGCTCTCCGCGACCGACGCCGAGACCATCGCCATTACTTACCGCATCGACGCGAAGGTGGACGAGGCCGGCTCGATTACGCTTCCCTCTCGCCTGATCTCGGACTTCGTGGCCACGCTGCCGCGCGAAGAGATCACGATGAAGTTGGCGGAGCGCTCGCGGCAGGTGAGCCTCGCCTGCGTGCGCAATACCGCCTCCATCGGTGGCATGGACCCCGACGATTTCCCGCCGATCCCGACCGTCGAGGGCAGCGACTCGATCACCATCGAGGCACCGCGCCTGCGGACGGCGATCGCGCAGACGGTGTTCTCGGCGGCGACGGACGACTCGCGGCCGGTGCTGACGGGTGTTCACTTCCACTTCGGTGGCGGCTCGCTTCGCCTCGCGGCTGCCGACGGCTTCCGGCTCTCCGTACACACGATGCCGATCGAATCGAAGTTCGAGCGCGCGGTGATCGTGCCGGCGCGCGCGCTGAGCGAACTCGGACGACTGCTCAGCGAGGCCGCGGAGGGCAAGGTGGAGATCACCTTCAACCCCGCGGGTACGCAGGTGCAGTTCGATGTCGGCCACGCGCGGCTGACGGCGAACCTGATCCAGGGGACGTTCCCGAACTACGAGCAGTTGATCCCGGCGCAGCGCACGACGCGTACCGAGGTCGCGGTGGCGGAGTTCATGCGCGAGACGCGGATCGCCTCGATCTTCGCGCGCGACGGCTCCGGCATCGTGCGGATCATCGCGACGCCCGGTGAGGCCTCGGAGCCTGGCCGTCTGGTGATCACGGCGCGCGCCGAAGAGGTGGGCAACAACGAAGGCATCCTCGACGCTGTCGTCGAAGGCACCGAGGCGAAGATCGCGTTCAACGGCCGCTACCTGATGGACGTGCTGAACGTCCTCGACGCTGACCGCGTGGCGATCGAGACGACGTCGCCGTCATCACCCGGTGTGCTTCGGCCGGTGGGGAACGATCGGTTCGTGCATGTAGTGATGCCGATGTTCGTTCAATGGTGACCAAATTCGCGTAGTCCGATGAGTCGATCATTGGTACCGAGCCGCTGATTTCAACCCGCTCGCGAGATGCCTTCGCCGACACGTCAACGGCACGCAACAACAAGTCGAGATCGTCACCGTCGGCCTTCACCAGCCACGCCTGAATCGCGGCGAGCACGCTAGGCATGCGCGACTCGAGGGCTT
>CANFFZ010000003.1 GCA_947446155.1 Chloroflexota bacterium | reverse complement strand
TGGTCGGCGTGTTCGCGCAGATGACGGCGTTCACGCCAGCGCTCGTCTGCCTGGTGTTCGCAGGTGTCGTCCATTCGGTGTTCAGCACGCTGAACCAGGCGCTGATCCAGTTGAACGCCGACCCCGCACATCGCGCGAGGGCGCTCGGGCTCTACTCGATGGCTGGCGGGATCCAGCCGTTCGCCGCGCTGATCCTCGGCAAATTCATCAAGATGTACGGGCCCAGCGGGCCGATGGGCGTCGCCTGCGCGATCGCTACCGTCGTCACGCTCATCCTCGCGATCCGCTCTACGAGGCGAGCGCGAGCGACTTCCGCACCGGCGGCCGCCTAGCGCCCAACGGCGAGCGTGACGCGCGAGGGGCCGCGCAGCAGGAACGTCCCGCCGCGCTCCAGGCCGCCGTCCGCCAGCCGCATCGAGGGCCAACGCGCGAGCAAGGCTCGGAAAGCCACGTCCGCCTCGAGCCGTGCCAGTGGCGCGCCGAGGCAGAAGTGGATCCCTTGTCCGAACGAGAGGTGACGGTTCTCGGCGCGTGCGACATCGAAGAGGTCGGCGTCCGTGAATTGCCTCGGATCGCGGTTCGCGCCACCCAGCATGCAGAGGACGACATCGCCCTTCGCGATCACCTGACCGCCGACCTCGGTGTCCCGGGCGACGAAGCGAGCGAGGCCCTGCACCGGGCTGTCGTATCGCAGCATCTCCTCGACTGCCGCCGGGATGCCCTCGGCACCCACGCGCAACGCCGCGAGTGCCTCCGGGTGCTCGGTGAGCAGCAGCGTCCCGTTGCCGATGAGGTTCGTCGTGGTCTCGTTCCCGGCCACGAGGAGCAGAATGGCGAACGCGAGCACTTCCTCCCGCGTGAGCCGGGCGCCCTCGGACTCCGCCTCGAGCAGCGCCGAGATGAGGTCGTCCTGAGGCGCCGCCACTCGCTCCGCGACCACGGCTTCGAGGTACTCGCGCAGTTCCATCGCCGCGGCAATCGCGCCGCTCCTGGTGGCAGCATCCTGGAGCAGGTTCGTGGTCGCCGCGAGTGCCTGCGACCATGTGCGGAAGCGGTCGCGATCCTCAGCCGGTACGCCGAGCAGTTCGGCGATCACGATCACCGGCAGTGGCTGCGCGAGGCCCCGCATCAGGTCCCAATCGCCCTCGTCCGGCGCCTGAGCGAGGAGGCTGGCCGTCACGTCCTCGATGTGGGGGCGGAGCGCGGCCGCCCGCCGCGGCGTGAACGCACGGTTCACGATGCTGCGCAGCCGCGTGTGCGTCGGGGGATCAGAGCCAAGGACGGTGCGTGTCTCACCGAGGGGCGTCTCGCGCCGCTGCTCGCGCAGCGCCGTCGCCAGCGAGCCGCCGGCCTGCATCACGTCCGAGGAGAATGTCTCGGCGTCGCGCATCACGCGCAGGCAGTCGTCGTAGCGGGTCAGTACCCAGGCCTGCAGCGCCTCGCTGCGGTGGACCGGATCGCCCTCGCGCAGCCGCCCGAGTTGGAGGTACGGGTTAGCGCGGAAGGACGGGACGAAAGGATTGAAGAGGACGCCTGCGGCCATGCATCCACACTACCGCAGGATGCGGCTCGACGGCCTAGGCCGCGCCGCCCGGGAATGGCACATCGACTCGCTGCCCCGTGACCGCATCGCGAAGGGTGAAGCGCGCACCGTCATGCACTGCGATCTGCTCGTTCGCGTTCAGGAGCTCGATGCCGTAGACTGAGCCGTCGGGAGCAATATCCACGTTGAGCTCATCACTCACACGGATCGTCTCAACCTCGGCACCCTGCTCTCGGAGGCGGATATAGGCCACATTCGCCTTCTGGTCATAGGTGACTTCCATACCGCCTCCCTCCTAGAAGAACTTCACGATGACCGTGATCACGAGCCAGTCGCCGTCTTCCATCACAGCGTACGCCTCGACCTGCTTCGTGGTGTAGTAACGCCCGCGCCAGAGACCTTCGAAGGCGAAGTCCTGCCGGAACCCGGCCCGTCCGAGTTTCGCGGGAATTCGGACGCCCCTCGATACGGTCTCGATCACATCCGCAGTAGTTGCCCCACGTTCGATCAGGCGGCCCGCTACATGGGGATGGATGTTCGTCGCCATCCGCCGAGTCTACTTACGACCTCAGCAGTTCCCCCGTCTGAAGTGGCACAGCGCCGGCACTCCGCAGCATCCAGTCCGGGCCGCGTGGGAGTACCACCCGTGGCACCAGACGGATCGAGGTGAGGCGCGCGAGCAGGGCTCGGAAGGCGGCCTCCGCCTCGATCTTCGCCAGAGGTGCACCGACGCAGTAGTGGACGCCCATGCCGAGCGACAGGTGCCGTTCGCCGCGACGGGCGACGTCGAAGCGATCGGGGTGGGGAAAGACGGCCGGGTCGCGGTTGGCGGCGGCAACATGTGCGAGGACGGTCGCGCCGGCGGGGACTCGACGTCCCCCTAGTGTCGAGGCACCTGTGGTGAAGCGCGCGATCGCCTGCTGCGGCCGGTCGTGGCGCAACATCTCGTCAACGGCGGTGCTGTAGTCCTCGGAGGCACGCAGGCGCGTTTCCTCCTCAGGGTTCGCGGCGAGCGCGAGCACCCCGTTCCCGATCAGGTTCGCGGTGGTGTCGTTGCCGGCGAGTGCCACATCGATGGTCAGCGCGAGCAGCTCCTCCGTCGTCAGGCGGTCGCCTTCGGCACGGGCTATGCGAGTGAGGAGCGAGTCGGAGTCACCGGTCTCGCCTCGTGCGACACGACCGAGGTAGTCCAGCAGGCCGTCGCGGGCGGCCTCGGCCTCGGCGCGACGTGCAGGCGTGAGGTCGACGTGGGCCGTCTGCATCAGCGCCATCGCCCACTCAAGGACCTGCGCACGGTCAGCTTCGGGTGCCCCGACCTGCTCGCCGATCACCGCACGAGGTAGCAGCGCCGCAAAGTCGTTGAGCGCATCGAACGGCTCACCAGAGCGCAGATGCGCATCCAGCAGCGCCTCGACCTCATCGCCCACGAACACGCGCACGCCCTCGATGTATCGAGGCGTGAAGGCGGTGGCGACGGTGCCCCGGAGGCGGCCGTGGACTGGCGCGTCACTCTGGCCGATGCGCGGTGTGTCGCCGAGCAACTGGCTCGCGCGCTGGCCTCGAATCCGCTCGCCCACGCGACCCGTTGAGCGCTCCGGGTCGGAAGCGAAGGTGTCCTGGTCATGGAGGATCGCGAGGCACTCCGGGTACGAGGTGACGATCCACGCCTCGTGCGGCTCAGAGAAGAAGACGGGGGCTTCTGCACGCAGGCGCGCGAGCGCCGGGTACGGGTCAGCGATGTAAGACGGGCGCATCGGGTTGAAGTACGCCACGCCCGGCCTCGCTATCGCCCGGCGAGGAGCAGGCGTCGAGGGCCGCGCAGCAGGAACGTGCCACCTCGCTCCGTGCCCCCCGGCATACCCTGCAGGCTCGGGTAACGGTCAAAGAGCGCGCCGAGCGCCGCTTCGCCTTCCACGAACGCGAGCGGTTGGCCGAGGCAGAAGTGCGGGCCGGCACCGAAGGCGAGCAACTGTGAGTTCGTGATCGGTCGCTCGATGTCGAAGGCGTCCGGATTGGTGAACACGGCAGGATCGCGATGTGCCGCCCCCACCATCACGTAGAGCGTGTCCCCTCGTGTGATCTTGCGGCCACCGACCTCGCAGTCCTCGCGCGCGAAGCGAAGGAGCACCTGCGTCGCACTGTCCCAGCGCAACGACTCCTCGAGGGCGGCTCGCAGCAGCGAGCGGTCGGCACGCACGGCCTCGAGGGCTGTCGGGTGCGCGAGGAGCGCTGCGAGCGCGTTGCCGAGCATGTAGGCGGTGGGGCCGCTACCGGCGGTGTAGAGGAACACGGTGAACAAGAGGAGTTCGTCCAGCGAGAGCCTATCGCCCTGTGCCTCGGCCTCCACCAGGATCGAGATCACCTTCTTGTTCGTGTCACCCGCGTGGCGCTCCGTGTACGACCGCAGGAAGTCGAGGAGCGCCGCCTTGGCGGCCTCGCCCTCGCGGTACGCCTCGGGCGGCAGTTCGCCACCGCCGATCACACGCACGAGCGCCTGCGCCCACGTCCGTACTGGCCCGCGTTCGTCGTCGTCGAGGCCAAGGAGATCGCTGATCACGATCACGGGCAACGGTTCCGCGAGGTGAGACATGAACTCGAACGGCTGCCCGGCTGGCGCCTCGTCGAGCAGCGTACCCGCCACGTCGGCCGCAACGGCGCGCTCCTCCTCGACCATTCGAGGCGTGAAGGCCCGTCCGATCAGCCCTCGCAGGCGGGGGTGGATCGGCGGGTCGGCAGCACCGAGGGTGGGCGCAGACCCCAGGGGCGACTTCGCACGCGCGTCCTGGACGTGCACGCGCATGCCGCCGCTGGCGGTCGTAGGGTCGTTGCCGAAGAGGGCCTGTTCGCGCAGGGCATACGCGCAGTCAGCATGCCGCGTGAGCACCCAGCCATCGAGTTCACGGCTGCGAAAGACGGGATCGTCCGCCCGCAAGCGCGCGAGCGCCGGGTACGGATCCTGAACGTATGACGGACGAAATGGGTTGAAGAACGCCACACGCAGAGGCTACCACGGAGCCCTCGGTGCGCCCGCACGCGTACAGAGGGTATCGAGAGCAGCTGCTATCGTGGAGGTACGAGTGCGTGCGGCTCCGCCAGCCAGTGGGACGCCTCGGTCGGAGCCGCCGATGACCTCGAGCCCCTCGCCCGGCGAGCAGCGCATGCTGCGCCAGATGCGCGAGACACCGATCCACCCGCCGTACGGGCGTCTGCGACGCCTCGTGTCGTTGGGCGCGACGGTGGCCGGACTCTGGGTGCGCTGGCGCTGGCTGCGCCTGCAGCGCCGACGCAAGGGCGTCGACGCAATGACGGAGGCGACGCATCGCTTCCACCTCCACGCTGCCGAGGCGGTCGTGCATCGCGCGATCAAGCAGCAGGGGCTGATCATCAAGACCTGTCAGTTCCTCGGCTCTCGGGCGGATGTGCTGATGGACGAGTACGTGACCACGCTGTCACTCGTACACGACCAGGTGCCACCGAGGCCGTGGGCGGAGATCCGTCCGGTCATCGAGCGCGAACTGGGTGGCACCGTCGACACGCTGTTCGCGGAGTTCGACAACCAGCCCATCGCCGCCGCCTCGCTGGCACAGGTCTACCGCGCGCGCATGCACGACGGCACCGATGTCGCGGTGAAGGTGCAATACCCGGGTATCGACCGCATCGTCGCGTGGGACCTCCAGGCGATCACCTTCCTCGCGAACGTGTGGTCGAAGTTCGAGAACATCATCGACTTCCGCCCGATCGCCGCTGAGATGCGCCGCTACGCGCCCGACGAAGTCGACTTCATCCATGAAGCCGACGCCGCCGAAGAACTGCGCGTGATGCTGTCCAACCGCGACGACGTAGTCGTGCCTCGGATCCATCGAGCGCTCTCGACGCGCAAGGTCCTCACAATGGACTTCATCGATGGCATCAAGATCAGCAATGTCGCGGCGCTGCGCGCGGCTGGAGTCGACCCGCCGACGGTCGCTGACACGCTGATCGACCTGTTCAACGAGATGATCCTGCGGCGCGGGATGTTCCACGCCGACCCGCATCCGGGGAACGTCTTCGTGCTGCCCTCGGAGACCCCGGACGGCAAGGCGCGGATCGCGCTCGTGGACTTCGGGCTGACGAAGCGCATTCCGGAGGAGTTCCGCCAGCAGATGATCGTGCTCACCAGCGCCATCGTGGCCCAACAGCCCGAGGCGATCTCAGCCACGATGAGCGACATGGGCTTCCGCACCCGCGAGGAGAACGCGGAGACCTACACCGCCCTCGGCGAGGCATTCCTCGGCGACGTGCTGCGTTCCGGCAAGGCCTACGCCGACCAGGCAATGGTCGCCGAGGTGAACCAGCGGCTCGGGAAGGTCTTGCGCGCGAACCCACTCATCGACGTGCCCGGTGACGTCATCCTGATCGCTCGAGTGATGGGCCTGCTGTCCGGCCTCGGGCGCACGCTGGAGTCGAAAACCGACCTCATGGACGCGCTGCTCCCCTACCTCGACCCTGACGCGGAGACCCTCGCCAGCCCGAAATAGGCGTCCCAGATTCAGGTCGTCAGATGTGCCTTGCGCCCCTTGACCGCCGGCCAATGCTGAACCATGATTCACCACGCTGAACGTTCATTCATCCGAATGAACGACTCATACTCAATGTGATTGTGGGATCAACCCCACATCAAAGGAACCGTCGACGCGTCTCCGCGACTACTACTCCGCCCTGCTTCCCATCCGCCGCGGTGGTCCTCGTTATGACGAAGCCAGGCGCGACTATCAGGAGGCGCTCCGCGCGCAGTTGCCACTGCCGGCGCGCTCGGACCGCCGCTAACGATGGCGAAGGTACCGGACCGCTACCTCGAGGAGCGTCGCCAGGAGATCCTGGCGGCCGCTGGTCGTGCCTTCATCGAGAAGGGTTACGCCGCTACGACGATGCAGGAGATCGCGACCGCATGCGACCTCGCACCGGGCACGCTTTACCGCTACTTCCCCGGCAAGACCGACCTAATTGCCGCCGTCGTCGGCGAATGCATGCGCATGTACCACGAGGTCATGGTACGGGTGACCGAGGCCGCGCCGACTCCCGGCGAGGGCTTCCGCCTGCTCGGTGAACACGTCGCTGACGGCCTCGCAAAGCCAGAGTGGCAAGACGAGTGCACCCTCCGCCTCGAGTCCTACCTCGCCGGACGGCGCGACGAGGTCCTACGTGAACGACTCGAAGGGCCGCTACGTGACACCCTCGGCGACCTCGCTGGGATCATCCGCGCGGCGCAGGCCGCGGGCGAGGCAAACCCGGATGCCGACGCCGACGCGCTCGCGTTCCTCCTGCATTCGACTGTCGCTGGGCTCTCCGCCCTCTCGATGCCGTTGCGCGACATGGAGCGCGCATCCGCCGCATGGCGTTTGTTGATGCAACTCGTGACCAGTCTGATGATTCAGCAGAAGGCGTCGGGGGACGCCGAGTAATGGCTAGTTCGCATACCTCGGGCCTGGGGCTCACCGGCAAACTCTCGGCAGTCAGCGCGCGACATCCGTGGCGGGTCATCGCGATCTGGGTGGTCGTAACCGTCGTGCTCATGGTGTCTTCGGGAATCGTCGGCGGTGTCTTCACCACGAATATCTCGTTCACCGACAACCGGGAGTCGCAGACGGCACGCGAACTGCTGAAAGAGTGGCAGGGCGAACCGCTGTTCGAGTCGCTCGTGATCTCCTCGGAGAAGTACGCGGTGCAGACGCCGGAGTTCAAGAAGTTCGTCACGGACATCACCGCGGCGCTCCGCAAGCACCCGGACAAGATCGACCCCGCCCAGACCTCGAATGTCTACGAACTGGCCGCGGTGCAGCCCGGCGCCGAGGCGGCGCTCATCTCGAAGGACGGCCACACCACCCTGGTGAACGCGCGCGTCCTCGGTGACGTCGACTCAGCCATCGCATCGGTGGCGACGCTGGACGAGGCGGTCCTGCCGTTCCGCGCGAACCAGGACTTCACCATCCTGCGCGGCGGTTTCATCAGCGCCAACGAGGCGTTCACGACGGCATCCGAAGAAGACCTGAAGGCTGAGCAGTACGTGCTCCCGATCGCTTTCGTCATCCTGATCGTCGTGTTTGGGGCGGTCGTGGCGGCCTTGGCGCCGGTCGTCCTCGGCATCGTCGCGATCATGCTGACAATCGCCTCGGTGACGCTGATCTCCCAGATCTCACCGCTGTCGTTCTTCGTGACAAACATCGTGACGATGATCGGCCTCGCGGTTGGCATCGACTACGCCCTGTTCACAATGGCCCGGTACCGCGAGCAGCGTCACGCCGGCAACGATGTGATGCAGTCGATCGCCGTCGCCGGTGACACCGCCAGCCGCGCGGTCGTCTTCTCCGGCGCCACGGTGGTCATCGCACTCACGAGCCTGATCCTGGTCCCGAACACGATCTTCATCGCCTTCGGCATCGGCGCCTCGATCGTCGTGGTGTTCGCGGTGCTCGCCACGCTGACGCTCCTTCCGGCCTGCCTCCGGCTGCTCGGCGACCGCATCGAGGGTGTCCACCCGGCGCAGTGGCAGCGACTCGCAGCCCTCGCCTGCGGCGTTGGCGTCGTCGCGGTCCCGGGGCCAGCACGCGGCGTCCTGGCGATCGCCACGTTCGCCATCATTTTCGTGCCCTCGATCGTGCGGAAGGTCACCCGCCGCGGGACGGCCTCGGCGAACACCGCAACGACGTCCATCGACGACAACACAGGTTTCTGGGCTGGGACGGCGCGCTTCGTGATGAAGAACGCCGTAGTGATGGTGATCGGGTCGGCGGCATTGCTCCTCGTCCTCGCGATCCCGTATACGCACATCCACCTCGGCTCCTCCGGCCCCTCTTCCCTCCCCGAGAAGTACGAGGTGCGTCAGGCGTTCACTGTCCTGAACGAGAAGTTCGTGTCGGGCTTCCTGGCCCCCACGGACATCGTGATCGAGGCACCGGACGTGAAGGCGGCAGCCGTCCAGGTCGCGATCGTGAACTTCCAGCAGAAGGTTTCGCAGGATCCGGAGATCCGGCTGAGCCGCCCTCCCGTCTTGAGTGAGGACGGCAAGTTAGCCACCCTGGCCGTGGCCCTGACTGGCGACCTCGCGAGCACCCAGGCACAGGACCAGATCCGCCGGCTGCGGAACGAGATCGTCCCGGCAGCCTTCGATGGCTCAGGGGCGACCGTCTACGTCGGCGGGACGACCGCGATCAACATGGACCTGTTCGACCAGGTGGGCCAATACACGCCGATCGTGTTCGCCTACGTCCTGGGGCTTTCGTTCATCCTTCTGATGCTGGTGTTCCGCTCAATCGTGGTGCCGATCAAGTCGATCATCATGAACCTGCTGTCGGTCGGCGCCTCGTACGGCATCCTCATCGCGGTCTTCCAATGGGGCTGGGCCCCGGACTTCCTCGGCTTCGGCAAGGTCGACGCCATCGAGGCGTGGCTGCCGCTGATGATGTTCACCATCCTGTTCGGTCTGAGCATGGATTACCACGTGTTCCTGATTAGCCGGATCCGCGAGCGGTTTGACGAGACGCACCAGAACACGGAGTCGGTGGCGTTCGGTCTCCGAAGCACAGCGAACATCATCACCGGCGCGGCAGCGATCATGGTCGCGGTCTTCGGTGGGTTCGCCCTCGGCGACCTGGTGATGTTCCAGCAGATCGGCCTCGGCCTCGCGGTCGCGGTGTTCCTCGATGCCACCATCGTGCGGACGGTGCTGGTGCCGGCCACGATGCGGCTGCTGGGTGACGCGAACTGGTACCTGCCGACGTGGCTGCACTGGCTCCCCGACCTTCGCGTTGAGAAGTCCCCGCGACCGTCCGCCGCGATGGCCGCCGGCGTCGCGGGCGACGGCGGCGTGTAGCGCCAAGCACCGACCTTTCGGACCCTCCAGCCGAGGGTTCCACGGCCCGCCCGAGTTGCCTCGGGCGGGCCGTTTCGTATTCGAATCTCGGCACCTTGCTATGGAGTTGCGATTGCCATGCGAGGCGCGTTACCCGGAGGCGACGGCTCCGAGTTCAAATTTTTGACAAAGGGATCTCACCCCGGGTGATACCCGCTCAAAGAAGGACGTCATGAACGAGCCACGAACGGTCGCTGAACCCGAGCACTCCGTCCTGGCCGACCAGGCTGAGGAGCAGCGCGCGGCCATGCTGCGTGAGATGGCCGAACAGCGCGAACGAATGGGGCGGACCGGCAACGCTGAGGCCGGCGAACCGGTCGAGGCGGAACTCGCGCGGATGCCGGAGCATGCTGGCGAGTCCATCGACGGGACCTCGAGCCCCACTGGTGCAGTCGTCCCTGAACAGGATCGCTCGCCGGCGGAAGATCGGAAGCTCGGACTCCTGCCCTAGCGCCCTTCCCCCATCACCTCGCGCAGTCGGCGTTCGAGGTAACGGCGCTCGACCTCGTTCTCAGTGAGGTTGAGCGCTCGGCGGTAGGCCTCGGCGGCTGCGTCGGTAGAACCGAGCCGCCGCAGGAGGTCTGCGCGCGCTGCATCGAGCAGATGATATTTCTCCAGGCCGCCTTCGGCCTCGATCACGTCGAGGAGAGCGAGGCCTGCTGCAGGCCCCTCGGACATCGCAACCGCGACGGCGTGGTTCAACCGCACGACCGGATCCGGTTGCATCCTCGCGAGGATGCCGTACAGCGCGGCGATCTGAGCCCAGTCCGTCGCGTCCGCGGTGGCCGCCTCCATGTGGAGCGCCGCGACCGCTGCCTGCACCTGATACGACCCAGCACGCCCTCGGCGTAGTGCCGCATCGACGAGCGCAGTCCCTTCGGCGACCTCGGCTGCATGCCAGCGCGAACGGTCCTGTTCATCGAGTACGACGAGGTCACCGGACGCGTCCGCCCGCGCGTCACGCCTCGCGTGGTGCAGGAGCATGAGCGCCAGAAGACCGGAGGCCTCGGGTTCCGCGGGGAGCAATTCAACGAGCAGTCGCCCGAGGCGGATCGCTTCCGCAGCGAGGTCATGCCGCTGCAGTTGCTCGCCCCCGCTGGCCGTGTGCCCCTCGTTGAAGATGAGGTAGACGACGGCCAACACGGAGTCAAGGCGGTCGGAGAGGTCGGCGGGCGCGGGGACGCGGTAGGGGATGTGCGCGTCCCTGATCTTGCGCTTCGCTCGGACGATCCGCTGCGCCATCGTGGTGTCGTCCACGAGGAACGCGCGGGCGACCTCGGTCGTACTCAGGCCACAGAGCGTGCGTAGCGTGAGCGCCACGCGCGCCTCCGGCGCCAGGGCGGGATGACAGCAGGTAAAGATCAGCCGCAGGCGGTCATCGGCGACTGTGCCGTCCTCGGCAGGCCGGTCGGGGAGGCCTTCTTCCTGTTCCAGCAATGCACCGAGCGCCGCGAGTTTCGAGGCGAAGCGCTGGTTCCGCCGGATGCGGTCGATCGCGCCGTGTCGTGCGGTCGTCGTGAGCCACGCTGCCGGGTTGGAGGGCACGCCGTCCTGCGGCCACCGCTCCATAGCCTTCGCGAGGGCGTCCTGAAGCGAGTCCTGTGCGAGGTCAATGTCGCCACATGCGCGGATCAACCCCGCGAGGATGCGACCGCCCTCCGAGGAGAAGGCGGTCGCAGCAACCTCGCGGGCTCGGGCGGCGGCGTCCGGCTGTGGCGATGCGTCGAGCACGTCCGGCCCCCGAGCGACTGACTACATGTTGCCGAAGTCGATGATCGGGCGGGCTTCGATCGAGCCCCACTTGGCACCCGGGATCTTGGCTCCCCAGGCGATCGCGTCGTCCAGGTCCTTGGCTTCGATGAGGTAGAACCCGCCCAACTGCTCCTTCGTCTCAGCGAAGGGGCCATCAGTCGTCTGGGTCTTGCCGTCGCGGATGCGGACGGTCGTCGCGGTAGCGATCGGCTGGAGCGCCTCGCCAGCGACCATCTTGCCGGACTTGTTCAGGTCCTCGGTGTAAATCATGTATTCAGCCATGACCGCGGCAGCGACTGCCGGGTCCGCGGCGCGCCTCGCGTCCTCAGCCTCGGACGTTTAGATCATCAACAGGTACTTCACGCTGGTTCCTTTCGTGCGTCGCCTCAGCGGCGCCTTCATCAATACGACGCTCGGCTGCGTCCAGATCGACAGGCTCACACCCTACTGGGCAGACATTTTCTGAAGGTGAACCCGGCAGCCGTCCGGAATCTCCATGCTACCCTCGCGCCGTGACCTCCACCGCCACCCCGCGCCCCGCCATCCGCCCCGTGATCGAGGGCGCCGCTGCCTCTGCTCACCTCTCCGTCCGGCGTGCGCTGGACATCCTCCACGGCCCCCCGGGCGGCATCGAGGCCCTCGCGAACGACCTGGCCGCCGGCCTCGAGGGCGGTCGCGCCGATGTGCGCGTCGACCGCCCCTACCGGCTGCTGTACGCCACCGATGCCTCGATCTACGAGATGGAACCGATTGCTGTGGTGTTCCCTCGCTCGACGGCGGAGGTGCAGCACGTCGTCCGCGTCGCCGCAAGCCGAGGCGTCCCGATCCTGCCTCGAGGCGGCGGGACGAGTCTGGCCGGTCAGGGCGTGAACCACGCCATCGTGCTCGACATGTCGAGGCATATGGACGGCGTCCTCGAAATCAACGCCGCCGAGGGCTGGGCACGTGTGCAGCCCGGCGTCGTCGTCGACGCGCTGAGCAAGGCCGCGAGGCCACACGGCTTGATGTACGCCGTCGACCCATCACCGAAGAACCGCGCGACGATCGGCGGGGGCATCGGCAACAACTCCTGCGGTGCCCACTCCGTGATCTACGGCAAGACGCTCGACCAGGTGCTTTCGCTCGAGGTCGTCCTCGCTGACGGCACCATGACGCAGTTCGAGCGGCTGACCGGTGGCGCCCTCGGCGAGAAGCGGGCAGCGCAAACCCTCGAAGGTGCGATCTATCGAGGCGTCGCGCGCATCGCCGCCGAGCACGCTGGCGAGATCGCGGAGCGCTTCCCGCAGATCCAGCGACGCGTCTCCGGCTACAACCTAGATGAGTTCGTACCGGGCGAAGGCTTCGGCGACAGCATGGACCTCGCCCGGATGATCGTGGGCTCCGAGGGCACCCTCGCGGTCGTCACCGAAGCGAAGGTGCGACTTGCGCCGATCCCGAAGGCGAAGGGCGTCGCCGCACTGCACTTCCCCACGGTCGCCTCGGCCTGCCGCGCCACGATGGCGGCACTTGAGCACGGCCCCTCGTCGGTCGAGATTGTCGGCTCGACGATCATCGAGCGCTGCCGTGAGAGCGTCGGCTACGCGCGACTCGTGGACTTCGTCATCGGTGACCCCGGTGCGCTGCTGCTCGTCGAGATGTACGGCGACACCCCCGAGCAGGTCGCGGCGAGCCTCGCACGACTGACCGAGGACTTTGCCGCACGCGGCCTGACGCGCGATGTCGTCCTCGCGCTCGATGCTGGCTCCCAGGCGCGAATGTGGCGGATGCGCGAGGCGGGTCTGGGCTTGCTGATGTCCGTGCGCGGCGACGCCAAGCCGGTCGCCTTCGTCGAAGACCCTGCCGTCCCACCCGAGCGTCTCGGCGACTTCATCGAGGCGTTCGATGCCCTCGTACGCCGGCACAGCACGGAGTCCGCGTACTACGGGCACGCCTCGGTCGGCTGCATGCACCTGCGGCCGATGGCGAACATCAAGGACGCGGCAGGGCTGGCCTCAATGGAGGCGATCGCCATCGAGGTGGCCGACCTCGTCCTGCAATTCGGCGGGTCGCTCTCCGGCGAACACGGCGACGGCATCTTGCGCGGTGTGTTCACCGAGCGGATGTTCGGCGCACGGCTGACCGAGGCGTTCCGCGAGGTGAAGCGCACCTTCGATCCCCTCGGCATCCTCAACCCGGGCAAGATCGTGGACACGCCGGCCTTCAGCGATAACCTGCGCCTCAGCCCGACCACGCACAGCCTCCAGCCGCCCACCCTCCTCGACTGGTCGCACGAGCAGGGCTTCGCGCGCGCCGCCGAGCAATGCAATGGCCAGGGCGCGTGCCGTAAAGATGAGGGCGGCATGTGCCCCTCGTACATGGTCACGCGCGACGAGGAGCAGTCCACCCGAGGCCGCGCCAACCTCCTGCGGCTCGTGCTCGACGGTGCTCTGCCGCCCGAGGACCTCACCGGCGAGCGGCTGATGGGCGCGCTCGATCTCTGCGTGGAGTGCAAGGCATGCCTCGCGGAGTGCCCCTCGGGCGTCGACATGGCGAAGTTGAAGCAGGAAGTGCTCGCGGCACACCGCACGCAGCACGGCCTACCGCTGCGCGCCCGCCTCGTCGGTGCGATGCCCCAGCTGTCGAGGCTCGCCGTACGCCTCGGACCGCTGCTCGCTCCGCTGCAGGCGCTGGGTGCGCTGCCGCCCGCGCGCTGGGCGCTGGAGCGAGTCCTCGGCATCCACCACGCGCGACCGTTGCCGCGCATCCAGGCTGCGACATTCCGTCGCTGGTTCGCCAGCCGAGTGGCGTCTGCACCCGGCCATCGAGGCGACGCGGTCTACTTCGTCGACACGTTCACGGAGTTCCAGCACCCCGAGGTCGGGCTCGCCGCCGTCCGCGTGCTCGAAACCCTCGGCTATCGCGTGCGCGTGGTGGTGCAGGTCGCCTGCTGCGGGCGCACGTTGCTCTCCTCCGGCCAACTCGCCGCTGCGCGCGACCTCGCCCGCGCCAACATCGAGCTGCTGCGCGGATACGCCACCGCCGGCATCCCGATCGTGGGCACCGAGCCGTCGTGCCTCCTCGCTCTCCGCGACGAGTACGTCTCGCTCGTCCCGACCGAGGACGCACGTGCCGTCGCGAGTGTCGCCGTACTGCTCGACGAACTCGTCGCACGGCTGGCCGCCGAGGATCCGCGTGTCGCCTCGCTGTTCCGCCCGATCGAGCGCCCTGCCCTGCTCCACGCGCACTGCCACCAGAAGGCGATCGTCGGCGCCGAGCCCACGCTGGCGGCGCTCGCCCTCGTCCCCGGCCTCAGCACCACGCTCGTCGACTCCGCGTGCTGCGGCATGGCCGGCTCGTTCGGCTTCGAGTCAGAGCACTACGACGTCTCCCGCGCGATGGCGATGCGCTCGCTCATCCCCGCAGTCGACGGTTCCCCCGCGAATGCCGAGGTGTTGGTGACGGGGATCTCCTGCCGCCAGCAGATCGAGCACTTCTCGACGCGGCGCCCTCGACACACAGCAGAACTGCTGGCGGAGGCCCTGAAGGGCTAGGGCGCTAGCCGCAGCGCACGATCACCGGTGTGTTCGCCGGAATGCTGGTCGCCAATTTCTTTGCCCAGTCGGCGTTCACGATTACCGGTGCGCCTGAGATGTAGCCGATGAACTTGCCAGCATCAATCACCCACATCGCGCGGGCGATCGCAGAACAGCCGGCGGCGGTGGTGCTAGTGACGAGGGTCTGCGTCGCGCCGCCGCCGAACATGGCGAGGAAGATGCTGGTCGCAGAGATGGCGCCGACGACCTTCCCCTTCGCGCTGGTGTAGATGAACCCCTCCGCCTTCGATGCGGTGAGTCCATCGACGATCACTACCACCTCGACAGTCCCGGGGGGACGCCAGCGGGCGCCTTCACCGTCAGGCGTCCGGGTTCGGGAAACGCGACGGCGGTGCCGGCCTTGCCACCAAAAGTCACGAGGGCACCCGCGGCGAAACCTTCGCCGACGATCGAGACCTCGGTACCTCCGGCCTCGTCACCGAACGCGGGTGCGACCGCGAGGATGGTGGGGGGCGCGACGTAGAGCAAGGCGTTTGCGATCGCCGCCACCTGGTAGTCGGCGTTTTGCACGACCACGGAGACCGCTCCCGCCGGCTGCGCGGGTGTCGTAAATGTGACCTTCGTCGCGCCCGCGAGGACCACATTGGTCGCGGCTGACGTGCCGACGGTGACCGTCATGCCCTCGATGAACCCGGTGCCCGTCAGCGAGACCGAGGTGCTCCCAGCCGTCGAGACACGCGTCGGGGTAGTGACGACGGCCAGCGTGGGAGCGACCTGGTACGTGAAGCCGCTGCTAAGCGTCCCTGCCTTCGTGTCTGTATTCGTGACGGTGACCGTGACCTTGCCGCTCGCAGTCTTCGCGGGCGTCACGGCCGTGATCGCACTGGCTGTCACCGAGGTCACCGTACCGGCGACCTCGCCAAACTTCACCGTCGCACCGGCATTAAAACTCGTGCCCACGATGGTGACGGTCGTGCCGCCTGCGAGTGGCCCGGCAATCGGGAAGATCCCAGAAGCACGACTCGGTCACGGCTGCTGCCTCGTCTGCTCGTCGCTCTCGGCCAGCAGCCGCGCCAAGAGCTCTGACGCTTTCCCCCTGGATCTCCAGCGCCTGCTGGTGCCTGGCGAGCTGCTCTTCGAGGCGCGCGTTGCGCCGGCGCAGCCGCTCCAGTTCCTGCTGCTCATGGCTCTGCCTCTTCGGCCGGCGCCTAGGCGCGAGCTCGCGCAGGGCGCCCAGCTCGCGGGCGCGACGCCACTCCACGAGGTGCGACGAGTACAGCCTTTCGCGGCGCAGCAGAGTCCCTTTCGCGCCGGGGTCGGTCAGGCGCTCGTACTCGTCTAGGATCGAGAGCTTGTACGCGGCGCTGAACCGCCGCCGCGTCGCCTTCCTTGCGGGGTCGTCTTCACGCATCGCGCCCTCATCGGCGTGCACGCGCACGGTTGCCGTCGTCATGGTCATCGTTCGACGTCGTCCTGTCTCGCCCCGGTGGGATGATCTGCTACCGCAGGTGTCTCACGTCAGCCTGATAGACAGGGCCAAGACGTCGCCGATCTGCTCGAACAGCACTTCATCGTTCTGCGTAACCAACGTGCACCTCCCCCGACCGTGAGGCTGCGCCCTGATAGGCACATCGGCCGCAGCGCGCATCCTACCGCCTCGCATACCGACTGATCGGCCTAGATTCTCGACCGCCGATTGCCACGCTTTGGGCGTGCCACAGCCAGACATCGCGACCACGCCGACATCGTGGACTGCACACACCACACTGGAGGGGGGGGTGACAGACCTCACTACACTCATGTTCGCCTTCCGGACGAGTCCGTGTCCGGCTGGGCCAGTCGAAAGGAGCCCGTCGATGACATCCGAGGTGGAGACACTGGTCACCGCTGACATGCAGGAGAAGCGAGGCGTTTGGGAGAACGAGCGGGTCTCCCCGCCGGTGTCCGAATCGGACATTCGGAAATGGGGGATCGCCTCGTACTGGCCGGAAAAGCCGCCTCGGCTGTTCTGGGACACCGACTATGCGAACGGCATCCGCTGGAAGGGCATCATCGCCCCTCACGACTTCAACCCCTTCGCCTGGCCGATCGAGCGCCCGGCGGGACGCGAGGCAAGCGGACCTCGTACGGCGGCCGGCAGCCGAGGCATGAACGGCGGCCAGGTGGAGACGTTCGGGGTACCGATGTATCCGGGTGACGTCATCACGTCGCGCACGCGCCTCAAGGACTGGAACGAGCGCACCACACGCCTCGGTCTCACGCTGTTCACCGAGACTGAGATGGAATGGCGCAACCAGCGAGGCGAACTCGTAAAGACACGCATCTCCACCGGGATCCGCTACTAGCCCTCGCGGGCGCATCAGGGAGGCACACATGCCCATCAATGTTCGCTTTGAGGACGTCAAGGTCGGCGACGACATGCCCGGTTGGTCACGGACGACCGACTTCATGAACTGGAACCGCTACGCCGCGGTGAACGACGAGTTCGTCTACATCCACATGGACGACGCAGCTGGCCGCGCCGCCCTCAACGAGCGCGGCGCGTTCGGGATGGGCAACCTGCGCTACACCTACATGCTGAATGCGCTGCGCGAGTGGATCGGTGACGAAGCCGACATCCGCGAGGTCGGCCTGCAGTTCCGCGCGATCAACCAGAAGGACGACACGCTCACAGTGACTGGGAAGATCACGGACAAGCGCGTTGAGGACGGTGAGAACCGCGTGTTCCTCGAGATGAACGTCGTGAACCAGGAAGGCAAACCCACCTGCCCGGGCCACGCGGTGGTGGTGTTGCCGAACCGCTAGCCCATGCCTACTCGATCCTCACGACGTAGTCCCCCACATCGGGCGAACGAAACGAGCGCCTACTCGGTTATTTGAGTAGGCGCTCGAGCGCATCGAGGTCGACAGACTCGGCATCCGGGCGGTGCAGTTCGCCGAGAATCTCCTGCCGGTAGTGGCTGTGGCCGCAGTGGGTGGATGTGGAGCGGGGGACGGGGTTCGAACCCGCGACATCCTGCTTGGAAGGCAGGCGCTCTACCACTGAGCTACCCCCGCGAAGGCCACCAGTATCGCCTACGCCTCGAGACGCCGCCAACGGGCGCCGGCGCTGCTGTCCGGGGACTCGCCACGCCGGCGATCATCGTAGATGCGCTGCACCTAGCGTCAGTCTCCGTCTGGGTGGGTGGGCTCCCCACGATGCTCCTCGTCGTGTGGACGCAGCGCGACCGTCGCCCTGCGGTAACCGAGGCGCTCCGACGCTTCTCCACGCTCGCGCTGATCGCGACGGGGGTCGCGGGGCTGACGGGCACCTACCTCGCCTGGTTGCACGTGCTTCGGTTGTCGGCGGTCGACAGCGCGTACGGTCGCGGCGTGGTGGTGAAACTCCTGCTGTTCGGCGTGCTTGTCGCGCTCGGCGCGGTGAACCGCCGCTGGAGCCTCCCCGCGCTTGCCCGAGGCGTCCGTCACCGCCTGCGGCTCACGCTCGCCATCGAGGTCGCGTGTGGCATCGTTCTGATCGTCGCGGTCGCCGTGATGACGTCGACGCTTCTGGCCCGCGAGCAGTTGCGCGCGCCCCTGCCGGGCGGTGTGTCGACCGCCTCGGACGGCACGCGCATCGAGGTGCGTGTGCGCCCGGGGCTGCCCGGCGTCAACGAGGTCACGATCGGTGTGCGCGACGCGCGTGGGCGTGCGGTGGACGGCGCTGCGGTCGCCGTGCGCGCAGCGCCCATCGGTCAACCGGCCGACGAACCGATCCCCGCGACCCCAGCCGGCAACGGCGAATATCACCTGTCCGCCGTCCTCGGCACCCGCGGCGTCTGGACGATCGCTGCCTCGGTCGCCCCACCCGAGGGATTCGACTCGAACGCCGCCTTCCGCATCGAAGTCGGCGGAGCGTCTCCACCGAGGCCGTCACCCTCGGTCGGCCTCGGATGGAAGGCGTTCGGCTGGGTGCTCATCCTCGGCGGGGCGCTCGCAGCGGCCGTCGCTGACCGCGAGTGGCAGTGGCGCGCGCGGTCGAGGTCACCGTGGTACGGCGCGATGGCCGCAGCCGCTGGCCTCGTCGTCTTGCTTGCCGTCGCACCGCGCTACTCGGAGCCCACGAGCCTGCCGTCCGCCTCGCCCGCCACGCTCACCTTCGGCAAGCAGCTCTACGAGGCAAACTGCGCCAAATGCCACGGCACTAACTTCGTCCCCGCGACCGAGAGTGCTGCGGACCTGCGCGTCCACGTGCCGGTCCATCCGGACACCTATCTCCTGGACACCGTCCGCAACGGGCGACCGGGCACCGCGATGCCGCCGTTCCGAGATTCGCTCTCGGAAACGGAGATCGGCGCCGTCCTGACATACGTTCGCGAGCAGGCGGCCGCCCTCGCTGTCGCCGCTCCGTCGCCCGCACCGCCCTCGCTCCTCCCGACTACGACGCGCTAGCGTGAGGACATCGAGGCTCGCCGAGCCCGACCGAGTGAGGTCGCTGTGACGCCAACACCCGCTCGTGTGCTAATGGTCCAGGGCACCTCGTCCTCGGTGGGGAAGAGCCTGCTAGTGACCGGGCTGTGCCGGCTGTTCGCAGACGCTGGCGTGCGCGTCGCGCCGTTCAAGGCGCAGAACATGTCTAACAACGCAGCTGTCACCGACACCGGTGGCGAGATCGGCCGTGCCCAGTGGGTGCAGGCCCGTGCTGCGCGTGTCCGTCCGAGGGTGGAGATGAACCCGGTCCTGCTGAAGCCGGAGAGCAACCACCGCTCCCAGGTCATCCTGATGGGCCACCCACTCGCCACCCTCGACTACCGCGACTATCGACGTCGCCGTGAGGAGACCTGGCCGGTGATCACTGCCGCGCTCGACACCCTGCGCGCCGAGCACGACCTCGTGATCATCGAGGGCGCGGGCAGTCCGGCGGAGACGAACCTGCGCGACCGCGACGTCGTGAACATGGCGATCGCGCTCCACGCACAGGCGCCGGTGCTGCTCGCCGGCGACATCGACCGAGGTGGCGTGTTCGCTCACCTCTACGGGACGTGGGCGCTCGTCGCCCCCGAAGAGCAGGCGCTGATCCGCGGCTTCATCCTGAACAAGTTCCGTGGCGACGCCTCACTGCTCACCCCGGCAATCGAGGACCTCCAGCGCCTGACCGGCGTCCCCACGGTCGGCATCGTCCCGTGGTTCCCGAGGCACGACATCCCGGAGGAAGACGCGGTCGCCCTCGAAACCCGCGCCGTCGACAGCACCAGCGCGTGGGGCGGCATCGATGTCGCCGTGGTGCGCTTCCCCCGCATCGCGAACTTCGACGACCTCGACCCGCTGACCACCGAACCGGATGTCCGCGTCCGTTGGGTCGAAGCACCCGAGGACTGGGGCACCCCCGACCTCGTGGTGCTCCCGGGGACAAAGTCGACCATCGCCGACCTCGACTGGCTTCGCGAACGGGGACTCGAGGCTCCCCTGCGAGCCTCGGTCGCCGGTGGGGCCGCCGTCCTCGGACTATGCGGGGGCTACCAGATGCTCGGCCGGTCGCTCGCCGACCCCGAGCACGTCGAGAGCGACCGCGAGCACGCCGAGGGCCTCGGCTTGCTGCCGGTGGTGACGGTCTTCGCCCGCGGCAAGCGCACGGCCCAGAGTCGCGCCTCGATCCTCGGCGCCCACGGTCTCTTCGAGGGCGCCCGCGGCATCGAGGTCACCGGCTACGAGATCCACGCCGGCCAGACTGCGGCAGCGACCTCGGCGGTGGCGCTCGCGGACGGCTCCTCAGCCGGCGCGGCGGACGAGGGTGGCTGGGTCGTCGGCTGCTACCTCCACGGCCTGCTCCACAACGACAGCCTGCGTCAGACCCTCCTCCGCAACGTCGCGCGCCAGCGAGGACGCCGGTACGAGGCGGGTCCTCTCCGCGACGACGAGGCCGCCTTCGACCGACTCGCCGAGGCGCTGCGCGCCAGCCTCGACCTACCGCTGCTCACCCGCCTGACGGGGATCGCCCTGTGATGATTCGCATGGAAACAAATTTGTGTACTTGTGCGTTTGAACTGCAGAGGTCGTACAAGGCCTGATCGCGTAGGAGGCTCTGAGTGCGTTTGTCCCGTCCCATTACGAAGCGATATATCCGAGGTGCGGGCATCGCCCTCCTGGGCGTCACGATGGGCCTCGCCGTCCTCGGCAGCGCTTCAGCGCAGCAGGTCGCGCCCACGCTCCAGCAATTGCGCGGCGCCACCTACCCCACGCCGTACCGCGCATCGAAGTCGATCACCCTCGTGGACGGCAAATTCGACTCGGTCGCCGAGCGCGTGAACATGACGTTCGTCGACGCCACCTTCGGCACCCTGAACGGCACCCCGGTCGCTGTCGTGCATACCGCGACGAACACGGGCGGCTCCGGCGTCTTCTCGGAGATCTACCTCGTCGATGGGAGTCTCAAGCCGTTCGGCCCGGGATTCCTCGGTGACCGACTGAAGGACGTCAAGATCCAGATCGTGGACAACAAGATCCAGATCGACATGGTTACGCAGGGCCCCACGGAGCCGCTGTGCTGCGGCACCGCCCCGGCTCGCCAGACGTGGGAACTCCAGAATGGCACGCTCGTGCGCACCGCCATGGTGTTCGCCCAGATCCAGCCCGTCCCCGTCCGGCCCGCCACCACCGGTAACGGAGGGATCGAGGCCTCCTCGGCGCCCCTCGCTACCGGACAGCGACTGTTCGTGGCCCTGTTGGTGGTAGGCCTCGTGCTATGCGCTCGCGATGCCGGACGCGGAAACGTCACGGTTCGGACACCCGACTCACGCTAAGATTTGAACAGCAGGCGACCTGCCACGAGCAAGCGCCAAGGAAGAGGCCCTGAATGTTCAAATCTGCTCTTGTCACCACTGACGGTTCCGAGGCGGCGGCCACGGTGCTCTCGCACGTCGCCCATGTCACGGCACCAGACGGCAAAGTCACCGTGGTCACCGTCATCGATGACGCGGGACGCCTCGTCGCTCGGATGACCCCCGCCGGCTTCGAGATGGGAGCGGGGATCGCGACCGGCGACCTCGTCGACCAGGCGATTGCCGCACAGCGTGCTGGCGCCGAGCAGAACATCGCCGCCGCCAAGGCCGTACTCGTCGCAACCGGTGTGAAGCAGGTCGACGGCCTCATCCTCTCCGGCATCCCGGGCGAGGCCATCGTGCAAGCCGCCAAGGACACGAAAGCGGACATCGTCCTCATGGCCACGCATGGCCGCTCTGGCATCAAACGCGCGGTCGTCGGCTAGGTCGCGGAGCACGTGCTGCGTCACCTCGAAGGCGTCCCCGTCCTCTTGATCAACCCCAAGGGCTAGCGCGCGAGCCGGCCCGCACAGCCTCCGCACGCTACGATCGAGGTATGCCGCAGCAGTACGTTGCCTCCGACAACACCACCGGCCTGCAGGTGCAGGTGACGGGCGAGTTCCCCGAGGATCCGGACGACCGCGTCCGGATCGCTCGCACCACCAACCTGTTCACCCGCCTCATGGCCACCGTGCTTTCGACCACCAACGACACCGAGCGTCGTGAGCGCTTCCGTGCCATCGAGACCCAACTCGAGGTTGCGGACGCGCTGATCCGTGGCGACCTAGTCGAGGTGCAGCGCCTCATCCGCGAGACCCTGCACGCGATGGGCATCAGCGACGACCAACTGCGCGAGGTCGAGCAGGAGTTGCGTGAGCAACTCCGCGCCATCGGCGGGGACGGCCTCGCGGGCATGCTGGGTCTGGATGGGCAGGGTCCGGACGAGCAGCCCGACCTCGACGCACCCGAGGGCCCCGACCGCCCACGCCTGGACGACCCGAACTAACCCGCTTGCTCCGTCGGCTCTTCGGGATCATCGAGGCGGTACCCCACCCCCGAGATCGATCGGATCGCCTCGCCAGCACCCACCGAAGCGAGTTTGCGACGCAGCGTGTGCAAGTGCGTGCGGATCGCCGTCCGTGAGTGCGCGTCCGCGACGGGCGTCCCCCACAGCGCTCGGGCCACCTCCTCCGCGCGCACCACTTCGCGAGGGTGCCCGAGGAGCGCCCCAAGCAGGACCGCCTCGGACGGCGTCAGGAAGACATCGCCGGCCGGTCCGCGCAGGCGTCGCTCGGCGGGATCGAGGGTGAGTGCCCCAGCAACGAGTCGATCGGGGGCGACATCGTCGCCGGGGAGAAGTCGAGCGGCAGTGGCGTGCGCAGCCACGGCGACGACCACAGGACGAGGATCGCGGGCAGTGCTGACTCCGCAGCCGCACGGCACCGCTCGAGGGTCTGGCGCGCCTCGTCGCCGCCCCACGGGTCGAGCAACACGAGCAGCGAGGGGCGCATCGCGCGGAGCCGGAGCGGCGCTTCCAGTGGACTGAGCGCGCCAGCGATCGGGACCCCCGCATCCGCCAGGCCGCGACGCCACGCATCGAGTGCAGCGGGGTCAGAACCGATCAGCAGCAGATGCGGCATCGCGGGCACAGCGTCGATCCCTTGCTGGCGGGTTGCTTCCCGGAGGTTGCGGGGTACCATAGCATGGATTAGAACAGACGTTCCCTGACGAACTTGACAGCGCCTCCCCGCTGAACCCTGTCTGAGGTGCGCATGCCGCTCGACCGCATCGTTGTGACCGGTGCCCGCGAACACAACCTTAAGAACATCACCGTCGAGATCCCGCGTGACCGCCTCGTCGTGATCACCGGCGTCTCCGGCTCGGGCAAGTCATCGCTCGCCTTCGACACGATCTACGCCGAGGGCCAGCGGCGCTACGTGGAGTCGCTCTCGGCCTACGCCCGCCAGTTCCTCGGCCTGATGGAGAAGCCCGACGTCGACTACATCGAGGGGCTCTCCCCGGCGATCTCGATCGACCAGAAAGGCGTCTCCAAGAACCCTCGCTCCACCGTGGCCACAGTCACCGAGGTCTACGACTACCTGCGTCTGCTCTTCGCGCGCGTCGGCATCCCGCACTGCATCCACTGCGGGCAGGTCATCCGCCGCCAGACGATCCAGCAGATCGTGGATGCCATCCTCGCGGGCGACGCCGGGCGGCGCGCGATGATCCTCGCGCCGGTCATCCGCCACAAGCGCGGCGAGCACACCCAGATCTTCGAGATGGCCCGCAAGGCCGGCTACGTCCGCGTGCGCCTCGACAACAAGGTCGTGAACCTGGACGACCCGATCAAACTGAACAAGAACCAGTGGCACGACATCGATGTCGTCGTCGACCGCATCGTCGTCCCGGCGAAGGGCGACGAGGACGAGGTAGCCACCCGTCAGCGCGTCTCCGACAGCGTGGAACAGGCCCTCCGCCTCGGCGAAGGCACAGTCGTCCTCGCGCTGCTCGACGCAAAAGGCGAGGTCGGCGAGGAGCAGGTCTACAGCGAGCGCTTCGCCTGCCCGAACACGGCGCACGAGCCGTACTCCGTCCCCGAGATCGAGCCGCGCAACTTCTCCTTCAACACCCCGCACGGCGCCTGTCCGGCCTGCACCGGTCTCGGCTTCCAGATGCGGCTCGACGAAGAACTCGTCGTGCCGAACAAGAAACTGAGCGTCAACGACGGTGCGATCGTCCCGCTTAAGTCCTCCGCGACCCAGGGCTGGTTCCATCGGCGCATGAAGGCGCTGGGCGACGCGATGAAGTTCAGCCTTTCCGAGCCGATCTCCAAACTGAACAAGGCGCAGTGGGACGCCTTAATGCACGGCACCGACGGGACCATCGACCAGATCGAGTTCAAGTCGAGCGCCACGGGCCGCGTCCGCACCTACGCCGTCACGTGGGAAGGCGTGATGACGAACCTGGAGCGGCGCTACAAGGAGACCGAATCCGACTGGGTGCGCTCTGACATCGAGCGCTACATGGTCGCCACGCCCTGCGACACTTGCCACGGCGCGCGCCTGAAGCCCGAGGTGATCGCGGTCACGGTGCAGGACCGCTCGATCGTGGACGTCTCCCGCATGTCGGTCGGCGACTCCCTCGAATGGACCGAGGGCCTGCGCGTCGAGGGCGGCCCGCTCACGACGCGCGACTTCGCCATCGGGCGGCAGATCCTGCAGGAGATCGCCGGACGCCTCATCTTCCTGCGTGACGTGGGCCTCGAGTACCTCACGCTCGACCGGTCGGCGGGGACGCTCTCCGGCGGCGAGGGCCAGCGCATCCGCCTCGCGACGCAGATCGGCTCAGCGCTGATGGGCGTGCTCTACGTCTGCGACGAGCCGAGCATCGGCCTCCACCCGATCGACAACGAGCGCCTCATCGGCACCCTCACCCGCCTGCGCGACCTCGGCAACACCGTCCTCGTCGTCGAGCACGACGAAGCGATGATGCGTGCGGCTGACCACCTGATCGATATCGGCCCCGGCGCGGGCGAACTCGGCGGCCAGGTGATCGCCTTCGGCACGCCGAAGCAAGTGATGGCGGACAAGGCCTCGATCACCGGCCAGTACCTGAGCGGCAAGCGCAAGATCCCGATCCCCGCCGTGCGCCGCGAGGGCAACGGCAACGCCCTCGTCGTCCGCGGCGCGCGCGAGAACAACCTCAAGGACGTGACGGTCGAGTTCCCCCTCGGTACGTTCATTGCCGTGACCGGCGTCTCCGGCTCCGGGAAGTCCTCGCTCGTCAACCAGATCCTCTCGCGCCAACTCGCGCACGATCTCAACGGCGCGCGCGAACGGGCTGGCGACCACGACACCATCGAGGGCATGGAGCACCTCGACAAGGTCGTGATCATCGATCAGACGCCGATCGGCCGGACGCCGCGTTCGAACCCCGCGACGTACACGGGCCTGTTCACGCTCATCCGCGACCTCTTCGCGAACCAGCCCGAGTCACGCGCGCGCGGCTACCAGCCCGGCCGCTTCTCCTTCAACGTGAAGGGCGGCCGCTGCGAGGCCTGCAAGGGCGACGGCTACATCCTCATCGAGATGCAGTTCCTCCCGGACGTGACCGTGCCGTGCGAGGTCTGCAAGGGCGACCGCTACAACCGCGAAGCCCTCGAGATCCTCTTCCGCGGCAAGAGCATCGCCGAGGTGCTGAAGATGTCCGTCGAGGAGGCTTGCGCGTTCTTCGAGGCGTTCCCCTCGCCACGCCGCAAACTCGAGACCCTGCGTGACGTCGGCGTCGGCTACATCCGCCTCGGCCAGCCCGCCACCACCCTCTCCGGCGGCGAGGCCCAGCGCATCAAACTCGCCACGGAACTGTCGAGGCGCGCCACCGGCAAGACCGTCTACATCTTGGACGAACCCACCACCGGCCTCGCCTTCTCCGACGTCGACGCCCTCCTCCTCGTCCTCCAGCGCCTGGTCGACACCGGTAACACCGTCATCGTCATCGAGCACAACCTCGATGTCGTGAAAGGCGCCGACTGGGTGATCGACCTCGGCCCCTACGGCGGCGCCCGCGGCGGCCGCGTCCTCGCCGTCGGCACCCCCGAAGACGTGGCGGCAGCCCCCGAATCGGTCACCGGCAAGTTCCTGAAGGATGTGTTGGGGGCGCGGGTGGCGCCGCCTCGAAAGGCTCCGACGCGTACGAAAGTGCGGGCGCGATGACTCCGGCAAGCATCCCGGGCTTCGATATCTCCGACAACACTCCACCGTGGGCAGTCGATCCTTTGGCCCGGTTTGTGAGCGCATCCCTCGCAGAGCAGCAGTTGCTGCGCGACGCGTGCCTCAGCATTCAGCTGACAACGTCGATCTGGCCGAAACTCGATACGGCCTTTACGGGCATGGCGAAGCAACTACCCAAAGCTATGGTGGAGCAATGGACCGAAAATAGACCTAGCTCTGAACGTCTGGTTGGAGTCCTAAACAGCGAAGTAGAAGCGGAGTTCCAGACCCTCCTACGCATGCAGGCAGTGGCATTGTGGGCAGCGCTCGAAGTTGCCATTGAGGATCTCGTTGCTGCTTTCCTCGAAAATGATCGAGCCCTGGCAACGCAACCTCGCCTGACCAAAATCGATGTGCCGTTTCCATTCTGGACGTGGACTGCTCACGAGCGAAGAGCACATCTCCTCAGGGAACTGAAGCGAACCATTGGGACGAACAGCCCCGGGCGTGCGCAATTTGAAGAGTTGTTACAGGTTGTGAACCTCGCCGGCTCAGTACCTCAGAACGTTCGGCGCGATCTCATTGAGCTCTCGCAAGTCCGTCATGTAATCGTTCACCGAGAGGCTCGATGTGACAAACGGATAATCGAGGTGTGTCCATGGCTCACCTACCAAGTTGGATCCACAATCTCTATCAGTCGCGACGACTCTGACCGGTGGGTGGAAGCTGCAACCATGTACGTAGCAGGCGTGGTGGCTCGCGTCGTGGAACGCTTTTCCGATGATGTGGCGGATGAGGATTTTGAGTGACCCCCATCACCCTCCGCTCCGAAGACGCCCGTATCGCGTACCTCGCCACCGTGTACCACCTCGGGCGGCCGGGGGCCGAGGTCGACCGTGAGACGCATCGCGACGAGGGGACGGGGCTGCGCTCGGTGTCCGAGGCGCTCCACACGGGGATGGCGCGCGCGGTGGTCGAGGTGGACCTCACGCCGTACCAGATCACGCGGCTCGGGGAGGCGCTGGCCGGCCTCGCCAACGAAATGAAGCAGTATGGCATCGCGAGTGGGCGCACCGCCGTCCCCGGCCTCGCGGTCGCGATGCGCGAGGTCTTCCCGGAGGTCGCCGCGGACCCCGGAAGCGCCCTCGATGTTGTGCAGCACGTCGTCATGCTGCGCAACCGCCTCGCGCACACCGTCGAGGCGGCGCGCGCCGACCTCGCCCGCCAGGTCGAGGAGCGCGAGGCCGCCCGCAAGGCGCAGAAGAAGCCCTGGCAGTTCTGGAAGCGGTAGGCGAACGCTCGACCGCTCGGTGGCCGTCGAGCGTCCCCATAACGTGTCCGACGGAGATTCAGGGAGCGCACTCCCTGCTCATCAGGGTGTGCGTCTTGCCCCCAGCGCAGATTCGTCCCTATATTCGCGAGGCCGGTCGGACGCCGCAGGTGTGGCACGGCCAGTCGAGTCGAAAGGACCCGGCATGACCTACGTGATCACGACCCCCTGTATTGACACGACCGACCAGTCGTGTGTCGACGTTTGCCCCGTGGACTGCATCCACTTTGAAGAGGGCGTCGACAAGATCCTGTACATCAACCCGGACGAGTGCATCGACTGCGGCGCCTGCGAGCCGGCGTGCCCCGTCTCCGCGATCTTCGCCGAGGACGATGTCCCCGCCGACCAGACCAAGTTCACAGAGATCAACGCACTCTGGTTCACGGACAAGGACGCCGCGCGCGCGAAGGTCACCGCCTAGCCCTCGGGCAACGCACGACATGACGAAGGGGCCGCTCACGCGGCCCCTTCTCGTTGCCTCACTAATCGAGGCGTCAGGTCACGTCGACGGTGGCGGCGACTTCCAGAACGTCAGCCAGTTGCCCTCGACATCCTCGACCGTGAACTCGGTCTGCCCCCACGGTCGATCGGCGAGCGGGTCGATGACCGTGAGGCCCGCGCCCTGCACCTGCGCGTACAGGGCATCGAGATCAGCCGCCTCGATGTACAGCGCGGTCGCGGATGGGGCTCCGAGACGCTGCCGGATCGCCTCGTTGTACCCGGCGGAATAGAAGTCGGTGGGGCGTTCGAGCATGAGGTGGGCGTCGCCGCGCTCCAGCGAGCAGTTCTCCTGGTCGGGGCCGCCTCGGGTCATCGTGAAGCCGAGCGCCCGCTGGTAGCAGTCGAGGGCGGCGCCCATGTCGCGGACCCGGATCGACGGAATCACACCCCAGTTCAGCATTCGCGCACCTCCTCCGCCCAGAAGGTAACGGGAGGGGCGGCGTCGGCGCTGCCACTCGTTGACACGCGTTTTGCAGAATTGCGCTATAGCGCTACGATTCCAAACGCTGCCGTGTACGTGAGCGTCACCGGGCGCCCCGTGCGCCGGTAGGTCGATACCTCGAACCGAACACGAACGGATCCGCCCATGGCTATCGCGCCACCGCCGTCCGACCGAACCGAAGCCGCGGTCGCCTCACGATCCACCTCGGCTGCGCCCCAGGCGCCCGCACCACGCGGTCGCTCTCCGTTCGCGGGGCTGAGCCAACTGCGCACCTTCGAGTCGTTCAAGAGCACGAACTTCCGCTGGTACTTCGTCTCCATGCTCGGCGTCTTCGGCGCGATGAACAGTCAGATGATCGCCAAGGGCGTGCTGACATACGACCTAACGGGCTCGTTCGCCGCGCTGGGTACGCTCGCACTGGCGAATGCCATTCCCGGCCTCGCCCTCTCGCTCCACGGCGGCGTGATCGCTGACCGGCTGCCCAAGAAGCAGATCCAGCAGGTCGGCAACACGCTGAACGCGCTGAATACTGCGTCGATCGTGATCATCCTGCTCGCCGGCGTCATGCGCTGGGAGTACATGATCGTCAACGCCGCGATCCAGGGCGTGATCCAGGCGCTGATGATGCCGGCGCGGCAGTCGATGCTTCCCGACATCGTCTATCCGCGACAGGTCATGAACGCCGTTGCCCTCAACAACGCAGGGATGAACCTGTCGCGACTGATGGTCCCCGCCGGCATCGGCGTGCTGATGGAAGTCACTGACTACTACTGGGCCTTCATCGCCATCACCGGCTTCTACATCTTCTCCACGGTCACGCTCTTCCGGGTGCCTTCGCAGCCGATCGAGATCCCGCCGGAGGAACGCACCGAGGCTCAGACGCGCCTCCACGCTGCGGGCGGGCACGCCGCCCGCGCCAAGTCCGGCGCTGGCTTCGGCGACCTGGCCGAAGGCATGCGCTACATCGCCCGCGACAAGACGATCCGCACCATCCTGATCGTGAACTTCCTGATGGTGCTCTTCTCGATGCCGTACATGCAGATGCTGTCTGGCTTCGTGAAGGACGTCCTGAACGGCGGTCCTGGCCTTCAGGGCTTGCTCACGAGCGTGACCGGCATCGGTTCGCTGGCGGCCGCGCTGGTCATCGCGTCGCTGCCCAGCCGACGCCGAGGGATGATCTTCATCGTCGGCTCGCTGGTCCTCGGTCTCGCGCTGATCGCCTTCTCCTGGTCCACGTCAGTGGCGATCACCCTCCCCGTGATGCTCTTCATCGGTGTCGGTCAGGCCTTACGTATGGCGCTCAGCAACGTGCTGGTCCAGGCCTACACGGAAGACCAGTACCGCGGCCGCGTCATGAGCATCTACATGATGGAGATGAGCCTGGTGCAGGTCGGCGTCTTCGGCGTTGGCATCGCCGCCGAGGTGATCGGCATCCAGTGGGCTCTCGGCCTCTGCTCCGCCGCGCTGGTCGTGCTCTCGATCGCCACGATCGCCCTCGTGCCCCGCATGCGAGACCTCGACTAGCGACCAAGCTACGAGGCGCGCGTCGGCCCGCGGTACATCAGCAGCGCTGCGGAGAACGGCTCGCCCGCCCACGCGAACTCCCGCACGCGTCGAGGGCCATCCTCGCGCCATCCCATCGCCTCGTAGAACCCGCGGGCGCGCACGTTCTCCTCGTATACGCCGAGCGTGGCCTCCGCGAAGCCGAGGTCGGCGAGCGCGGCGAGGGCGTGCCAGAAGAACGCCCGCCCGAGGCCTCCCCCGATGCTCGATGGCAGCAGGTGGATCGCGTCGAGGTGCCCCATGTCCTCGGGTGACGGATACGCGAACGACTCCGAGCCCGGCTGCGCCCAAGCGAACCCCGCCGGTTCCCCGCGCACCTCGATGATCCACCCGCGCCCGCCCGGCACGTCCGGCACCACGAGTTCGGCGGTCCAGCGGCGAGCCGACCCCACCTCGCGCTCCGGATCGTCGAGGAAGGCATGTGGCATGAAATGCCGGTACGCGCTCGCCCAGGAGGCGGCGTGCAGCCGCCCCATCAGTGGCCCATCGCCCGGCACGGCATCGCGAATCGAGAAGTCGGAGGGCAAGGCGCGCCTCCTACATCGCGGGCAGGAACGGCAGGTCGGCATGCACGATGCGCGGGCCTTCGCCCACGGGCACGGCTTCGAGGCGGACCGAGCCGTCCTCGCACAGGTCGATCACGAGCACGTGGCCGCCGTGGCCCTCACGATTGCCGCTGAGGGCGTCCGGGGCGCCCGAGTAGGCAGCGACGACACCCTCCCCCGCCTCAACGATCGTCATGCGCTCCCAGTGCCCGAGGGCGACGTAGTCGAGGCCGGTCGCTGCGAGTTGGTCTGCGCGGATGTGGAACGAGTGGTGCAGGAGGGCATTCGGGCCGATGAAATGGCCATGGCCGATCCCGACCTGCCAGGCGGCCTCGCCACGTCCGGGGGCACCCTCGAACGGCTGGTAGTCGGTGCGCCGCTCCGTGTGGCTGCTCCCCCACACCTCGAGGTCGAGGTCAGGGAACGCGATGCGCTCGCCCTCGGGGACGCGCAGGATGCGGAGGTTCGGCGCGCGTTCAATCAGGTCGACACGGTCGTAGACGGAGCCGGGGCCGACGTGGTCGTGGTTGCCGGGCCCGATGACGGTGGCGCCACCAAAGCGTGCGATTTCGTCGGCCGCGAAGTGCAGCGTCTCCTCGAAGACACGCGCGTTGTCGAAGAAGTCGCCCGCGATCAGCAGCACGTCTGCCCGCTCCGCAATCGCCAGGTCGATGACGCGTCGGAACCCGTCCTCGAGTTCGAGGCGCCGCGCACCGTCACTGGTGCGCGTGTCGTACGCGCCGAGGTGGACGTCGGACGTGTGCAGAAGCCGGAGCGGTCGCCGGGACGCCATCGAAGGTCCTCCCGCCTAGATCGTGATCTCGTCGTGCGAGGGGATGCGAGGCGTCAGCGCTTCGATCCGCTCCCGAATGGCAGCGACGAGACCGACCAGCGGCACGCGCACCTGCTGCATCGAGTCGCGCTCGCGGATCGTGACCGCACCGTCGTTCTCCGTCTCGAAGTCGACGGTGACGCACAGCGGTGTCCCGATCTCGTCCTGGCGGCGGTACCGCCGGCCGATCGACTGGGAGTCGTCGTACTGCGTACGGAAATGCGGGCGGAGCGAGTCGTAGACCTCGCGGGCCTTCGGCTCGATCTTCTTGGAGAGGGGCAGCACCGCCACGGTCACCGGCGCAATCGCCGGGGCCAGGCGCAGCACGACTCGCTTCTCGCCCTCGACCTCTTCTTCGGAGTAAGCGTCGAAGAGCAGAGTGAGCAGCACACGGTCGACACCCACCGCGGGCTCGATGACGTGCGGGACTAGGTGCTGGTTCGTGTCCGGGTCGAAGTAGGTCAACTTCTTCCCCGAGTGCTCCGAGTGCTGCGTCAGGTCGTAGTCGCCCCGGTGCGCGATGCCCTCGAGCTCACCCCAGCCCCACGGGTAGTGGATCTCGATGTCGCTCGTGCCGCGCGAGTAGTGCGACAACTCCTCGGGGCTGTGGTCACGCAGGCGGAGGTGCTGGGGGCGGATGCCGAGGCTGTAGTGCCAGCGAAGGCGTTCCTTCTTCCAGTAGGTGTGGAGCTCCATCGACTGCTCGGGGTGGCAGAAGTACTCCATCTCCATCTGTTCGAACTCGCGCGTGCGGAAGATGAACTGCTTCACGGTGATCTCGTTGCGGAACGACTTGCCGATCTGCGCGATGCCGAACGGCAGGTGCTTCCGCATCGCCGTCTGGACGTTGTCGAAGTTCACGAACATGCCCTGCGCCGTCTCCGGCCGCAGGAACGCCCGCCCCGACTCGTCGGCGACGGGACCCACGATGGTGCTGAGCATCATGTTGAACTTGCGCGGGTCGGTGAACTTCCCCACCGCGCCACACGAGGGGCACGTGTTGTCTTCCACATGGTCGGCGCGCAGTCGCGCCTGGCAGTTGGTGCATTCGACGAGGGGATCGGTGAAGTTCTCGACGTGGCCCGACGCCACCCAGATGCGCGAGTTCGAGATGATCGAGGCCTCGATCCCCACGACGTCGTCGCGGCTCTGCACCATCCAGCGCCACCATGACTCGCGGATGTTGCGTCGCATCTCGACACCCAGCGGGCCGTAGTCGTACGCCGCCGCGAAGCCGCCGTAGATCTCCGCTGACGGGAACACGAACCCGCGGCGCTTCGCCAGCGACACGATCGTTTCGAGGTCGGCGGTCATCTCCGAGGCGGGCCCGCTGTCGTCAGTGGCATCGGTCACAGGGGTCTCCGAGCAGGGGCGCGAGCGGCAGCGCGGTGGAACGAGATTCGGGCGAGCGTACCTCGGCACCCCCGCACCCTCAACAACGGGCGGAATGCGGGCGGGGAGGACGCCGCTCACGATCCGTTGGTCGGATGCAAGGCCCCAACCTCGGTGCTAGGGTGCCACCGAGGCAGCCGCAGAACGGATTCCGATGCGTAAGTACCTGGCGACCATCTTCGGTGTGGCCATCGGCATCGCGACCGCCGTCGTCGTCGCGGCACGCGCCGAGGACGATGGTGCAAGCCGCTCCGGCCCGGCCCGACGTGAAGGTGGCGCCTGATGCCCGATCAGCCCGCTGACCAGCCCGCTCCCGACCGCCTCGTGATGATGATCGTCTCGGACACCGATGCCGACACGCTGCAGGAGCGACTCGCCCAGGCGCACTACCCGGTCACGAAGGTCGGCTCCACGGGCGGATTCTTGCGGCGCGGCAGCGTCACCATCTTCTCGGGTGTCGCACAATCTCAGGTCGACGACGTCACCGCGATCGTGAACGAAGTCTGCCACGCACGTCGCGAGTTCGTCCCGGTGAATACGTTGCCGTTCATCGGCGACGGCGCCTTCACAGCCGAACCAGTCGAGGTCCGTGTGGGCGGCGCGATTGTGTTCGTCCTGCCAATCGAGCGCTTCGAGCGCTCCTCGACTCCGCTCCAAGCCTCCGGCTCGGTCTCCGTGGCACCCACCAGGGCACTGGCCAGCGCGTCCACGACCATCGCGTCGAACTGCGCGCCTCGGCCCGCCTCCATCAGTCGCATCGCCTCATCCTGCAGGAACGCCGATCGGTACGGCCGCTCCGCACGCAATGCGCAGTAGGCGTCCGCTACCGCAAGAATGCGAGGCGGTAGGGGCAGACGGTCGCCCGTCAGCATCTCGGGATAGCCCCGCCCGTCCGGGCGTTCGTGGTGTGCCTCCACCCAGGAGGCGACCTCAGTCATTCCGGGGATCCGCTCGAGGATGCGCGCGCCGAGGCCGGGATGGCGGCGCATCTGCTCCATCTCGTCCACTGTGAGGATCGAGGGCTTGTCCGCGATGTGCCTCGGCACCCCGAGCTGGCCGACATCGAGCAGCAGCCCAGCAAGGCCGAGCGCGTCCACGTGGCCTGCCGGCAGTCCCACCTGCACGCCGAGAGCGCGTGCGAGGCTCGATACCCGGGCGGAGCGGCCCAGCTCGCGAACCGCCGAGTCCACCACGGTGCCCATCGCCTCGGCGGCCGCGAGCACCTTGCGACGCGACGGCTTGCCCTCGGGCCCGGCGGCGATCGCGAGGCGCCCCGCCAGAGAGGCGTCCCAGAGCGCGAGCCAGGTCTCGTCATTCCGCACGACCTCGCGCGCCGCGGCTGCGACCGCTGGCCCGAGTGCTGGCACCAGCGTGTCGATCGACGTACGCGCGATCTCGGCGCGGGCGCGCAGCGGGTTCCCCGCCTGCTCCGCCGTCTCGCACACCCAGTGCGCGGCCTGCACACAGAGCGAGGCCCACGGGATATCGCGGCCATCCAGCCCCAGCGGGCGCCCCGTCCCATCCCACCGCTCGTGCGAGGCGCGGATCGCCTCCTGCACATCGAGATCAAGGCCGAAGCGAGCAGCGACCCAGCCGCCACCGGCCGTATGGCCACCGGCGACGCGGACGCTGACGCCTGAGTCGTGAAGAAGCCCCGCGTACAGGACGACCCGCCTCACCTCCTCGTCAAGGCCAAGCGAGACAGCGATGTCGTGCGCGAGGGAGGCGACGCGCGCAGCGTGGCCGGGCGTCTGCTGTTCGGCGAGGTCGAATCCGTCCGAGAGGCACGCGAGCATGTCGATCCGGTGGCCAGGCCGCACGCGGACCTCCCGCCCCGGATAGAGCGCGGGCGCCGTCGCACCGGTCATGTATGGGGCGCTGGAGTCCGCTACGTCCTGCATGGCTGTATTCGCGCCGTCCGTGGCACGCTCCTACATACCCATCTTCGGCAACGCCGTCAGGCTCATGAGGTGCAGCGGCCAAGGTCGTGCGAGTGGCATATCGCAGGGACCGCGAGCGCCTAGAGGTCGCCTGCCGGGCCTGGGAGTTCGCCCTCGCGGGCCGCGTCGATCATCTTGCGTGTCTCGTCCGGGACGGGCATCCCGTACGACTCGAAGCGCCGCTCCACCCAGGTGCCGATCTGGCGCGGGTCGGAGTACGACTCACCCGGTCGAGGTGTCCCGTACTCCTGCACCACGTCGCCCTGGGTCTTCAGCCGCCCCACCTTCGACATCACCTTCTTGAGGCGAGTGCCGCTGCAGTGCTGGCAGATCGGAGCCGGTGCGGTCTTGGGTGAGCGCACGAGGATGCTGCTGAGTTTGGCGCAGTCCTCGCAGCGGTATTCGTAGATCGGCATCGGGTGGCCTCGGTTAGTCCGTGGAGTCGGACTGCTTCTCCTTGGCGCGACGGATGCTGTTCTCGAGCGTGAACTTCACGTCAGAACGCTCGACCGGGTTCAGGCCGGAGTCCGCTTTCTGAGCCAGTTCGCGGAAGTTGGAGCCCAGTTCGCCATCGAACTTGTCCCCCATCTGCTTCGCCCAGCGGGAGAACCCTCGCTCGTCCTTCGACTCGAGGTGGCCGAGTTCCTCGGCGATGTTGATGTCGTCCAGGCGTTGGCCCGTGCTGCGCACGCGCGCGACCTTCGAAATCCGCCGCTGGAGCCGCGCGCTGCCGCACTCGGGGCAACGAGGGTCAGCTGCCTTCGCGGCGGAGCGGAAGAAGATCTCCACCGCCCGCTCGCAGTCGCCACAGTCGTATTGGTAGATCGGCATGGGGGGCCCTCGGACGCGCGGCTAGCCCGCGATGGCGTTCTCGATGTGGTTCAACTGGCCGACGTCGCCACCCACGGTCAGTTCGATGGCGACGAGGTCGATGCGGCAGTTCGCCGGGTATTCCGGGTGGTCTGCGGCATAGGCCTCGGCCAGGGTGCGCAACTTAGCGCCCTTGAGCGTGGAAATCTGCTGCACCGCGGCACCCATCTTGCGCGAGGTCCGGAGTTTGACCTCGACGAAGACGAGTGTGTCCCCCTTGAGCGCGACGAGGTCGATCTCGCCTTCGGTGCGCCGGACGTTCTTGTCCACCACCTCGTAGCCGTGCTGCTCCAGGTAGCGGGACGCGATCCGCTCGCCGGCTGCGCCGAGCAACTGCGAACGTTCGGTCACTCAAGTGTCCTTCCAGTGCGCCCGGAGACCCGGAAGAAGGCCTCCCGGACGGGTGCAAACGACAGTCTGTGGATCGTGGTCGGTCCCAGTCGGGCGATCGCCTCGCGGTGTACGTCGGTGGCGTACCCCTTATGTTCAGCGAGCCCGTATCCCGGGAACACCCCGTCCAGTTCTTCCATCATGGCGTCTCGCGCCACTTTGGCCACGATGCTCGCCGCGGCGACTGAGACACACAGAGCGTCGGCGTCTATGACCGACCGCTCCGGCAGCCCGCTGCCTGGGACATCGTTCCCGTCAATGATCAACCCGTCAGGCCGCGCGGGCAAGCCCGCCACCGCCAGGCGCATTGCCATGCGGGTCGCCTGACGGATATTCACCTGATCGACGACCTGCGGGGAGACGGCCGCCAAATTCCACTCGCACTCGTCCCGAATCACAGCCGCTAGCCGCTCCCGCTGTCGCGCCGTCAGCACCTTGGAGTCCCCGAGCGCCCGAATCCAGAACGCACGGCATGGCGCGCCGGACGCCGTCCGAGGCAACAGCACCGCTGCAGCCACCACGGGACCCGCTAGTGGCCCTCGGCCCACCTCGTCGACTCCCGCCACCCGGTCGAGGCCGGCGCGCCACAGCGAGCGCTCTACGGCCCATCCGGGACGAGGGCCAGCGCGGCGGGAGGGTGTCAGTGTGCCGCGGTCGACGGTCGTGACCATTCGGGCAGCCTACACCCGGATACCGCTATGATGTGTAAACAGTTCTGGCGAGCCTCCCAGCGGCTCCGCCCGTACTATCGGCGGGCCTCGAACGCCTGAAGGAGACTGCCGTGCCGATTATTCGCATCGAGATGCTGCCCGGTCGCACGCTTGCTCAGAAGCGGGAACTCGTCCGCCTCATCACGGACGCGGTGTGCAACGTCGCGCACACCGATCCGAAGAACACCCACGTCATCTTCTCGGAGCATTCTGTGGAGGACTGGGCGTGGGACGGCAAGCTCTACGTCGACCAGGACGACGACGAGGCCTAGCCGCTTCCACGCCTCGGATCACGGGGTTCTCCGGAGTCCGGTCGGACCCGATCACGGTGTTACACTTATTTAACCACCAACGCAGCGGACGCAAGGCAGCGTCCGCGCGGAAGCGAGTCACTATGTCCCGATCTGCACGCAACGTCGGGGTCTATCTCCTGATCCTCGTCGCGCTTGTCCTTGTCGTCGTCATGGTCTTCCGGCCATCGTCCACGGCAGGCGAGAAGCCGCTGTCCTATGTCATCCAGCAGGCCCAGGCGGGCAAGGTGGAGGCCATCCAGGTCGAGGCTGACCGCCTGAAGGTGAAGGTCCGCGACCAGAACGAGCCGATCCGCTCCCGCAAGGAGACGGCTGCCTCGATCGAAGAGATCCTGCGCCAGAACGGCGTCCCGGTCGCCCAGAGCGGCATCGAGATCACCGTGCGCGGCCCGAGTCAGTTCGGCAGCGTCTTCGGGCTGCTGCTGAACTTCCTCCCGATCATCGTGTTCGGCGCGCTGATCATCTTCATGATGCGGCAAGCCGGCGGCGCCAATAACCAGGCGATGTCCTTCGGCAAGAGCCGCGCCCGCATGTTCACCGGCCAGAAGACCACCGTGACGTTCATGGACGTCGCCGGTCAGGAAGAGGCCACCCAGGAGCTGGGCGAGGTCGTCGAGTTCCTGAAGTACCCCGAGAAGTTCGCCGCCCTCGGCGCGCGTATCCCCCACGGCGTCCTGCTGCTAGGCCCTCCGGGTACCGGTAAGACGATGATCGCCCGGGCCGTCGCCGGCGAGGCTGGCGTGCCCTTCTTCCACCTCTCGGGCTCCGAGTTCGTGGAGATGTTCGTCGGCGTCGGTGCATCTCGCGTGCGTGACCTGTTCGAGCAGGCGAAGCGCAACGCGCCGTCCATCATCTTCATCGACGAGATCGACGCCGTCGGCCGCCAGCGAGGCGCAGGCCTCGGCGGTTCGCACGACGAGCGCGAGCAGACGCTGAACCAGATCCTGGTGGAAATGGACGGCTTCGACTCGAACTCGAGCGTGATCGTCCTCGCCTCCACCAACCGTCCGGACGTGCTTGACCCGGCGCTGCTGCGGCCCGGTCGCTTCGACCGCCAGATCACCCTTGACCTGCCGGACGTCAAAGGCCGCCGCGCGGTCCTCGATGTCCACTCCAAGGGCAAGCCGTTCGACCAGGGCGTGTCGCTCGAGGTCATCGCGAAGCAGACCCCCGGGTTCGCCGGCGCTGACCTCGCCAACCTCGTGAACGAGGCGGCGATCCTTGCGGCACGACGCAACAAGAAGCGCATTTCCATGGACGAGATGAACGAGGCCGTGGACCGCGTCATCGCGGGCCCCGAGCGGAAGTCTCGAGTCATCACGGAGACCGAGAAGAAGATCATCGCCTTCCACGAGGCCGGCCACACGGTGGCCGGCTACTTCTCGAAGCGTGCCGACATCCCCTTCAAGGTCACGATCGTCGCCCGCGGCATGGCTGGCGGGTTCACCCGCTCCCTGCCCTCGGACGACCGCCGCCTGCAGGACCGCTCGTACTACGAGGCGATGATGACGATGGCGCTCGGCGGGCACGTCTCGGAGGAACTCGTCTTTGGCGAGATGACTACCGGTGCCCACAACGACATCGGCAAGGTCACCTCGATCGCGCGGAACATGGTCACGCAGTGGGGCATGTCCGCCCGCCTCGGGCCTCGCACGTTCGGACGCCGCTCGAGCATGGTCTTCCTCGGGCGCGATATCTCCGAGGAGCGCGACTATTCCGAGCGCACCGCAGAAGAGATCGACGACGAAGTCCGCCGCCTGATCGACGAAGCACACGTCCGTTGTCGCACGCTCCTGAACGACCACCGCGACAAACTCGACATCCTCGCCGCCCGCCTCGTCGAGGTGGAAACCATCGAGGGTGACGAACTACTCGCCCTCCTTGGACCGTGGGAGGGTCGCCCGCTGCCGGGCGAACTCGACTACGGGCGCAACACCGGCGGTTCCACGCCACCGGCTGGCGGCCTGCCCGCTGGTCAGGCGGAGCCGGAGGAAGCGCCTCAGGGCCGTCCAGGCATCGCCTGGGGGAACTCGAACGCGGCCCAGCCGAGCGAGTAGCCCACGCAAGCGTACGAAAGCAGAAGGCCGGCAATGCCGGCCTTCTGCTTGTCCCCGCCTAGACTGCTCGCGAAACACGACCGAGGGAGCCGCACATGCCCGACGAGCCACCGCCCGGACGCAGCATCCCGACGCCGGAGCGCATGACCGCGTCCACCGCTGGCACGTTCCCCGGCCTCATTGGCATGGAGGTCGTCGAGGTCACATGGGGCACGCTCGTCGCTCGGCTCGCGGTGCGGCCCGACCTGCTCGCCCCGAACGGCTTCTTGCACGCGGGCACGGTGGTCACCCTCGCGGACACGCTGTGCGGATTCGGCTGCCGGATGATGGTGCCCGAAGGCGCGAACGGCTTCACAACCATCGAGTTGAAGTCGAACTTCCTCGGAACGGTGCGGGAGGGCGCGATCCGCGCTGTCGCGCGCCTCGTCCACGGCGGCCGGTCGACGCAGGTCTGGGACGCAGAGGTCACGGACGAAGCAACCGGCAAGGCGATCGCGCAGTTCCGCTGCACGCAGATGGTGCTCTACCCGCGCGCCTGACCGTCCGTCGATGCTTCCTGAGCCGCCAGCGCCTCGGCAGCCTCGTCCCGCGCGCGGATCTGGCGCACGCGGCCGGAGAACACCTGACGCATCACAAGGAACCAGCCGAGGCCCACAACGATCAGGCCAAGACGCACCACAGGGCTCGCATCCAGCGTGCCCTCGTCCGTCAGCACCGCGCGTCCCAGGATGAACCCTGAACCCACCCAGATCCCGTTGGCGATGAACGCGCCGAGGTAGTCGAGTGGCAGCCAGATGCGAATCGGGATGTGGAGCGCCCCCGCGCCAAACGGCCCGACGGCCCGGGTCATCGAGTGCAGGTGGTAGAACGGGATCAGCCAGCGCGCACGGCCTCGCATCACCTCGGCGCCCATGCGGAGCGACGGCCCGAGGCGCGTACTGAGCATCCACGTGCCGCCCCAGCGGCCGAGGCCGTACGAGATGGTGTCACCGAGCGCCGTACCAGCCACCGCCATGAGGTAGATCAGCACGAACTTCGAGACGGAGTCGTCCGCGTTGGCGCCGCCCAGGAACATCAGGACAACGCCGGGGAACACGACTCCGAGCCCCACCGTGGTCTCCACGAGGGCGGCGAAGAAGACGATCGGCGGCCCGAACTGGTCAAACAGGGCGTTCAGGAAGCGGAACAGCACGTCCGCCAGCCAGTTGTAGCCGTCGTATGGGGCACGGAGAATGTCGATGAGATTCAGGCGAGGCACTCCTCTAGCCCGGCTAGTTTATCCAAGCATGGCGGATACGCTCGTCCGGCCCGCTAACAGGCCCGGCGGATTCCGGACACGTTGACCGAGGCACGCGGGGCTGCCTACACTTGACCGTCTGACCAGAACGGTCACCCCTGATTCGGGAGTCACGTTATGTACGCCATCATCCGCACCGGCGGGAAGCAGTACCGCGTCCGCGAGGGCGACCGCATCGCCATCGAGCGACTGGAGGCCGAAGAGGGCTCCACGATCACGCTGGACCAGGTGCTCCTTGTGGGTGACACCAGCGGCACGAAGGTCGGCGCCCCCACGGTCGCCGGCGCCTCGGTCACCGCGACCGTCGAGGTGCAGGACCGCGGGCCGAAGGTCACGCACTACCACTTCAAGAACAAGACCCGACGCGAGCGCATGGTGGGCCACCGCCAGCCACGTACCCGCCTGGTCATCACTGGCATCACCGCCGGCTAAGACGAACAGGAAGCAAGGCCATGGCCCACAAGAAGTCAGGCGGTTCCAGCCGCAACGGCCGCGACTCGAAGTCGAAGCGCCTTGGCGTGAAGGCCTCGGACGGCGAACTCGTCACGGCTGGTTCGATCATCATCCGCCAGCGCGGCACGCGTGTTCACGCGGGGCTGAACGTCGGCACCGGCCGCGACCACACCCTGTGGGCGCGTATGGCCGGCACCGTCGCCTTCTCGCCGTACGCCAAGGGCCGCCGCAAGCAGGTCTCGATCCGTCCGGTCGAGGCGTAAGGGACATCCGATGAAAGCCACCCTTCACCCCAAGTACGAAGAGGTCACCGTGACCTGCTCGTGCGGCAACACCTGGCAGACGCGCTCCACCAAGGGCGCCATCAGCCTAGACGTCTGCTCCAACTGCCACCCGTACTTCACGGGTGAGCAGCGCATCGTCGACACGGCGGGCCGCGTCGAGCGCTTCCGCCGCCGCTACACCCGGTAGGCGAATCTCACTCCGAGACTTCGAGGGCGGCGCAAGCCGCCCTCTTTGTGTTTGCTCCCACCGTGTCACCGCCTGCTTCGCACTTCCTTGGGCGCTCCCGTAGGCTGACGCCATGCCTTCAACCTCCTACGGCGGCCAGGCGGTGATCGAGGGCGTCATGATGCGCGGCGCGCAGGTGATGGCCGTGGCCGTCCGCTCCCCATCTGGCGCCATCGTGAGCCGTGACGAACGTCTCGGCGGCGTCTACACGAACGCCGCGCGCCGCGTCCCGCTGATCCGGGGCATCACGATCCTCGCCGAGACGGTTGCCCTCGGCACGGGCGCCCTCACGTGGTCAGCCGCGATCGCCGCTGGCCAGACCGAAGAGGACGGCCAGCCGAAGCGCATGAGCGTCATCGAGTGGCTGTTCGTGCTGGGGACGATGGGGTTCGCGATCGGCGCGTTCTTCGTCGGACCAGTCGTCGTGACCAGCCCGCTGGACGGTCGCTGGCCAGCGTGGGCGGTGATCGCCCTCGAGGGTGGCATCCGCATGGGGCTGCTCCTCGGCTACGTCTGGGGCATCGGACGGACCGAGGGCGTCCGGCGCGTCTTCCAGTACCACGGCGCCGAGCACATGACGATCGCGGCGTTCGAGGACGGCCGCGAACTCACCGTCCCCGCGATCCGACGCTACCCGAAGGAGCATCCACGCTGTGGGACGTCGTTCCTCTTGACGGTCGCGCTGGTCTCGATCGTGGTGTTCGCGTTCGCGGGACGGGAGCCGCTGTGGTGGCGCTTCGCCTCACGCCTCGTGCTCGTGCCACTGGTCGCTGCCGTGTCGTACGAGGTGATCCGCTTCGCCGGAGCGCACCAGCGTTGGCCGGTGATCCGCTGGCTCTTCGCCGGCAACATCGCGCTCCAGTACCTCACGACGCGTCCTCCCGACGACGAGCACATCCAGGTCGCTGTCGCCGCATTCGAGCGCGTCCGCGAGGCGGAGGCGCGTGCGTCCTGAACGGCACCCACGACGCATCTCCACGGCCCCACGCGGTATCATCCGGGCCATGACCCACCCACCGACTGAGGCTCCCCGTTGCGCGTGACCGTCCTCGCGGGCGGGATCGGCGCGGCCCGCTTCCTCGCGGGTCTGCAGCACGTCATCCCACCCGAGGACATCACCGCCATCTGCAATGTGGGCGACGACCTCGAGTGGCTCGGGCTCACCGTCTGTCCGGACATCGACTCTGTGCTCTACACGCTCGCCGGCATCGAGGGGATCGATGGTTGGGGCGTGCGCGACGACACCCGGCACGCCCTCGAAGCGCTGCGGGTACTCGGCGGCGAGTCCTGGTTCGGCATCGGCGACATCGACATCGCGACGCACCTCTTCCGCACGGAGCGACTGCGCGAGGGCTTCACACTCGCCGAGGCAACCGCTGCGCTCGCGCTCGCACGCGGAGTCCGCGTCAACGTGATCCCGGTGACGAACGATCCCCACCCCACCATCGTGCGGACGGCAGAAGGTGACCTGGCGTTCCAGGACTACTTCGTCCGGCAGCGTGCCCAGCCCACCATCCTTGGCGTCACCTTCCCCGGCGCGGCCCTGGCCCGGCCCGCTCCGGGTGTCGTCGAGGCAATCCAGGACTGCGACTTCTTGTGCATCGCGCCCAGCAACCCGATCGTCTCGATCTCCCCGCTGCTGGCGATCCCCGATGTCTGGGCCGCGGTCAACGAGTCACGCGCACGACGGGTCGCAATCTCCCCGATCGTCGGTGGTGAAGCGATCAAGGGGCCTGCGGCCGCGATGCTGCGGGCGCTCGGACACGAGGTCTCAGCATTCGGCGTGGCGCGCCTGTATGCCGGCCTCGTCGACCTATTCATCCTCGACGCCATCGATATCCGGCTCGTCCCCGACGTGTGCGCGCTCGGCCTCGACGCTGTGGCGGTGGACACGATGATGCGCGGCGACGACGGACGCGAGCGTGTGGCGCGCAACGTGCTGCGCGCCGCCGGGTTCACCGCGTGACGCCGCCGCTCGATGTCGCCATCGTGATCGCGGTGCAAGACGCCGGACGCGCGAAGACGCGTCTCGGCACACACCTCGACCCCGGCCAACGGCACAGCCTCGTGCAGGCGATGCTCGACGACCTGCTGACAGCGGTCCGAGAGGTCCACACCGGCCAGATCGTGGTGGTATCGCCCGTACGCGGCTACGACGCCGTCGCAGAGGGCCACCAGGCCGAGGTGCTGCGTGACCCCGGCACGGGCTATCAGCCAGCCGTCCTGCTAGCCCTCGATCACATCGCGAATCGCGAGGCCGCGCTCATCCTTCCCGGCGACCTGCCGCAGGCGCGCAGCGAGGACATACGCACCCTGCTGGACGCGCTGCGCCGCTCGCCGGTCGTGCTCGCTCCATCGATCGATGGCGGCACGTGCGCCCTCGGCATCCGCCCACCCGGGGCGATGGTACCCGCATTCGGGTTGGACTCCGCCGCCCGCCACCGCGAGGCTGCACAGACGGCCGGGCTCACACTCCAGGAGGTGCGCCTCCCCTCGATGGACCGCGACGTCGACACGATCGAGGACCTCACGGAGGTGTGGGAGCAGGTCGGTGAGGCGACGGCAGCCATTCTCGAGTACCTGCAGGTCGTCCTGCCTCGACCCAACCGATGAGGTCTCGCTCATGACCGACGACGCCCGCCCCATTGAGGACGCGATCCGCGCGCGGCGCTCCGTACGCGGCCTCGATGGCCCGCCGCTCACCGCTGAGGAGGTCGAAGCGCTTGTCCGCCTCGCATTGACGGCACCTGCGCCGCACCACACGCGCCCGTGGCGTTTCGTCGAGATCGGCCCCGGGCGCCGCGAAGCATTAGCGGACGCGATGGGTGCGGCCTGGCGACGCGACCTCGAGGGTGACACTCAGCCTTCGAAGACTGTGGAGCGGGCGCTGGCGCGCTCGCGGGGGCGGATCACCGGAGCGCCCACGCTGCTCCTCGGCTGCCTCGTCGCGGACGGGCTGAACCGCTACGACGACGAGCGCCGCTGGTGTGCGGAGTGGGGGCTCGCCCAGCACTCGTTCGGCGCGGCACTGCAGAACCTGCTGCTCGCGGCAAGCGTCCGAGGACTGGGCGCCTACTGGATCTCCGCACCGCTCTACGCACCGGACGAGGTGCGCGGCGCACTCGACCTCGACCCCACGTGGGAGCCGCAGGCGTTCGTCGCCCTCGGCCGGCCGAGGGGTGACTACCGCCCGTTCGACCGGCCCGCGCCCGACCTCGGCTCAGAGTTCACGCGCCGCTAGGGACGACCTCGATCAGCGCGGGGAGATCACGCAGCGACTCAACGCGTGGGGCGTCGACGTCTAAGGCCCGGCTGTCGCGGTCGATCAGCACGCCGTACATGCCGAGGGCGAGCGCGGGCGCGACGTCGTTGTCCATGCGGTCGCCGACCATCAGCGTGGTCTCGACACGCGCCCCGCTGCGTTCCATGGCGCCGAAGAAGAACGCCGGATCGGGCTTAGCGACGCGCGCGTCCTCGGCGGTCCAGAGCAGGTGCATCCGCCGAAAGATCGGCGCCTGCACCATCGCGGAGTTCCCGTTGGTGGCGGCGACGAGGGTGAGCCCACGGTCGAGGAGCGCGCCCACCACCTCCTCGACATCGTCGTATGGGAGCAGCGCGGCATCGCGGGCGGCAAAGAACGCAGTGTTCGTGCGGACGACCACCGTCTCGTCCGTCACACCACCGAGCACGAGGATCTGGCGGAATGACTCCTCACGTGCCCTCGCGAGGGCACCGGGCACCATCCGCAGGTCGCGTGCGGCGCGGTCACGTGCCGCCTGAAGTTCGCCGGACGTCACGAAACGGTCAATCGCATCCGAGAGCACCTCGGCGGCAACCTAGAGGCCGATCCGGAGCGCAGCGTCGAAATCGACGAGGGTGCCGTCGACGTCGAAAAAGACGTGGCTTACCCGAAATGGTGGCGGGCGTCCGGGCATCGCTCGCTACTGCGGCGTCACCGGACGCATCGGCAGTCCGCGCCCGGCGAGGTAAGCCTTGAGGGAGCCGATGTCGTGCGTGCCGAAGTGAAAGATCGACGCCGCCAGCACCGCGCTCGCGCCGCCCGCGGTCAGCGCGTCGTAAAGGTGGGAGGGCTCCCCTGCCCCGCCCGAGGCGATCACGGGGACATCGACGGCGTCGGAGATCGCGCGCAGGAGTTTGAGGTCGTAGCCCTGCTGATGGCCGTCGGTGTCCATGGAGGTGACGAGGAGTTCCCCCGCGCCGCGCTCGACTGCCTCGCGCGCCCACTCGACGGCATCGCGGCCGGTCTCGCGGCGTCCGCCGTGCGTGTAGACACCCCAGCGGCCCTCGGCGGTCCGCTTCGCGTCGATGGCCACCACGATGCACTGCGAGCCAAAGGCCTTCGCGCCTTCCGCGATCAGTTCGGGACGTTCGAGGGCGGCCGTGTTCACGGACACCTTCTCGGCGCCGGCTTCGAGCATCAGGCGCACGTCCTGCGCGGAGCGGACACCACCTCCCACGGTGAACGGGATGAAGACCTGATCGGCGGTGCGCCGGATCATGTCGTACACGCTCGCGCGGCCATCCGAGGACGCAGTGATATCGAGGAACACGAGTTCATCCGCACCCGTGAGGTCGTACTTCCGCGCGAGCTCCACCGGGTCGCCCGCGTCGCGCAACTCGACGAAGGAGACACCCTTCACTACGCGGCCATCTGCCACATCGAAGCAGGGGATAATGCGCTTCGTGAGCATCTACGCGCTCGCCCCTGATGAAGCACCCGAGGAGCGGGCGACCGCCTCGATCGCCTCGGGGAGCCGGACATCGCCTGTGTAGATGGCGCGCCCCACGATCGCACCCTCCGCGCCGCATTCGGCCAGGCGCACGAGGTCGGCGGTGCTGCCGACGCCGCCGGCGGCGATCACGCGCATGCCGGAGGTGCGCACCAACCGCTCGACCGCCTCAAAGTTGGGGCCATCGTGGACGCCGTCGCGCAGGATGTCGGTGTAGACGATGCGCACGACGCCCTGGTCACGCAGTCGCGCGATGAACTCCGTCGCGTCAATACCGCTGTCCTCGGTCCACCCCTCGAGGCTGACGCGCCCCTCGCGCGCGTCCACGGAGACGAAGACACGGTCGCCCGCCAGCGCGACGGCAGCGGGCACAAGCGTCGGGTCTTTCACCGCCGCGGTACCGAGCGCCACGCGGTCGAAGCCAGCGTCGAGGGCGGCGCTCACGACCTCGATGGTGCGGACGCCGCCGCCCGTCTGCACGGGCACCTCGACGGCCTTCACGATGGCACGGGTCACGGCGAGGTTGGCCTGCGCGCCGTCGCGCGCGCCATCGAGGTCGACGACGTGGATGCGCGTGGCGCCCTCGGCCGCCCAACGACGCGCCATCGCGAGCGGGTCGTCGCCAAAGACGGTCTCGCGGGCGTAGTCACCCTGGGCCAGACGAACGCACTTGCCGCCACGGATATCGATCGCGGGGATCACTTCCATGGACGCCTCGTCAGGATGCCGCGGTCGCCGCGGGGGCGATCGAGCCGTGATCCAGGGCCAGCCGGAGGAAGTTCGCGTAGAGCCGCAGGCCGCTCCGACCGGACTTCTCCGGGTGGAACTGCGTCGCGATCACGTTGTCCCGTCCCACGATCGCCGGGAACGTCACACCCTCGTACTCGGTGCTGCCGATGACGATCGAGGGGTCGGCAGGCGCGCCGTGGTACGAGTGGACGAAGTAGAAGTAGTCGTCCTGTTCGATGCCCTCGAGGACCGGGTGCGGGCGCTCGAATCGCACCGTGTTCCAGCCCATGTGCGGCACCGTCATCCCGAACGGGAAGCGCACGATCCGCCCGCCGAGGACGCCGAGGCACTCGTGCCGGCCACCCTCCTCGGACACCTCGAACAACGCCTGCATGCCCATGCACACGCCGAGGAACGGCTTGCCCGAGGCGATGTAGTCGAGGATGGGGCCGTCCAAGCCGCCCTGCCGCAGGTGCGCCATGGTGTCTTCGGCTGCACCGACACCCGGGACGATCAGGGCGCGCGCGCCGGGAATCGCGGAGGCCTCACTGGTGACCAGCGGCTCGATGCCTGCATGCACGACGGCGCGCTCCACGCTGCGGAGGTTGCCCGCCCCGTAGTCCACGATCACCACGTCTGCCATTGCGATGCTCCAGGCGGTCGCCGCTGAGTAGCCTCTGGAAATCTCAGTGTACCGCTCGTCTTCGTGCGGGCATCCCCGCCCACGGGCCCCTCGTGCGCCCTCGCTTGCGGGGTCAGCCGAGGCTCACGGCGGGCGCCTGTCAGCGCACG
>CANFFZ010000002.1 GCA_947446155.1 Chloroflexota bacterium | reverse complement strand
CGCACCGACTTCGGCGTCACCTCCAGGCACTCCTCGTCGCGGATGAACTCCAGCGACTGCTCCAGCGACAGGTTTATGTGCGGGACCAGTTTCTCCGTGAAGTCGGAGTTGGAGGAGCGCATGTTCGTCAGTTTCTTCTCGCGCGTGACATTCACGTCCATGTCGTCCGCGCGCGCGTTCTCGCCCACGATCATGCCCTCGTACACGTCCGTCCCGGGCGGGATGAACATCGCACCACGCTCCTGCAGCGACTGCAGCGCATACGCCGTCGTCGGGCCGGAGCGGTCGGCGACCATGCTGCCCGAGGGGCGCGTGCGCACCTCGCCGTGCCACGGCTCGTAGCCCGCGAACAGGTGGTTGAGCAGCCCCGACCCGCGCGTCTCCGTCAGGAACTCAGTGTGGAACCCGATCAGTCCGCGTGCCGGCACGATCGAGATCACCCGCACCCGGCCTGACCCGTGGTTCACCAACTGCTCGATGCGGCCCTTGCGGAGCGCCATCAACTGCGTGACCACGCCGAGGTACTCCTCGGGCACGTCCACGGTCAGGCGCTCCATCGGCTCGTGCAGTTTGCCGTCGATCGTCTTCGTCACGACCTCGGGCTTGCCCACCGTCAGTTCGAAGCCCTCGCGGCGCATCGTCTCGATCAGCACGGCCAGCTGTAGTTCGCCGCGGCCCTGCACGATCCAGGAGTCCGGACGGTCGCCGGGCAGCACGCGGATCGAGACGTTGCCCAGGATCTCCGCATCCAGGCGGGCCTTAATCATGCGAGCGGTCACCTTGGTGCCCTCGCGCCCCGCGAGCGGCGAAGTGTTCGCGCCGATGGTCATCGACAGCGTCGGCTCGTCCACGCGGAAGACCGGCAGGGGGCGCGGATCGGCCGGGTCGGTCAGCGTTTCGCCGATGGTGACGTCCGCGAGGCCGGCAACAGCGATCACTTCGCCCGCGCTGGCCTCCTCCGCGGTCACCGACTCGAGGCCTTCGGTCACGGTGAGTTCGGCGATCTTCACGTTCACAATCGTGCCGTCGACCTTGCACCACGCCACGATCTGCCCGCGCCGGATCGTCCCCTGCCGGATGCGGCACAGCGCCAGACGTCCGAGGTACGGCGAGGCATCGAGGTTGGTGACGAGCGCCTGGAGCGGGTGGCCTTCCTCGTAGGAAGGGGCGGGGATGTGGTCGCGCAGCACCGCAAACAGCGGCTCGAGGTCCGTGCCCGGCTCGTCGAGGTTCAGCGTCGCCGTCCCGGCACGCGCCGAGCAGTACACGATCGGGAAGTCGATCTGGTCCTCGGTCGCGTCGAGGTCGAGGAAGAGTTCGTAGACCTCGTCCACGACTTCCTTGATGCGCGCGTCCGCCCGGTCGATCTTGTTGATCACGATGACGATCGGCAGCCGTCGCGCGAGCGCCTTGGCGAGGACGAAGCGCGTCTGCGGCAGCGGCCCCTCGGAGGCGTCCACGAGGAGGAGGGCGCCGTCCACCATCTGCAGTCCGCGCTCCACCTCGCCACCGAAGTCGGCGTGGCCGGGGGTGTCGATGATGTTGATCTTGATCCCGCCGTGCCGGACGGCGGTGTTCTTCGCGAGGATCGTGATCCCCTTCTCGCGCTCGAGGTCGGTCGAGTCCATCACCCGGTCGACGAGTTCCTGGTGCGCGTCGAACGTGCCGGACTGCCGGAGCATCTTGTCCACGAGTGTGGTCTTGCCGTGGTCGACGTGGGCGATGATCGCCACGTTCCGCAAATCATCACGCTTGGGCATCGCACGCTCCGGCATCGAGGTCGTCGGCAGGGGGAAGGGGTTTCCACGCTACGGGCGCGAGGGCTGGGGGGCAATGCGAAGCGCTCCGAAGGGGGTTTACCTGTTTCGTCCGGATCTCACGGCGCTCATCGGCAGGCTTGGCCTGAACAGGGAGGTGGCATCCCCGGTAATGCTGGCGGCTGTGATGGCAGCGGCGAACTCCAGCATGAAAACGAATGAGAAAAAGACTGGCTGACTCATAGTGTCATCTCCTTTCGGCCCCACGGCCTTCTCGAACAGCCTCACAATCGAACTAGTCAACGCATTGATTCCGGCAGCCATCATCGGTACGGGGATGCCAGCCCACGTAGACGACCATAGGGTCGTTTCGGCGACACGTTAGTAAAGTCCTATTTTACCATTTTCGAGTTCCGAAGGAACCCTAAATGCCCGTCCCCACCCACGAACCCCTCGATGTCATCGAGGCGCTGCACTCCACACCCTCCCGCCGCTACCTCAAGGCCGACCCGATTCCGGACGACATCCTCCGCGCGATCCTCGACGCCGCCATTCGAGGCCCTACCCCGGGTAACGCCCAGAACTGGGGCTGGGTCGTCGTCACGGACGCCGAGGTGAAGCGCCAGGTCGCGGAGTGGTACCGCGAGGGTTGGCAGCGCGCCTACGGCTCCCGCCGTGACGCGATCATGGCGTCCGGGCCGGACGCGGGCGGCCTCGGCCGGCGGAACTTCCTCTCCGCGGAGCACCTCGCGATGCACCTCGAAGAGGCGCCCGTGTGGGTGATCCCGGTACTCCCCGGCGCCGCGAAGTCACAGAACCCGCGTGCCGGCTCAGCCGTCTACGGCGCCGTACAGCAGCTGATCCTCGCCGCCCGCGCCTTTGGCATCGGCGCGACGCTGACCTCGCTCTACGCTGGCCACGAGGACGATGTGAAGCACATGCTCGGCATCCCGGAGGACGCCCTCACCATGGCGCTCATCCCCCTCGGCTACCCCGCGCAGGGCCGCTGGGCCGAACCGAAGCGCCGGGGCATCGACGAGGTCGTCCACTGGGAACGATGGGGTACGCAGCGCCCGTAGGATGAATGTGATGTCCACCTCGAAATGCGCCCTCATCGTGCTCGGTCTGGCTGCGGCCTTCGCCCTCGTAGCGTGCGACAACACGACCAACGAAGCACCCGCGCCAGCCGCCTCAGCCTCCCCGTCCCCCACCGCCGCTGCCACCTCGACGGCAACCGAGGTGGCACGGGCCACCGCGAGCCCTTCGGCCACTGCTAGCGCATCGCCCTCGGCGTCACCCGCCGCCACCTCGACATCCCCGGGCGCAGTCGCTCCGCCGCCCCGGCCCACCTCGACAGCGCCGCTCGCGGTGCCGAGTGGTGCGGCGGAGATCGAGCGCGGCACGCGGGCGCGGAGCGAGGTGGCACTCACCATCGACTGCGGCTGGCGGTCGGAGGCGACCGCGGAGATCCTGCGCATCCTCGAGGAAGAGGACGTGGTCACTACCTGGTTCATGATGGGTATCTGGGCCGAGGCCCACCCGGAACTGACGAGGCGCGTCGCCGCGAAGCACGAACTCGCCACTCACTCCTGGGATCACCCCGACTATCGAGACCTGACGGACGCCCAGATCGCCGCCGATCTGAAGCGTACGGATGACTACCTTAAGACGTTCTCGGGACGCGGCAGCGCCCCCATCTGGCGAGCGCCATCCGCCGCGCGTGACCAGCGCGTCCTCGACGCCGCCGCCCGCGCCGGATTCCCGCTCCATATCTTCTGGACCATCGGGCAGACCTCGGCGGGCACCGCCAGCGGTGACTCCCTCGACTGGACCGAGGCGCCCGCCTCCGCCGTCCGCGCGAACCTGTTGCGCGCCATCGGCCTCGGCGGCGGCGCCATCCTCGTCGCCCACTGCGACGCTGAGGCGACCCGGGACGTCCTCCGCGAGGTGATCCGGGAGTACCGGAAGGCCGGCCTGCAGTTCGTGACCGTCTCGCAGTTGCTCCGCCCGTAGGTATCTCGCCTCTGGGCGCCGGCTCCGAAGATGCAGACGCTTCGTGCTCCGCCAGCGGCAGGCTGACCCTCTACCCTCCACCGCATGACCGACATCGTCCCCGCGCGCGCGATCAAGTGGGTGACTGCCGTCGTCCCCGGCGCCCGCGCTGTGCGCGTCCTCGAACAGTTCGTCGGCGCGACAACGTCCTCGCTCCACGCCATCGAGGTCGACCGGGACGGCGCACCACCGCTCGCGCTCGTGCTGCGGCGGTACACGGACGCGCGCGTGCGCGAGACGGAGCCGCAGTCCCCACGCGTAGAGGCAGGCGCCTTCCGCGTACTAGAAGACGCGCGGGACGTGATCGCACCACTTCTCATTGCGGTGGATCCCACCGGCGAAGTGTGCGATGTCCCGGCCGTACTGATGAGCCGCCTCGACGGCCGGCCCGACCTCGCACCGGTCGACGTGGGTCAATGGGTTAGCGGCCTGGCGCAGACGCTGGCTACGATCCACCGTCTCGACGGTGCGGACATCGAAGGTGTCTACGAGCGCTGGCATAACCCTCAGACAGTGCAACCACCGCAGTGGTCGCAGCAGCCGGGGACATGGGCACGACTGATCGAGGCGTCACGCGACCATGAGCCAGCCGGTGAGATCGTGCTCCTGCACCGCGACTATCACCCCGGAAATGTGCTGTGGCGTGACGGCGTGGTCACGGGCGTCGTCGACTGGCCAGACGTATGCCGGGGTGTCGCAGGCCTCGATGTCGGCCACTGCCGCCGCGACATCGTGATGACCCATGACATCGAGGTAGCCGAGGCATTCCTTGCCGCGTACCGCGAGGCCTCCGGACGGAGGCTCGATCCGCTGTGCGACGTGCTGACGTTGCTCGACATCAATCAGGCGACGAACGTGGCGCCGTACCACGCATACGGACGTACCGACCTCACGCTCGATCTTGTCCACTCGCGCCTCGACAAGTACGCAGCGTTGGTCGCAAGCCGGCTGTAGGCCGCCGCTCCTAGCGGGAGCCGACGGCGATCGCGTCGTCGATAAGCGCCTGCAGGCGAATCTCGCTGAGCGGGCCCTCGATGCGGCCGACGAACGAGCCGTCCTTCGCGAAGACGAGGGTTGTCGGGATAACCGCGACATTGTGGGCGCGAGAGAACGTACCGTCGTCCACGGCATGCGGGTAGTCCAGCCCCTTGGACTCCGCGAACGCTCGCGCCAACCTCGGCTCATCCAGGCTCACGACGCCGTAGTACGCGACCCCCGAGGCGGACTCCGCCATTCGACGCAGGACAGGCGCCTCCGCGCGGCACGGCCCGCACCACGAGGCCCACACGTTCACCACCACGACTCGGTCGGAGAACGCCGCCTGCGTGATCCGGCTCCCATCCAGGGCGGGCAGGTCGAACGGCCGCGCCGCCTCCGCGACGGGCTCCTCGATACGGCCTCGCATCACAAGGAGGGCACCCACGAGCAGCGGCGCGAGCAACAGCAGCGTGCCCCCGAGAGCGAAGGCGAAGAGCCGGGACATCGGGATGCCGGAGGTGGGAGTGGCCTCCGGCAACGTGCCGTCATCGGATGCGTCGAGGGGTGTGTCCATGGTGCCTCCACTGGCATCAGGGGCGCAGGCTACTCGTTCCCGGCGGGGCCGGGGGGTATGCCCGGTGGGAAGCCCGAGCCGGGGCCGGTGCCCGTGGAAGGCGTCGGGGTTGGGATGGGCGTCGTCGGCCCAGGGGTCGGCGACGGCCCGGGTGTCGAGGTGCCACCCGCCGCGCAGACGAGGATCACCGGTGTCTCAGCGAGTACCCCGGACCCCACCTGCGAGGTCCACTGATCGTTCACGAAGGAACGCGCTCCGGCGATGTAGGCGATGAGCGATCCGCTCCGGCTGACCCACACGGACCGCACGCTGCACCCTCGACCCTCCGCGACGCTCAGCAGCGTCTCGATGCGCCCGCCCGTCCACAGCACGAGGGAGAAGCCCCCGGACGCGGAGACCGTGCCGGTGATCGTGCCGCCCGAGGGGACCGGCGCCGGAGTCGGCACGACGGTCGGCACCGCCGTCGGTACGGCGGTTGGCGCCGCTGTCGGCACCGGGGTCGGCGCAGCGGTGCCGGGGACGAGGTAGATCCCCGCCGCCCAGCCGGTCTGGCCGCTGGCGCTGATGCGCTCCCAGCGCAGGCCGTCCACGTCCTGCGTCTCACCGAGGGCAAAGACCTGCGAGCCCTCCGCGAGGCAGGCGACCTGTGCCCCGCTCAGGCCGGGCGTTGCCCGCATCCGCAAGCAGACGCCGTCCGCCCGGACGATGTGCGGCCCGCTGGCGGCATCCACGGAGGCTGGCCATACCGCGAGCAGCAGCATGGCCAGCGCCACGAGCGTGAGCCACGTCCGAGCACGCCACGGTCGGGCGTGCGGGACGGCGAGGGCGGATGCGTGTTCACGGTCCATGGATCGAGGATACGCGTCGCTCTCGGGCGGCACGAGCGCGGTACGCTCGCGGTGAAATCGCGATCCTGTGAGTCGCGCTGTCAGGAGGACACGATGGCGGATGGGGCGCATGCCGATCTAACGCTGGCGATCGACGCGGCGTTCCCCGCAGCGCGTGCCGCGCTCGAACGACTGGTGCGCATCCCCTCGGTCGGCGCGGAGGGTGCGGACACGCCGGCGATGCGCGCGGCAGCCGAGGCCGCCGCCGGCATGCTGACAGACGTGGGCCTCGGGGGCGTCCGCCTGCTGGAGGTGCCGGATGCCGCGCCTGCCGTCTACGCCGAACGCTCGGGGCCGCCGGGTGCGCCCGTCGTGCTCCTCTACGCCCACTACGACGTCCAGCCCGTCGGCGACCTCGCCCTCTGGACGGCGACGCCCTTCGACCCCGCCGAGCGCGAGGGCCGCCTCTACGGTCGCGGGGCGTCCGACGACAAGGCCGGCATCGCGATGCACCTCGCCGCGCTGCGTGCGCTCCTCGCGTGCGGGCCGCTGCCCGTGACCGTGCATGTGTTCATGGAAGGCGAAGAGGAGCAGGGGTCGCCGCACCTCGGGGCGTTCATCGAGCGGCACGGGTCGCTGCTGCAGGCGGACGTCATCGTCGTCGCGGACTCCGAGCACTGGCGGCTCGGGGAGCCCGCCCTTACGACCTCGCTCCGCGGCATCGTCGACTGCGAGGTCGAAGTGCGGACGGCGCGCGCGGCGGTCCACAGCGGCCAGTTCGGCGGCGCGATCCCGGACGCCATCTCCGCGCTCGCCCGCCTCCTCGCCACCCTGCACGACGAGGCGGGCCGTGTCGCGATCGCCGGCCTCGTGCGTGCGGGCACCGCGCCGGTAGACGAGGACGAGGCGCACCTGCGCGAGGCGGCAGGGATGCTACCCGGCACCCAGTTCATCGGCGACGGGCCGCTGAGCGCACGCCTGTGGCTCCAACCAGCCGTTTCCGTCCTCGCCCTCGATGCTCCGCGCATCAGCGAGGCGGTCAACGCGCTCGTGCCCGTCGCGCGCGCCAAGGTCAGCGTGCGCCTGGCGCCGGGCCAGGATCCCGCCGTCGCGATGGACGCCCTGGTCGCGCACCTCGAGTCTCACGCGCCGTGGGGAGCGCAGGTGACCGTCACCCGCGGCTCGATGTCATCACCGTTCCGCCTCGACACGTCGAGCGCGGCGTTCGAGGCGTTCCGCACCGGCCTGCGCGAAGCGTGGGGCGTTGAGCCCGTCGAGATCGGCGTGGGTGGCTCGATCCCCCTCGTGGCTGTGCTCGCAGCCGCGCAGCCGGGTGCGGCGATCTTGCTGACGGGCGTGGGTGAACCACTCAGCCGCATCCACGGCCCGGACGAGAGCCAGGACCTCGAAGAGTTGCGACGAGGTGCGCTCGCGGAAGCGATCGCGCTGCGGCTGCTCGGCGGAGGCTAGCCGCTAGACGACCGCGGCGACCTCGGCCGGCTGTTCGGCACGCGTCGGCTGCTTGGCGAGCGAGACGAGCACGATCGCGACGACCGCGAAGGCGGCGACGATGAAGAACGCACCGTCGTAGTTGCCGACGCGGTCGAAGTAGAACGACGTCAGGAACGGCGAACTCGCGCCGATGATCAGCGCGAACGGTAGCCCCGCGCTCCGCACCGAGCCGAGGTGGCGCCGCCCGAAGTAGGACGCCCAGACGACCTCCTGCAGCGGAATCAGTCCGCCCCAGCCGAGGCCCAACATGAAGAACCCGATCACCACTGCCAGGTCGGCATGATTGCGCACCGCAAACACGATCACGACCAGCGAGATCGCATTGATCGTGAAACCGATCAGCGACAACCGCTGGGCGCTCGCGAAGTCGATCAGCCAACCCCACAGCGGCTTCGAAAGCAGCGACGGTACCGAGGTCAGCAGGATCATCCCGGCGCCGACCTTCCGGCTGTAGCCGGCGTCCTCCATGAACGGCACGGTCTGCACCAGCATCACACCGATGGACAGCGCGCCGAACCCGAAGCCGAAGACGATGAGGTAGAACGAGCGCGTCCGGAGCGCCTGCTGCCGCGTGAACGACCGCGCGAAGTCCGCCGCCGCGGCACGGCCGCCGCCTGCGGCGATCTGCTCGCGGCTCTTGCCGTCCGGGTGCAACCCGAAGTCCTCGGGGGCACGACGCATCGCGAAGGAGAGCGGGAAGATCACCGCCAGCACGCCGACCGCGAGGACATGCCATGCCATCCGCCAGCCGACCGCGTCCACCAGCGTCGCGGAGAGCGGGGTGAGTGCCACACCGGCGTAGGAGACGCCCATCGCGGCGAACGAGGCGACCCGGCCGCGCTTCTCCACGAACCACTTCGAGAGTGTGACGTTGACGACCAGGTTGCCGATCATCGCCGCGCCCGCGGTGACCACCAGACCGTTCAACACCCACCACTGCCACAGTTCGTTCACGTAGCCACACATGAACGTCGAGCCGGCGAGGACGAATGCGCCGCCGCGCATCAGTCGAGCGCCGCCGTGACGGTCCACGTACCCGCCGATGAAAAACCCGGTGAAGGCCATGATGAACTGGCCGATGCTCCGCGCCAGCACAAACTCGGAGCGCGACCAGTCCAATTCCTCCGTCATCGGACGGGTGAACGAACCGATCATGTAGTTCTGGGAGCCGACGGAGATGAACTGGGCGATGAACGCGACGGCCACGAGCCAGTAGCCGTAGTAGTTGTTGTTGGCCTTCCTCGCCCACCGTCTGCCGTCCGAGTCCGGACGGCTGAGCCAGACCAGCCCGCCCACGAGGGCCGTGAGGGCAAAGCCATAGACGCCGACTCGATAGAGCCAATCGACGAACTCGGTCACCAAGGGCCTCCAGCCTGCTGAAGGTGTCCGCGGCCAGCGCTCGCGGCCCCCAGGCGCGCAGTCAGCATACGTCCGGTATACACGAAGGCGCCCCCGCCCGCACTCCTCGACGGCGCCCAGACGCCTCGGTAGGATTGGGCTGCGCACGCCATCCCCAGAGCGTGGCCGGGCGTGTGCCGGAGGAGGCGACCTGTGACGTTCGTGATCACCGAGACCTGCATCGGCACCCAGGATCAGGCCTGCGTCTCCGTCTGCCCTGTGGACTGCATCCACTTCGACGCCGGCACCGACGCGATGCTCTTCATCAACCCCGTCGACTGCATCGACTGCGGCGCCTGCCAGCCAGCCTGCCCCGTGGACGCCATCTTCCCGGAAGCGGACGTCCCCGCCGAGCAGAGCAAGTTCATCGAGATCAACTCGCTCTGGTACGCCGACAAGGCGGCCGCCCGCGGTCGCGTCGGCGACAAGCCGATCGCCGCCACGGTCGCCAAGAAAGAGCCCGCGGTCGCCACCGCCGAGGCCGAGCCGGTCGTCGCGGGATACATTCCGCCCGAGTTGCGCCCCCACGGTGATGGCTTCAAGTGGGGCGAAAACGGTGTGGAAGGCAAGTGCGCCGTCTGCGGCACCTACGTCATCAAGGGCGGGGTGAAGTTCCGCGAGAAGTCCGTACTCTGCCCGGAGGATGCCGCCCGCCAGGCCGCCATCTCCAACCCCTACGGAGCGAACGCCGGCCGCCGCTAGCCACTGATCGAGGCTTCGCGCTTCCCCTTGCAGGCCCGCCTCCCGGCGGGCCTCGCCATGCCCGGAGCGCTCCTGAAACATGCCAGAGACAACCTTAACGTGAACAGCAGAGTGAGGGAGAGTAAGCGACCAAGCACTGCGAGGGCAGGCATCTCTCACACGCGACACCGGGACAGCACTACATAGCGATCGAAGCTCAAGCCGTAGATTCAGCGACCCCCGCCGCGCCTGTCGCGGAAGCGGGCATCGCGCCGATCGGCGGGCGGTTCAACACTTTCCGATCGCTCCGTCACCGGAACTACCGGCTGATCTGGATCGGGACCCTCTTCTCCTCGTCGGGGCAGTGGATCCAACAGGCCGCCCTCGGCTGGCTGACCTACGACCTCACCGGATCGGCTGCACTCCTCGGCGCGGTGAACGGCGCTCGTTCGCTCCCGCTGCTGTTCCTCGGGCCAGTGGGTGGCGTCGCGGCGGACCGCTTCGACAAGAAGCGGCTGATGTTGACCACGCAGGCCTTCATGGTCGTGATCTCACTCGTCTTTGCGACGCTCATCGTCACCGGCCTCCTGGAGGTCTGGCACATCTTCGCGTTCACCCTGCTCTCCGGCGTCGGCTGGGCGTTCAACATGCCCGTCCGCCAGTCGATCGTGCCCAACCTCGTGCCGCGCAAAGACATAATAAACGCGATGGCGCTGAACTCCGCCGCGTTCAACGTGACGCGCATTGGTGGCCCCGCCATCGCCGGCCTGATGATCGCGAAAATCGGCCCGGGTGAGAACTTCTTCATCCAGGCGGCGATGTACATCGGCGTCTCCATCACCGTGATGCAGTTGTCCCTGCCGCAGTTCAAGACTGTCACCAACCGCTCGATCCGCGGGGGCGTCACCGAGGAGGCGAAGTACGTCTGGCACCACCCGACGCTCCGCACGCAGATGACGCTGGCGCTGGTGCCCGTCGTCATCGCGCTGCCGTACGTGTCGCTGCTCCCGGTGGTCGCACGCGACAACCTAGACAAGGGGCCGGGCGGGTTCGGAATGATGATGTCGGCGCCCGGTATTGGTGCGGTAGCGTCCACACTGCTGCTGGCGACGATGAAGGACATCCAGCGCAAGGGGCTGCTGCTGCTGCTCGGCGCGGTGTTCGCCTTCGGGATCGCGCTGATCGCGTTCGCGGCGTCTGTCTCAATCTTTGAGAACTACGTGCTGGCGCTGGCGCTGCTGGTCGTGGTCGGCGCGTGCCAGATGGTGTTCATGACCACGAACCAGACCGTGCTGCAGTTGACGACCCCGGACGAATATCGAGGCCGCGTCATGGGCCTGTTCATGCTCAACCAAGGGCTGCTCCCGCTCGGCAGCCTGTTCGGCGGCGTGATCGCGGAGTTCACGAACGCCCAGACGGCGCTCTTCGTGATGGGCGGTTCCGTCATGCTCCTCGCCATCGCCTTCGCTCTCTTCGCGAAGTCGGTGCGCACCCTCTAACCATCGCCCGCTGTCCGCCCCCCTCAGCCGCCCGCGCTCCCCTCAAGCGCGGGCGGCCTCGTTTTGGTCGTCCTCGCCGAGGTCTAGCGTCCGAGGCCTGCCACCCCCAGCAGGAACGCGCGAGCCACCTCGTTCGCGTTGTCATCGAGCAGACCGTGTTCGCCACCGGCCACGATGATCAGGCGCGACGAGACGCCCACGCCTCGCAGCGCCGCATCGAGGAGGCGCGACTGCTCCGGTGGGACGACACGGTCGGCGCTGCCGTGGAGCAGCAGGAACGGTGGTGCGCCCGCCTTCGCATACGTCAGCGGACTGGCGCCTCGCGCCCGGTCGCCACACAGCAGGAACGAGCACCCGAGCGCCTGGAACTGCTCGGACACCTCGCAGCCCGCGCATTCACCGGCGAGCCGTCCGATGTCGCTCGGCCCCGCGTACGCCACCACGCCGGCGACCGCGCTGGACTGCCCACCGTTGCCGCCCACGTCGCCCTCGAGCGTCGCATCGCCCGAGGTGAGCGCCGCCAACGAGGCCAGGTGCGCGCCGGCGGAGAACCCGACGAGGTACACGCGCGCCGGGTCGAACCCGTACTCGTTCGCATGCGCCCGAAGCCAGCGGATCGAGCCCTTCACGTCGTGCAGTTGCGTGGGATACGTCGAGAGGCCGGTGAGTCGGTAGTTCACGGAGGCGATGGCGAAGCCGCGGTCGCGCAGGTCGAGCACCACCGGCGGCACCGGCACCTTGTCCCCCGCGACCCATGAGCCGCCGTGCAGCCACACGACGACCGGCGCTGGCGCCCCTCGGGACGGGAGATAGAGGTCGAGGGTGCGGACCCCGTCTGCGTACGCGAGGTCGCGGTGCGAGGCGTTCAGCGCGACGCGCGAGATCACCGTGGCCTTCGCCGTCGCAGGCCCGCTCACCGGTTCGGGCGACCCGGGTGGACTCGATCCACCGCAGGCACTCGCCAGTACCGCCAGCACGAGGGCGACCGACCACAGAGGACGACGAAGGGTCATGAACTCAGCGTATCGCGACGAGGCGTGAGGACTGTGCGCCTAGCGCCCCACCAACCAGTCGAGCGGGCCCATCTGGTAGCCCTGCCTGCGCAGGCCATCGATCACCGCCGGGAGCGCGGGGCCGTCCTGCGCCGCCGCACCGACGTGGAAGATGTAGATGGCACCCGGAGAGGCGAGGCGCAGGCAGCGCTCTTCGATCCCGCCACGAGACAGCCCGTTCCAACCGAGCGAGTCCACCGTCCACATGGCGACGATGTCGTAGCCGCTGCCATACACGTCCGCGCTCACGGAGCCGTCCATATCGCCATACGGCGGCCGGAAGTACGGCTTCGTCGTCGCATTCGCGATGCGCTGCACCGCGGCCTCGGTCAGTTCGAGTTCGCGCACACGCGCCTCGGCGGACTTCGGCCCACGGCCGGTCGAGAACCCGGTGAACGAGTCGTGCGTCTGGGTGTGGTTGATGAACTGATGGCCCTCGGCTGCCATCCGGCGCAGGAGGTCGGGGTTCGCCTCCGCCCACTGGCCGGTCATCCCGAACGACGCACGCACGTGAGCGGTCAGCAACGTGTCGAGGATCGACTCGGCATACCCGCGGTCGGCCCCCGCATCGAAGGTGAGCGCCACGCGCATCTCCGTGGTCTGCACGCGGTCAACGACACGCGCTCGCGATCCCACGACCCGAGGCACGATGGGGCTGGGCGCGCTCTGCGCGACGATCGGCGGGTCAGGCATCGAGGGGCTGGCCGCGCGCGCCTGCTCCCTCGCCTCCACCGCCTGAGGCGTGGAGTCGACGGCGACCGTCACGGACCCCGGCGACCCAGCAGCAGCCGTCGGCGTGGTGATCGCACCGATGTACGCGGTGGGCGGTGGCGTCTCACGCGGGGTCGGTGACGCCTCCGGCGGCAGGCCACTGCCACACCCCACCACGAGGGTGCCCGCGAGCATGAGGGTCAGCGCGGCGACGCGCCGGTGCGCGCTCACCTCGGGTTCTCCGTAAGGAATCGCGCGATGCCGAGGACGACGCCGCGCGCCATTGTCTCGCGCGCCGTGTCATCCGCCAGCAACCGGGCGTCCTCCCAGTTGCTGATGAACAGCAACTCCACCAGCGCGCCCGGCATCCCCGTCGCGCGGCTCGCGATGGCGTCCTGCCCCTGCGAGAAGCCGAGGGTGCTCGGGTCACCACCCCGCCGCAGCGTCTCGTCGCGCGAGGTCACCCGCGGCGGGCCGAGCAAGAAGAGCGGGAAGCATTGCCCTTGGAACGCGCGCAGGCAGGAATCGTCCAGCGCGCCTCGGTCGCGCACCCTGTAGCCCGTGCGGCGCATCTCGGAGATCACCGTGGACTGGATGGTCTGCGCCAGCACGCGGCTCTCCGCGGAGAACGGCCGCTGCGAGTTGTAGTAGGTCTCAATCCCGTTCGCCGAGGGGTCGTTCAAGCCATTCGAGTGCAGCGACACGAACAGCGCCGCCCCCGCCGCGTTCGCGATGTCGATGCGCGCCTGCAGGTCGCGGCGCTGTGCACTGAACCCCTGCGGCTGCCCCGTGCCATCGATATCACCGATGGCACGGCCTCTATCCACTCGGGTCATGAGCACGCGATAGGCAGACTGGGTCAGCAAGCGCTGCACGCGCTGTGCCATTTCGAGGTTGGAGTCTTTCTCCACGATCCCGTTCGCGGCTGCGCCGATCTCGTCGCCGCCGTGGCCGGCATCGACGACGATCAGCGCGCCGTTCCCAGGTGGGATCGCGATCTGCGAAAAGTCGAGGGGCGCGGCTGCCGTCACCGCGTTCGTGTTGAGCGTCGCCGGTACCGTCACCGCGAGGACGCTCGGCGCAACGGTCACTGCCGCCGAGGCGATGAGCAAGGCGAGTGCGGTCGGGTTCGTGGGCGAGGCCGTGGGCACGGATGCAGCCGCGATTGTTGACACTTCGGCGGGCGTCGAGGAGCGCGGTGCCGGGTCGCCTGCACAGGCCACCATCAGCATCCCCGCGATCAGCAGGGGCCAAACACCACGCTGGGACAATCCGCCTCCGCCTCGCCCGCTGGTTCCCCTCTGCGATCCGAAGCGCAAGCAGCATAGCCGAGCACGCACCCCACATTCTGTGCAGCGATTCTGTGTGCAGGCGACCGCAGCGTTACTTATGCTGCCGCCAACCCCACTTTTGCTGGTCCCCGCGCCGGGTATCGAGGCGCATCAGGGCGATGTCCAACCGCAGACCGACCCTCCGCCGGCCGGCCCTCGCCCTCGTGATCGCCCTCGCGGCGGCCACGATGTTGGCGTGCGGCAGCGACGGGCGTCCGACGATCAGCCTGCGGTCGACCGCTACTCCGGCGACCACCTTGACCTCGCCGGCGATGAGCGTCCCGGCGGATGATCCCGTGATGAGCGCCGCCGCCTTCGTCTCCGTCGCCCCACCCGGCCACCCCCTGCCCTCGTTCTGGGCGGGTGGGCCGGCGATGCGCGAGGCCGCGACCACCGCACCGGCGAACGCCGCACTCGCAGCCCTCGTCATGGACGAGGCTTCGGGCCTGGTCCTCTACGAGAAGGATGCTCACCGACAGTTGTCGCCCGCCAGCCTGACGAAGATCGCCGTGGCGATCGTGGCGGCCGAGCATGGCGACCTCGACCGCACGATCACGGTCGATGTCGACAGCCGCACGATGCGTGGCAGCACGGTGATGGGCCTCATCCCCGGCGACCGCTTCACGATGCGCGACCTGTTGCACGGCCTGATGATGCCGTCCGGCAACGACGCCGCGCTCGCCATCGGCCGCGCCGTCTCCGGCTCCGACGAGGCCTTCGTGCGAGAGATGAACCAGCTCTCGCGCCGCCTCGGCCTGACGGACACGAACTGGGCGAACCCGCACGGCCTCAATGGCACGGACCACCGCACTAGCGCCTACGACCTGGCGATCCTATCGCGGTACTACATGTCGTTCCCCGACCTGCGGGACGTCGTCGCAAAGGGCGCCTACTCCGCCCGAGGCGATCGAGCGGTACCGATGGGGACGCTGAACCCGCTCTTCGGCTACCCGGGCGTCGATGGCCTGAAGACGGGCTACACACGGCTCGCCGGCAACACCATCGTCACCTCGCGTGTGAAGGATGGCCACCGCATCTTCGTGGTGATCCTGAATGACAGCGCGCGCAGCACGGACGCGTGGGCACTGTCCCAGTGGGCGTTCACGTCCTTCCGCTGGCCGGACGTGGCTGCCGCCGGACGTTAGGCCTCGGCTGGCGCCCCACCACCTCGTCCGCGCAGGAACGAGGCGTAGACGGGTAGCGTGACGAGAAACGGCGTCACGTAGTAGACGAAGCGGAAGAGCAGGGCGCCCAGCACGGCGTCCTCCACCGCCACCCCCTGCAGCGCCAGCACCGCGGTCAGTGACCCATCCTGCACGCCGAGGCCTCCCGGCAGCAGCGAGGCGAATCCGGCGACCACGCTGAGCGAAAAGCCGCCCACCACGACTGCTGCGTCCACCGAGGGTGCGAAGGCGCTGAGGCAACACCAGAACACGCCCACCATCGCGCACCAGTGGACCCCGAGGAACACGAGTGGCCAGACCATCGCTTCCGGCGAGCGCCCGAGGGCCTGCGCAGCCCGTCCCAGCGCCTGATCGAGTTCGTCCAGCGCCGCCGTGAACGGCGGGCGCCAGCGCGCTGGCAGCAGTCGCCCGAGGCGGGCGACCGCTCGCAGGATCACGCCGCGCACCACGCCGCTGAACAGCGCGGCCGTGGACAGCACCAGGAATACGACCACCAGCACCGCCACAGCCTTCAGCGTGTACCGCCACGCGCCCTCGGTCGTCGGATCGCCCAGCAGCACCAGGACGCCCACGGCGAGCAACAGGAACATGAAGAGGTTGTTGAGGTAGGCGTGCGTCAGCGAGATCGCGAACGAGCGCCCGGCGGCAACGCCGTGGGGCCTCGAGAGGGCGGCGCGGAGCGAGTAGCCCGCCACCCCGCCGAACGACACCACGTTGTTCACGGCGATCGAGAGCAGCGCGATCCGCATCATCGGCAGGCGCGGGACGGCCACCCCCATCGGGCCGAACAGGGCCACCAGGGCGGCGCTGACGCACGCATAGGAGACAGCGGTGAGGAGGATGGCCAGGAGGAGCCTCAGCCAGTCCGCTCGCCCCAGCAGGCGGTTGAACTCCGGCAGGTCCACCGCGACCAGGATGGCCCCCACCAGCGCCACCAGCGCCCCAACGAGCGCCGTCCGCCGCCAGCCCCGGGCGGATCCCGGAGTCATCGCGTGCGACGCCACGAGGGCTGAGGGGAGATCTTCCGGGCGATGGTGAGCCTCACAAATCGTTCGCCCGTATCGTCCCGCACCGGCCTTTGCTGCGGGAGTTGCCACCGGGAATAACATACGTGACGCGTCGGAAGCCCGACGGGGCGCCGAACAACAGATGGAGGACTCGATGGCTGACAAGACATGCCTGGTGTGCGCCAAGGTGATCGCTGAAGGCAAAGAGATGAAGTGGAACCACGAGGGCAAGTGGCTCGTGTTCGACGACATGGGCTGCCGCAACCGCTTCATCGGGAACCCGAAGAAGTACCTCGAGGCCCCCGCCACCACCTAGGCCGCTGTTCCCTGCCACCGCCGCGCACTCCGCCTCGTTTGAGGTGCTGAGCGCGGCGTGGTAGGTTCGGGCCGATTCACCACACGGTGAGCCGCTGGGGGGGCCGCAAGGCTGAGATCCGCAAGGACCACCCCTGGAACCTGACCTCGGTTATGCGAGCGTAGGGAAGCGGAACGAACGATGACGGAGCCCACCGGGCTCGCGTGCCCCATCGGACGTCGCCATACCTCTATCCCCTCGCTCACGAGGTCGGGCCACTGCGGCCTGCCACGCATGCGAGAGGGGAGAGACCGTGATCCTTGACATCGAGGTCTTGCCGCGCCCGGCTGGGACGCCTGAGAGCCAGTACGCCCACGTGGAGGCGGCCATCGCCGTCATCCAGGCGTCCGGGCTCGCATACGAAGTCCACGCACTCGGCACGACCGTCGAGGGTGACCCGGCGGCCGTCTGGGATCTCGCACGCCGCATTCACGAGGCGACACTCGTCGCAGGCGCCGAGCATGTCGTCACCATCGCCAAACTCTACGAGAGCCGTGCTGCGAACCCTTCGACCGTCGCCTCGCTGACCGCGAAGTTCCGCTAGCCCCGCATGTCACGCGCACTGCCAACTCTTCGTCGCGCGGCGCGCGACTACGCGCCCGCAGCGCTGCTGCTGGTCGCGCTCGTCATGGCGTGGGAAGTCGTCGTGCGTGCCCTCGATGTGGCCCCGTACCTCGTCCCCGCGCCGAGCCGGGTCTGGACCGCGTTCACCGAGGTGGCCGGGATACTCCCCGGCCACCTCCGCACGACGACGAGCGAGGCGGCTGTGGGCCTCGCGCTGTCGGCCGTCCTCGGCGCTGCGTGTGCGGCACTGCTCGCGTGGTCCACGCCGCTGCGGCGGACGGTGTACCCGCTGCTGGTGATCTCGCAGAACGTACCGCTGGTCGTGATCGCGCCGCTGGTCGTCGTGTGGTTTGGCTTCGGCATGCTGCCGAAAGTGCTCGTCGTCACGCTGATGGGCTTCTTCCCGATCGTCGTCGCGACCACGGACGGCCTCCTGCGTGCCGACCGCGAACTCATCGAGCTGGCGCGTTCCTACGGCGCCGGCCGGTGGCAGGTGCTCCGCGGTGTCCTCATACCGTCCGCCGTGCCCTCGTTCTTCGCGGGGCTGCAGATCAGCGCGGCCTACGCCGTGCTCGGCGCGGTGATCGCGGAGTGGGTGGGGGCCAGCAGCGGCCTCGGGTTGTTCATCACGCGGTCGCAGACGGCGTTCCGCGTCGACCGAGTGTTCGTAGCGGTGGCGGTCATCGCCGCACTCAGCATCGCGTCGTTCGCCGCCGTCCACCTGGCGGCGCGACTCGCGATGCCCTGGCAGCACGTCGCCCGAGGCGGCGCACAAGAGGAGGTCTGATATGGGCCAGAAGCAGCTGATGCGACTCGGGACGGTAGCCCTCGTGGCTGCGGCCGCCATGGGCTTGATGGCGTGCAGCGTGAAGCAGCAGGCGCCGCAAGGCGGCCTGACCCCGGTCACGCTCATGCTCAACTGGACGCCGAACACCCACCACGCTGGCATCTACGCCGCCTTCCAGAACGGCTGGTACGCCGAAGAGGGAATCGACCTCAAGATCGTGGAACCGGCGACAGCCGGCGCCGACCAGGTCGTCGCTTCCGGTGGGGCCGACTTCGGCATTTCTCAGGCGGAGTCCGTCCTCCCCGCTCGCGCGGCCGGCGCACCTGTCGTCTCGATCGCCACGCTCCTGACGCACAACGACTCGTCGTTCTTCGCGCTCACCTCCACCGGCATCAAGCGACCGAAGGACTTCGAGGGCAAGACGTACGGCGGCTACGGCGGCCCGCTGGAGCGTGAACTGCTCAACACCCTCGTGAAGTGCGATGGCGGCGACCCGGCCAAGGTGAAGTCAGTCGAGGTCGGCAACATCGACTACCTGCCGGGCATGGAGCAGAAGCGCTTCGATTTCGTCTGGGTGTTCGAAGGCTGGGACGTCCTCCGTGCGCGCGAGGTCGAGCACAAGGACGTCACCTCCGTGAAGTTCGACGACTACGGCCAGTGCGTCCCAGACTGGTACACGCCGGTGGTGATCGCGAGCGAGAAGACCCTGAAGGAGCGCCCCGACCTCGTGCGGAAGTTCCTCAAGGCGACCGCCCGAGGCTACGACCTTGCGATCGCCAATCCCGATCAGGCAGCGGCGCTCCTGCTGAAGTCCGCGCCCGAACTCGACAAGACCCTCGTCGCCGCGAGTGCGAAGTACACCGCGTCGAAGTACGCGGACAGGGGCACGGCGTGGGGTACCCAGCAAGGGAAGGTGTGGACCGACTTCGCCGCGTTCCTGAGGAAGTCAGGCCTGCTGGAGAAGGACGTCCCCGCGAACGCCGCCTTCACCAACGACTTCCTCCCGAAGCGATAGTCCGAGGCCGCGGTGAGCAGCATGCCGGACGGACGCGCCATCGAGGTGCGCGGGCTCTCGCTCACCTATGCGGGCCGTCCGCCAGTCGTCGCACTCGATGGTGTCGACCTCGCGGTCGCGCCGGGGGAGTTCGCGATGCTGCTGGGGCCGTCCGGGTGTGGCAAGAGCACGCTGCTCCGCGCACTCGCTGGCCTCGTCCGCCCCACAGCGGGCGAGGCGCTGGCGAGCAGCGTGGCCTACATGCCCCAGCGAGACCTCTTGCTTCCGTGGCGGCGCGTCCTCGGCAATGCCACGTTCGCCGCGGAACTCGCGGGCGTCCCACGAGCCGAGGCACGTGAGCGGGCGCAGGCGCTGCTCGGGCGCTTCGGCCTCGCGGGGTTCGAGCGGGCCTGGCCGGCGCAGCTGTCGGGGGGGATGCGGCAACGGCTGGCGCTGCTGCGCACCTTCCTTGCGCCGCGCGACACGCTGCTGCTCGATGAACCGTTTGGCGCGCTGGACGCGATCACCCGCCGCGAAATGCAGGGCTGGCTGCAAGGTGTGCTGGCAGAGGAACCTCGGACCGTGCTGCTCGTCACACACGACATCGAGGAGGCGCTGACGCTCGCCGACACGGTCTACGTGATGTCCCCGCGCCCCGGCCGGATCGTCGACCGCGTCGAGGTGAGCCTGGCGCGACCGCGCGACGCCACCACGCTCACCTCACCTGAGTTCACGGCGCTGAAAGCCCACCTGCTACGGGCACTCGAAGGGCCCAACCCGGGATAGGTGACGAGGCTCCGCCACCGGACGATGATGCCCGTATGCCGAAGGATCGCCCCTCGCTCCGGGGTCGCCTGCTCGTCGCGACGCCGCTCCTCACCGACCCGAACTTCGCGGGCACGGTGGTGCTGCTCTGCCGCCACGACGCGGAGGGTGCATTCGGCGTGATCCTCAACCGCCCCCTCGAGACCGCCGCGATCGAGATCATCCCGGAGTGGTCGGAGCGCTGTGCTGCACCGCCGGTGCTGTTCGACGGCGGACCAGTCCGGCGCACCAGCGCGCTCGCGCTCGGCCTCGATCTCGAGGCTGCGGCCACCGGCGGCCGGCGGTCGGGTTGGACGCCGGTGCAGGGCCCGGTCGGGCTCATCGACATGCGCGCGGAGCCGCCAGCGCTCCCGCCCAGTATCGAGTCGGTTCGCATCTTCGCCGGCTCGTCCGGGTGGGACGCGCAGCAACTCGACCGGGAGATCCGCGAGGATGCCTGGTTCGTGGTGCAGAGCCGTGCGGCAGACGTGTTCACCACGGAGCCACACACCCTCTGGCGCGAGGTGCTGCGCCGCCATCCGCGCTACTCGCTCTACGCCTTCTCCGGCACCGACACCTCGCAGAACTAGCGTGGGACTACGGCAGTCCGAGGTCGTGCGCGAGGGCGTTTCGATGCACCTCCAGCGGCGCGTGCGCGACGCCACCGGCCTGAGCGTCCACCCCACGCTCGACTGGCCCGTCACCACCCGCCGAGCGCAGGCCGCTCGCGAGGCCGTCCCCAGTGCACCAGAGGCGCTGCTCCGCCGCGACCGCCACGAGGTGCGCCTCACGCGTCCGTCCCGCCTCCAGCAGTCCTGCCGCCACCTCGACCGCCGTCGCCACCTCGGCTGCCCGCGCCCGTGAGGCGCCCCCGTCGTCGACGCGGCTCGCCGGCCGTGAGGCGCGAAGTCCCGCCAGCCGCTGCGCCGTCACCGGAGCGAGCCACGCCTCGCGAGCGCGCTCGCCGATCAGCCAACCGCGCCCCTCGTCACCGAGGCGAGCCGAACGTGGCAGCCGCACATCCTCCAGGAAGATCTTGTCGAACGCGGGCCGGCCAAGGACATCGAGGATCGTCTGGGAGGTCACGCCCGCATCGCGAGGGAGCAGGAACGCCGTCAGCCCTCGATCGCCGGGGGCGTCGATGTCGGTCTTGGCCAGGACGAACAGGTGGCCGGCATCCGCACCACCGACGATGTACTTCTTCTGGCCGTTGAGCACCCAGACGTCACCCTCGCGGACCGCGTTCAACCTCGACGACGCGAGGTCGCTGCCAGCGTCTGGCTCCGCGAATGCAATCGCGGCGCGCTCACTGCCCGCCCGCAGGCGCTCCGCCAGGCCGTCGGCGGCACCCGCGCCCTCGACGTCGTCGAGCAGCGCGGCGACGGTCAGCGAGGCGGGGTCGGGCGTATCGCGCTCCATCCATCGAGTTTAGGCACCGGTTGCCCGCGGCTTCCGGACGCGCATACAGTAAAAGGACGTGGCCCCCGGAGAAGTCGGTGCAAGACCGACGCTGTCCCGCAACTGTGACCCTCATCGAGGGAAGTCAGAGCACCGGCCCGCGCGTACTTATCGACCTGCGAGGACAGGCGAAGGCAGGAGTGGGACGCCCATCGGTTTCTCACGCGGCCCTAGACACCTCGCGCGACCGGAGGTGTGACCATGAAGTTACGCACGCTGCTCCCGATCCTTCTTGCGCTCGTCGCTGGCCTCGCCGTCGCTTGCGGCGACTCCGTACCAGCCACCGCGACACCCGAGGCGACGGTCGCGGCAAGTGCCACGACTCCACCCTCAACGTTCCCGGTCACGGTGAGCGACCAGGAGGGGAAGCCCCTCACGCTGGCGAAGCAACCGCGCGCAATCATCTCGTTCTCACCCGGCGTCACAGAGATCCTCTTCGCCATCGGCGCGGGGCCACAGGTCATCGCCGCTGACCAGTTCTCCGACTACCCAGCGGAAGCGAAGGCGCTGAAGCAACGGGTGAAATACACCAGCCCGGACGTCGAGAGCGCCCTGTCGCTGAACCCCGACCTCGTCATCATGTCTCGCGCCCAGCGCACCTCCGTCGAGCGGTTCCGCAGCGCTGGCCTGCCTGTCTTTTACACACCCGAGGCGGACTCCCTCGACGCGATCATGGAGAACGTACGGATGTGGGGGCACCTGACCGGCCACGCGGCGGAGGCTGACCAGGTGGCGAATGGCATGCGTGCGCGTATCGAGGCCGTCAAGGTGAAGGTGGCACCAGTCGCCGAGGGCCCGCGCGCGTTCTACGAACTGAGCGACTCGCTCGTCTCGGCGGGCGACAAGACCTTCATTGGCTCCATCCTCACACTCCTCAAGGCGAAGAACGTTGCGAGCGGCGCGGCGACCGACTACCCGCAGTTGACGGCGGAGGCCGTGATCTCCCGCGACCCGCAGGTCATCTTCCTCGCGGACGCTTCGAGCGCGGGGCAGAGCCTGGAGACGCTGCGGAAGCGGCCCGGGTGGACCTCGATCAGCGCGGTCAAGGATGGAAAGGTCTACCCGATTGACCCGAACATCGGCAATCGCCCGGGGCCGCGGATAGTGCTGGCGCTGGAGGAGATCGGTCGGCTGCTCTACCCCGAGCGCTTCCGGTAAACGCTGACACCTCAGCCAGTCACCTCGGTTGACGATCCCACCGAGCACTAACACCGAAGAAGCCCGATCGTGACGCGGGAATGGCGCATCCAGCGCAATCTCAGGCTGGTGATAACCGCGAAGGATGCGCGCAAGCTAAAAAAACAGCATCATCGCGGAGGCCCTTTAGGAGTGACGGGCTGAAGGGGACTCACCGTGCTGTCTGCGCGCGCCGCCATCGTCATCGCCCTCGCGGGTACTCTGCCGGGCGTGTTCCTCAGGGTCACTAGCACACACCTCGGCACGCTCCCAGACACCGCCCTCTTCGGCCTGGCGATCGTCTCCTCCGCCTTCCTCCTCGCGTGGACCGCTGAGGCGTCCGAGACCGAGATCGCGCAGGGCCTCGCAGTCGCGTTCGTGGCACTGATCGCGGTGCTGCCGGAGTACGCCGTCGACATGACGTTCGCGTGGAAGGCCGGTCAGGACTCCGCGTACGCACCGTTCGCAGTCGCGAACATGACCGGCGCGAACCGCCTGCTCATCGGCGTGGCATGGCCGCTGATCTTCTTCCTCTTCTGGATCAAGAACCGAGGCCGTGACCTCCGCCTCGAGCGTGCGTACAGCGTCGAGGTCATCGCGCTCGCCGTGGCGACCCTCTGGTCGTTCACCACGATGCTGCGCGGCTCGATCACGCTGTTCGACACCTTCGTGTTCGCCTCGATCTTCGTCGTGTACGTCAGCATCATCATGCGCGCGCCGTCCGAGCAGCCCGAACTGGTCGGCCCGGCCCGCCTCATCGGTGGGATGCGCCGAGGGCCACGCCGCGCCGCAATCGCGGGCCTGTTCATCATCGCGGCGGTCTCGATCGTTGCGTCCGCCGAGCGCTTCGCCGAGGGTTTAATCCACAGTGGCACCACGCTGGGCATCGATGAGTTCACATTGGTGCAGTGGCTCGCGCCGTTCGCCTCGGAAGCGCCGGAGTTCCTCGTCGCCGGTATTCTGGCGTGGCGCGGCCGTGCCGCCGTCGCGATGGGGGCGTTGCTCTCGTCGAAGGTGAACCAGTGGACGCTGCTCATTGGCGGCCTGCCGGTCGCCTACGCGATCTCCGGCGAGACCTGGCACGGCATCCCCCTCGACGTCCGCGAAGTCGAGGAGTTGTACCTGACGGCCGCGCAGTCCGCGTTCGCCGTCGCCGTCCTCCTCAGCCTGAGTCTGGCCCGGCGTGAGGCCTTGCTGCTGCTTGGCCTGTTCACCATCCAGTTCGTACTCTCAGCCGTTGAAGTGCCTCTCCCGTTCGAGATCCTCGGTGAGTCGGTGCTGACCTCCTCGGACGTGAGGCGCGTCGCGGGGACGATCTACATCATCCTGGCCGTCTACATCTTCGTGAAGGAGCGACACGAGGTCGCACATCTCTGGCGCAGTGCCCGCAAAACCGCACGCGATCCGGGCGTCGTCCACGAGGAAGACGCCGACATACACGGGTAGGCACAAAGGCAGTCGCCCGGCGTCCGCAAGGCCGACTGGGATCGAGGCTACGCGCGCACGACGAGCACGGGCAGCATCGAGTCCTGCAGCACCTGCTGCGCGATCGACCCAAGGCTGCCGCGGATGCCGGTCGCCCTGCGGCTCGCAATCACGACGATGTCCGCCTGTAGACGTGAGGCTTCTGCCAGGAAGCGCCCGGGGACATCCTCGCCGTGCTCGAGGACCACGACGTGCTGGCCGGCGCCGCCAGCCAGGGCTGCCATCGCGGTCTCGGCGCGCTCTTTGACGATGACCATCGCTTCGCGCGTGGAGGGTGCCTGCACATCGCTGGCATCGATAAGCGGGTTCAGCACATGGACGAGGTCTACCTGGCCTCCGGTGCTCGCCAGCGCCTGCGCCTGACGCAGCGAGGCCTGCGCATCGTCTGAACCGTCCCACGCCACAATGAATCGCATACACCACCTCCAGCGCTCGAATCTTAGCGGAAGCCACCCGCTACGGCGTGCGGGGCGTGCGCGGGTCCAGCGACGCGCGCACGCCATCGCCTACTACCTGGAATGCGAGGAACAACACCGCCAGCAGGCCGACCAGGAACGCCAGCGCTGTCCACTGCACGCGCGCGAACTCGAAGTGTTCCGCGATCAGGATGCCCAGGCTCGGCATCGGCGGCGCCGCCTCGATCCCGATGAACGACAACGCCGCCTCCGCGAACACGACGCGAGGCACGAGGAACGTTGCCTCGACGACCACAGGGCCGAGGACGTTCGGCAGCCAGTGACGCCACGCCACTCTTGCTGGCGACGCGCCGAGGGCCTCGCGGCCACGCCGTACTCGGTGACCCGGATCGCCAGCAACTGGCCGCGCACCAGACGCGCCATCGTCGGCCATGCCGTGATCGAAATCGCGAAGAACAGCAGCAGCAGCGGCGCCTCGGGCGGCACGTTGCGGCCTCGGAGCAGACCATCGAGCGCTGCGCGCAGCAGGATCACGAGCAACAGGTCAGGGAACGCGAACGCAAGGTCCGTCAGCCGCATCAGCACCCCGTCCAGCCGTCGAGGCCCCGCGACCGCCAGCGTCCCGATCCCCACGCCGAGCGCCGTCACTACCACCACCGAGATCGCCGCAGCCGCGAGAGAGATGCGCAGTCCGATCACCATCCGGCTGAAGATGTCCCGCGCCAGTTGGTCGGTACCCAGGACATGTGCGCGGCTGGGCGCCTCGAACTTCCCCGTCTCACGCGGCGCGAGCGGGTTGAGCGTCGTCCTCGAGGCGGGCGCAGCCTCGAGGAACTGTCGTGCGGAGTCGTAGGGTGCGACCGCCTCCGCGAACACCGCCACGAGGGCAAGCGCAGCGATCAGCGCCAGCGCCGCCATCGAGGCACGATCACGTCGGAGCCTCGCCCGCGCGCTCACGCGAGCCGCACTCGAGGGTCGATCACCGGGTACAGGAGGTCGACGGCAAGGTTCGCGGCGATGACCACGACGTCGTAGAACAGCGTGACGCCCATGATCACGCCGTAGTCGCGCTGCGCGATCGACGTCACGAAGAGCGACCCCACGCCCGGCAGACCAAAGATCGACCCGACGATCAGGTTCGCGAACACCGGCCCAGCCAGCGTCAGCACAGGCACGAGCGCGTTCCTCAGCCCGTGCCGCCACACCACCGCGCGCTCATCCAACCCCTTCGAGCGCACCGTGCGCACGTAGTCGGCGCCCAGCACCTCGATCAACGCGGCGACGAATCTGCGCGTGGACCGATAGTACCCGCCGAGGATTCTCCCGGCGACGGTGGCATAACATCGCTATGCGCGATTCGAGGTTTCGTGAACGCTCCAGCGCCCCAGCCGCTCGCTTTTGGCACGCTCCCCGGGCGTGCGCATATCGAAGCGCCCGCTGGCGGCGCGCGGGTGCTGCTCATCTCCACCTACGAACTCGGCCACCAGCCGCTTGGACTCGCCTCGGCTGCCGCCGCCCTGCGCGCCGCCGGCCACGACGTGCGTACCCTCGACGTTGCTGTGGAGCCGCTCGCGGCTGCCGCCATCCGCGACGTCGACCTCGTCGCGATCTCGGTGCCGATGCACACGGCGGCCCGCATCGGCCTCCAGGTCGCCGAGGCAATCCGGCAGGCGAACATCGGCGCGCGTCTCGTCTGCTTCGGGCTATACGCCTCACCGCTCGCCGAACACCTCGGCCACCACGCCATCGAAGTCATCGGTGGGGAGTACGAGACCGGTCTGGTCGAGGTGGCCGAGCAGGTCGCAGAGCACCGGACCGGTGCCGTCACCGGCGCGGGCGGCGCGCCCTCGCTGCTCCGTCAGCAATACCCCGTCCCCGACCGTCGAGGGCTACCAGCTCTCGACGAGTATGCCCGCGTACGCCGTGCCGACGGCGAGCACCTGGCGGGGTACGTGGAGGCAACGCGCGGCTGCGCACACACCTGCAAGCACTGCCCGATCACCCCGGTGTACGGCGGCGCGCTCCGCCTCGTGCAGCGGGACACTGTCTACGCCGACATCGCCCAGCAGGTCGAGGCGGGCGCGCAGCACATCACCTTCGGCGATCCGGACTTCCTGAACGCCGTCCCGCACAGCCTCGCGAGCCTCGAGGAGGCGCACCGCCGCTGGCCGGCGCTCACCTTCGACGTCACCGTGAAGGTGGAGCACCTCGTGGAGCACGCCTATGTGCTCTCCCGCCTGCGTGCCTTCGGCGTGATCTGGATCACGAGCGCCTTCGAGTCTTGCAACAACGCCATCCTCGAACGACTCGACAAGGGCCACACGGTCGAGGAGATGCGACAGGCGCTCCGCCTCACGAGCGCGGCTGGCCTCCCCGTGCGCCCGACGTGGGTCGCGTTCACCCCGTGGACCACCCTCGATGACGTGATCGAGATGTTCGACTTCATCGGCGAGCAGCGGCTACAGCGGGCCGTGCAGCCCGTCCAGTACGGCCTGCGACTGCTCCTACCGCCTGGTTCCCCGCTGAACGACGTGCTGGCCGCTGAGGGCCGCCTGGGCCCCTTCGAAAACGCGTTGCTCACCTACACTTGGACCGCCCTCGATCCGCGTGTGGACGCCCTCCAGGCCGGGTTGGCCTCGATGGCTGAAGCCGCCGCTGAGGCCAACGAGGATGCCGCAGTGACCTTCGAGCGGGCGCGCACTGCTGCGTACGCGGTCGCGGGTCGGCCGGGCCCTGCGGTCCGCGACGCGGGGCCAGACGTGCCCGGGCTCACTGAGTCGTGGTTCTGCTGCGCGGAGCCCACAGCGGGCCAACTGGCGGCGCTGAGCCTGGTCTAGGCCTCGGCCAGCGGCGCCGAGCCTCCGCTTAGACCATCGCGCGACGGCGCTGTACCTCGACGGCAGCCAGCACGGCAGCGGCCGCGAGGCGAGCGTCCGCGAACGCACCAGGGAGCCGCCCCGGCGAGACGCCACCCGTCCGCGCCCTCGATGGATCGAGGGCTGCGGGGATCTCCCCAATCTGAGCGACGGCGCGGCGCAGCCGCTCGAGGGCTTCTTGCCCGACGGGCTGGCCGTGGCGCTCGCGACGGACGGTGTCACCTCGACGACGGGGCGGTAGCCACTTCGGGAGGGCACGCCGCGACGCGGGACGTCTGGGCGCGTCAGGGTGATGGGTGCCGTCGGGGAGTTCCGTCACGCACGCGATGATAGGGAGCAGGCGCGGCCTCGGCGCGCGGGTGCGACCGAGCGATCCTCCGGTACGCTTGGAAGGCCTCTCCCTCACCACGAACGGAATCTCCGGTGAACGCCGACGACGAACTCGCCTTCCTCCGCGCCTTCGAGCAGACCGCCGTGACGAAGCCGCAGATCGTTGCTGACAACGTCCTCACGGGCATCTTCCTGACGGACATCCGCTACCGCACCGCGCTCACGGCGCTGCTGCTCCAGGAGGCCGTCGAGGCGGGGCGACGCCTCGCGCTGGTCTGCGCGGCACTCGCCGGACGCACCATCCCGCCAGCGCGTGCCCTCGCACGTCCCCTCCCTAACCTGGACGAGTGGCAGGCGTTCGCTGAGGTGGTCGGTGGATTCGAGGAGCCGGCGCAGATCCTCGACTGGTTGCACGTGGACGCGTCCGCGTTGCTGAGCGCGGAGGAGATGATCGCGTTCGGCGGGCTGTCGCGGCTCAATTCGGCGGTCCGGGTGCTGCAGGACGGCCCGCCTGAAGTCTCCACCGAGCGCGACGAAGCGGGCACAGCGATCCTCGTGCTGCGCGCCTACACGCGGACGGGTGAGCGCGCCGAAGTGCGACTGCCGCTGGTGGACGACCAGATCATCGCGCTGGGTGACATGGCGGGTGACTTCGTGGCGTGGACGCGCGACTTCCTGGGCGCATACCTGGATGCGCGCTCGGGCCGCTAGCCCGCCAGCCCCGCGAGCAGGATGCCCCCCGCCACCGACACGTTGAGCGAGGTCACCACGGTGCCCTTCGGCGGCACCGCGCACACCTCGTCGCAAGACTCGAGGACGAGGCGGCGCAGGCCAGCCTCCTCGTTCCCCAGCACGATGAGCCACGGGCGGTCGTGGGGCATGTCCCCCAGCGACTTCGTCGCGTGCTCGGACGTGCCGAGCACCCAGACGCCGGCTGCCTTCGCGGCATCGAGGGCGCGGCGCAGGTTGGTCTCGATCGCGTGGGGGACCGCCTCGACACCGCCGGAGGCGACGTCATAGACCACGGCCGTCAGCGGAGCGGCGCGGTCGGTCGTCGTGATCACGCCACGCACACCGAAGAACGCGGCCGTGCGGAAGATGGCGCCGACGTTGTGCGGGTCCTGCACACCGTCCAGGGCGACCCAGCGGTCTCCAGCCTGCGCATCCTCGAACAGGCTCGCCAGTGGCGCGGGTTTGCGAGGGCGTACCTCCGCCTCGGCGCCAGCGCGGCCACCAGCGCGCTCGCGCTCGACGGCGCGGGCGGGCGTGGCTTCCAGGTCGTGGACGCGGATGCCGCGTGCGCGGGCGTGCTCCGCGACGTCACGCCACGCCTTCGAGCCAGCCTCGCCGGGAAGACGGATGTCGAGGACATCGGCGGGACGGGCTTCGAGCATGGCGAGGACGCTGTGCGGGTTCCGCAGCGTGAGGTTGCCCGCAGGCGCTGCTGCCTCGTCACGCCGGTCGGGCGGGCGTCCGGGCCGGTTCGGACGCGTCGAGCGGCCCGCAGGCGGCCGAGGCGGGCGCGAGGGGCGGTCAGGACGATCGGAGCGGCGGTTCACCCTCGCACGGTACGGCGCGCAGCGGACGGCGTCGCGCTGGACGGGGGTCACGAGTGGTTCACACCTTCCTCAGCGGGAAATGCGACGATCGGCCGGCCGAGGAGGCGTCATGGAGATCGTTGGCCACCTGGAGCGCTTCCTTTCGGAGGATCTGTATCCGTACCGAGTGCCGCTGACCGTTGCCGCCGTCGCATTCCTCGTGGGCGCCACCGTCATCGCGTGGCGCCTCGGATGGGTCGCCCGTGCGGTCGCCCTCGCACGCCGGCGACCCGCGCCCGTTGCCTTCGCCGTCCTCGCGACACTGGCGATCGTCGTGCCCGTCGCGAACTACCTCGTAGCGCCGCTCTGGACGCGGGTCGAAGTGATAGAGGCCAGCCCACTGGATGTCGCGGCGTACGCGAAAGAGCAGGAAGGGCGGCTTCGCCAGCCGGTCGAGGCGATCCCGGCCGAGGCGAAGCCAAGTGTGGCGCCAACACCCTCGACGGTCGGGGGCAGCACCTTCCAACCGCGCGTCGTGAGCCGAGGCGAGTGGAAGGGCGCGGACGACTTCTACTTCGCGCGGGGAAGCGCCCTGGTGGTGGAGGTCGCATCCGGGCAGTACGTGCTGCGCGTGGAGGATTTCTCAGTGCGCAACGGCCCGGACCTGTTCGTGATGCTGTCGCCCAGCGCGACGGGCTATCAAGAAGGCGCACTCAAACTCGGACGGCTGAAGGCGACTGATGGCGCATTCAACTACGACATCCCGATCGGGGCCGACCTCGCGAAGTTCCAGAGTGTCGTCGTCTGGTGCGAGCGGTTCACGACGCTCTTCGGCACGGCCACGCTCACGAGGTCGTAGCGCGCGGCTCACAGGAACGTCGGAGTAGACTAGCGACTCACCCCCACCTGCAAGCAGGCCCCGTGCTCCGAGCCGTCCACCTCCGCACCGCGTCCCGCACGGCCCTCGTGGCCGTCGTTGCGTTTGCCCTCATAGCCGTCGCCATCCTGACGAACGATGTCGCCGATGCCGCATCGGGTAGCGCTGGCGGCGTCCGTCCCCTGACCTCCGAAGCCTCGACGGCCTCCTGTCCCGGCACTCCCGCCGCCGACGCGAGCGTTGAGGGCTGTGGGCTGCTCCTCGAAGGCCTCCGGTTCCTGACGTGGGAGCGCGAGGCGATTACGCTGGATGAAGCCCTCGCCCCGATTCGCCTCGTGTTCTCCGGGACGCCGAGGAACGGCGAGACGAACCCGCAGCGCGCGATTTCCGTGTGGCAGCGGAAGGCCGAGGGTGCCTGGTACGCATGGGGTGCGGACGCATCGGCGGGTGTGCCACGGCTCACCCACTTTGAGCGCGGCGGCCAGTACGCCATCACCAGCAGCACCCCCGTCGCGTGGAGCCTGCCCTCGGTCATCGTCGTCACACCCTCGATCTTCGCCACCGGACAGGTGCTGTCGTACTACGGGTTCCCGGGCGTCCCGACGATGGGGATCCTGGGCGAGTTCGACGCCAATGAGGTGATGCGACAGGCGACCGCGCAGGCCGCCGCGTACGACGCGCTCAACGGCGAGCAAACCGTGACGCCGGCGCTGCACCTGATCACGACGGTGGCGCAGGCGGACCCCGGCTGGGATGGGACCTACCTCGGACGGCTCGCCTTCGAGGCGGTGGAGACCTACGCGGCCGTCGCGGCAGCATGGGGCGGACTGCTGATCATCGACTTCCAGATCGGGTGGTCCGACCCGCTGACCGAGGTGCGTGCGTACGAGCCGGTGCTGCGCTTGCCGAACGTCCACGTCGCCCTCGACCTTGAGTTCGCAACGCGACGGAAGGGTGAGCCACCGGGCGGCGCGATCGGTAGCGTGACCGGCGACGAGGTGAACGCGGTCCAGCGCTATCTCAGCGACCTCGCGCGGACGCACGGGCTCCCGCCGAAGGCGCTCGTGATCCATCAGTTCCGTGACGACATGATCCTGCAGCCCGAGCGGATCACGCCGATGCCCGGCGTTGACCTCGTCATCGACATGGACGGGTGGGGCGGCCCCGAGGCGAAACTCGGCGGGTACGAGCGCTACGCGCTGGCCTCGTATGCGCCGCTCTCGGCCATCAAACTGTTCTACCGCTGGGACCAGCCGCTGATGACGCCTGGCACGCTGCAGCGGCTCGCCACGGCGCCGCGCCTGATCATCTACCAGTAGCCAGACTCAGGCCGGTACGGCCTGCTCCTGCGCCGCCCCCGACGCGATGAGCGCTTGGGCCGCATTCGAAGCATACCCGCACTCTTCGAGGATCGCGCGCGTGTGCTGACCGGCCAGGGGCGCAGCGCCCGCAGCCGTGCTCTCCGCGTCCGAGAAGAACAGCGACGAATCGACCGCGCGCACGCGGCCATCGAGCGCGTCGTCCACCTCCGCGATCATTCCGCGCTCCGCGAAGTACGGGTGCGCGGCCGCCTCGTGCATCGTCATCGTGAGGCCGTACGGAGCGCCGACAGCGCCGAGACGGCTGGCGGCATCGGCGGCGTCGAGGGCAGCGACCCAGGTGCCGACGAGTTCGTTCGCGGCCGGTGGCCCCGCGGGCATCGGCGTGCCCTCGTGCCCGAGCGCAGCGGCAAGGCGGCGCCAGTTGTGCGCCTCACCGATGTTGATGGTGATGTGGCGTCCGTCGCGCGTGCGGTGGACGGAATGCCGGAACGGCTGCCACGCCTCGATGGGCGCGCCGTTGAGGGCGGGGCCGGCGACCTCGCTGAGCGTGTGCAGTTGCGCGTCCATCAGCGTGGTGTCGATCCACTGGCCTCGGCCGGTGCGCTCGCGGTCGTACAGGGCCGCGAGGATGCCGGCGAAGGCCGTCGATCCGGTGACGAGATCAGCGACGGTGATGCCCGGGGCGAAGGGCTCCGGCGAGCGCTGCGCCTGCTGCTGCACCCAGAGCCAGCCCGCCTCCGCGTGCGCCGTCGCGCCGTAGGCACGTCGATGGCTGAACGAGCCGCTCTGTCCGAAGCCAGAGATCGAGGCGTACACGACCCTGGGGTTGTCCGCCGAGACCTCGGAATAGCCGAGGCCGAGGCGGGCCATCACGCCGGGCGAGAAGTTCTCCACGACGACATCTGTTGAGGCGATCAGCCGCCGTGCGACCTTGATGCCGTCCGGGTGTTTGAGGTCGAGGGCGATCGAGCGCTTGCCGAGGTTGTTCTGGACGCTGCCGTTGGCACGCACCGGCTTCCCGCCCGCCTCGAACGGCGCGTCGACCTTCACGACGTCCGCGCCCATATCCGCGAGCATCCGTGTGCAGTACGGCCCCGCGACGACGCGCGTGAAGTCGACGACGCGCACACCTTCGAGGATCTTCCGTGCCATCACCCACCCCGATCTGTCACACACACTGGCAGCCGCCGGATACACAGACGCCGCCTCGCGGCGGCGTCCGGTCGCTGCTGAGAGCGAAGTCTAGCGGCGCGAGATCGCGTCCACGTCCGCCATCTCTTCCGCGGAGAGTTTCCAGGAGGCGGCGGCGGCGTTGGCCGCGACCTGCTCCGGCTTCGTGGCACCTGCGATCACGGAGCCGACGTACGGCTTCGAGGCCAGCCACGAGAAGGCGAGTTCGAGCAGCGTGTGCCCGTGCGCCTGCGCGTACTCCTCGAGCTTTTCGACGGCGTCGAAGTTCGAGTCGGTGAGGGAGCGCTGCGCCGCCGAGCCGGCGGAGAGGCGCGTGCCCTCGGGCGGGGCCTCGCCACGGCGGTACTTGCCGGTGAGCAGGCCGCTGGCGAGCGGGAAGAACGGCAGGATGCCGAGGCCGAACGCCTCGGAGGCCGGGACCACCTCGCGCTCGATCGAGCGGTTGAGCAGCGAGTACTCGTTCTGCGCGGAGATGAAGGCGGTCAGGTGCTCGCGCTGCGCGATGTGGTCAGCGTGGGCGATCTGCCAGCCGGCGAAGTTCGAGTTGCCGAGGTAGCGCACCTTGCCGGCGCGGACGAGGTCGTCCAGCGCGCGCATGGTCTCTTCCATCGGCGTCTTCGCGTCCGGCCGGTGGATCTGGTACAGGTCGAAGTAGTCGACGCCCATGCGCTTCAGCGAGGCGTCCACGGCCGACATGATGTACTTGCGCGAGCCACCCGAGGTGTGCGGGCCTTCGCCCATTGAGCTCGCGAACTTGGTGGCGACGATCGCCTGGTCGCGCTTGCTGCTCTTCTGCAGCGCCTTGCCCAGGAACTCCTCGGACTTGCCCTGCCCGCCGTACACGTCGGCGGTGTCGAACAGGTTGATGCCGTGGTCGAGGCAGGCGTCCACCACGTTCGCGGTCGCGCCCGCGTCCATACGCCCGCCAAAGTTGTTCGTCCCGAGTCCCACGACCGAGACCTGGAGGCCGGACCGGCCGAGATTGCGGTATTCCATCAGTTCTTACCTCCGCACGTTCTGTGAGTGAGCCGACGAAGTATAAGCCTCGGCGTGAGCGCGTCCGCCCCGGTATCGTGCCCCGGTGACCACCCGACTCCCGACCCTCTTCCTCACCGATCCGACTTCCGAGGCGCACGCCTTCGAGCAGCACCCGGAACGCCCGGCCCGCCTCCGCGCCATCCTCGATCACCTAGACGCGACCGGCCTGCGCGCCCGCATGACCGAGGTTGCGCCTCGTGCGGCGACGGACGCGGAGCTGCTGCGCATCCACCCCGCTGGGCACCTCGCGCGGGTGGCGGAGACCTCAGCACGCGCGGGCTGGTTCGACGCTGACACCTACACCACGCCAGCCTCCGAGGGCGTCGCACGGCGTGCGGCCGGCGCCGTGGTACAGGCTGTCGAGGCGGTCCTCAGTGGGACGGCGCACAACGCGTTCGTCGCGACGCGGCCACCCGGACATCACGCCGAGGCGGAGATCGCGATGGGGTTCTGCCTCTACAACTCGGTGGCGGTGGGTGCGGCGGCGGCGCTGGCCTCCGGCGTCGAGCGGGTGGCGATCCTCGACTGGGACGTCCACCACGGCAACGGCACGCAGGCGATCTTCGAGGCGGAGCCGCGCGTCCTTTACGCCTCGACGCATGAGTACCCGTATTACCCCGGCACCGGGCACTACTCCGAGACTGGCAGTGGCGAGGCGCGCGGCACGACGGTGAACGTCCCCCTGCCGCGTGGCGCGGGCGACGAGGCGATCACGCGCGCGTTCCGCGAGGTGATTCTCCCCGCGATGGAGGCGTTCGCGCCCGACCTCGTGCTGGTGTCTTGCGGCTGGGACGCCCACCGCCGCGACGCGCTCGCAGGCCTCGAGGTGTCGACGGACGGCTACACCCAGGTGGCGCGCGAGGTGATCGAGGCGGCGGAGTGGCTCGGTGGCGGGCGTCTGGTCGTGGCACTCGAGGGCGGCTACGACGAGCACGCGCTGGCGTGGTGCGCGGGGTCGCTGGTGTCGCTGCTGCTGGGCGAGGAGCCCGAGGCCGATCCGGATCCGGGTTACGCCAGCACAGAGCCGGACGTGACGTTCGTCCTCGATGCCGTGCGGACGGCGATCGGGCTACCCGAGGAGTAGCGGCTAGTCGGCGCTCTTTTTCGTGCTGTTCTTCGCGCGCTTCACGCCCTCAGCGGCGCGCTTGCGAGCGGCCTGCTCCTTGGCCGTGCCGCTGGTGTGCTGGAGGCGCGCCTTGAAGAACGAATCCTGGGCGTCGACGGACTGGTTCATGATCTTGGTGCCGGTGTCGCGCTTCATCTCTGCCTGGATCGTCTGGCGGAACTCGTACTGCTCGATCTCCTCAACGGACGGCGCGTCGTAGCCGGGACGGCTGACACGAACCTCCGGGTGCTCCATGCCGTAGACGGCACCGGTGAGCGGCTGCGAGACCTTGTGGCCCAGGTGCCAGTAGCCACCGTCGTCGGGAAGACGGCGCGCGAAGCCCTCGCGAAAGATGAACGCGGACCACTGCTTGCTGACGGTGCGCTTGGCGTCCTCGTCGCATTGAGGGCACGGCTGCAACTTCGACGCGTCCTTCGCAGGTCGCAGCAGTTCGAAGACCCCGTTGCACGGTTCGCAGTAGTACTCGTAAAGCGGCATCGTGTTCCCCTTGGTGCCCAACGGTGCGAGGGCCTCAGGGTAACACCGAGGCGCTGCCGGATTCGCGGACTCCCCTCCCGTTTCGCCCCTGGACAGTCGATGATGGATCGAACGGAAGGGAGGTGCTGGGTGTCGTATTATGTCTCCGGTGGTCGCTACGCCGACACCTCCTTCCGCGTGCTGGTCGACCCCGCCCCCACGCTCGGCCCGTTCGCGACGTACGAGGAGGCGCTGGAGACGTGGCGCGAACGAGCCCGCGCGACCATCGACTACGCCTCTGTGCGCTACCAGATCGTCTGGCGAGACGACGCTGGGGCGCCGCCGGCACCGGCTGCCCACGCCTCGGACGCCGTCGCCTGACCTCGACCGCCTCGTGCTGGCGAGGGGCGCGCGTAGGGCGCGGAATCGGTAGGATGCAGCGCGAAGGGGTGGACGAATGCAGAAACCGCACGCCGGTAAAATTGACTACGAGAACGCCTTCCGCGGCTTCCACTTCCCGATGTCGCGCGCCGCGATCGTGAACGCTGGCCGCGACAAGGGTGGCCTCGACCGCGAGGTCGCGATCGTCTTCAACGCGCTGCCCAATCGGAAGTACACGAGCCTGGACGACCTCAAGGAGGCGATCCGGACCGTCTACCGCGCCAGTGGCGTGGTGGACATGGACATGCCGATCTAACCTCGCGGCGTCCCCGACGACGACGATGGGCCCGCAATGCGGGCCCATTCTGTGCTCGAGACCACGCGAACCTACTTGATGCTGACGAGTTCGACGTCGAAGGTGAGCGCCTTGCCCGCAAGGGCGTGGTTGGCGTCGGTGGTCACGCCCGCAGCATCCACCTTCGTCACGATGGCGGCCTGCCCGCTCACCTTGACACGGTCGCCAACCTTCAGGCCGGCGGGCGCCTGGGCCGCTGGAACCGTGACGACGAGGTCTTCACGACGCTCCCCGTAGGCCTTCGCGGCTTCCATGCGCACCTTGTTCTTGGCGCCGACCTTCAGCCCCATGACTGCGTCGTCGAATCCGGAAATGACCTGCCCGCTACCGACGGTGAACGAGAGCGGCTCGCGCCCCTTCGAAGAGTCGAAGACGCTGCCGTCGTCGAGCGTCCCGGTGTAGTGGACGGCGACGGTGTCGCCTTTCTTGACCACGCGGTCCCCCGTATTCGTCGCAGGAGCGGCCCCGGTGGCCGTCGCGGTCGCTGCGGGGGCTGGTGTGTCGTCCCCACAGCCAGCGACCGCCAGCGCGAACACGAGGGCGACCGCGCCTGTCAGCAGGTGGGTCAGCAAGGGCCTCGGTCGGTGGGGTAGTCTCATCGAGAAACGGTAGCACCGAATCTGGGTGAGGCGCCTTCGGGCGGGCGGCGTCGCGTATGGGCGGCCGCGGCGTACGCTTTGTGAGTGAGCCCAACGCCCAAGCGCGACCCGATGAACCTCGTCTGGATCGACCTCGAAATGACGGGGCTCGACCCGGAGCGCAACGTGATCATCGAGATCGCCTCGCTGGTGACCGACCGCGACCTCAACATCCTCGCGGAGGGGCCGTGCCTCGCGATCGCGCGGACCGAGGACGAACTCGCGACGATGGACGCGTGGAACGTCCACACGCACATCGCCTCCGGCCTCATCGCGCGCATCCAGAACGAGGGCGTCACGGTCGCCGAGGCGGAGCGTCAGACACTGCTGTTCCTCCGGCGCTGGCTACCGAAGGGCGCCTCGCCACTGGCAGGGAACTCGATCGCCCAGGACCGCCGCTTCCTGCGCCGCGAGATGCCGAAGATCGAGGACTTCCTGCACTACCGAAATGTGGATGTCTCCACCGTGAAGGAACTCGTGAGGCGGTGGTATCCGGCGCTCGCTCCGGCGGAGAAGAAGCAGGCGCACCAGGCCCTCGAGGACATCCGCGAGAGCGTGAACGAGATGCTCTACTACCGCACCCAGATCTTCCGCCCGGTGGACGAGGTCACCCCGCCCGCCCCCGCCGTCACCTCGACTGAGGCTGCCTCCAACTCCTGAGCCGCCCCCTGTGCCCCTGTCGCCACCAACCGATGATCTCCGTGTTCGACAGGAGCCATCGATGGCCGACGCGAATCGGGCCCCGGTACACGCCTGGCGCATGAGCCGCCCGACTGGCGAGCCGTGGGCGACGCCCTCGGTCGCGACCGTGATGTCACGCCCCCTCGTCACGATCGAGGCGAGTGCGACGGTCCGTCGTGCGCGCGAGGTGATGCGCGGACGTAGCGTCCACCACCTGCTGCTCGTCGACCGAGGCGTCATCGTCGCGATCGTCTCGGACCGAGACATCGAGCACGCGATCTCACCGTGGGCGGACGGGCCCGCCTCGACACGCCGTGATGACGAGACGCTCGCCCGCCCGGTGTACTCGTGCGCGACGTATGGGATGCGCACGATCCAGCACACCGCGCCGATCGAGGAGGCAGCGGCGGTGCTCCTCGAAGAGGGGATCTCGGCGCTGCCGGTCGTGGGGCCGGACGGCGGGATCGCAGGCATCGTGACCGCGCGCGATCTGCTGCGGGAACTGCTCGCCTGCCACATCGACGTCTAGGGCACCCTCGGCGACCGGTGGCAGGGCTGTGCCGCCTCCGGTAGGCTCCGCACGCCCGAAAGCCGGGCGAGGAGCAATCGATGCCAGAGCCGACCAGCGAGGCACACGGGGCACTGCATGGGGTGCGCGTCCTCGAGTTCTCGCAGATCGTCGCGGGACCGTTTGCGGGCGTCGTCCTCTCTGACCTCGGCGCGGACGTGGTGAAGGTGGAACCGCCCGAGGGCGAGGGGTACCGCTCGTCCGGTGCCGTGGTCCCGGGCGAGAGCAAGCGGTTCCAGTCACTCAACCGGGGCAAGCGTTCGCTGATCATCGACCTCCAGCAGGAGGAGGGGCGCGCCCTCGTACGCCGCATCGTGCCCGCCTTCGACGTAGTGCTCGTGAACTATCGCCCGGGCATCCCGGAACGTTGGGGCCTGGACTACGACACGTTGAAGGCGATCAACCCCGGCCTGATCTACGTCTCGATCACCGGCTTCGGTGAGAAGGGTCCGATGGCCGGCCTCGGCGCGACCGACCTCGTGGCAGGCGCCTACGGCGGGCTGGTCGCGGGCAACGAACGGATGTCTGAGGACGGCGGCCCGCTGCAGCCGACGCCGGCGATCGCCGACTACACGACCGGCCTGGCGTGCGCCCTCGGCGTTGCGGCGGCCCTCCTGCACCGTCGCGAAACAGGCGAGGGCCAGCGGGTCGATACGTCGCTGCTGCGGTCCGCACTCACGATCCAGGACGTATACGTGATGCGTCAGGACGTGACGGACGTGATCCAGCGGGAACCGATGCTCGCCGAGATCAACCGCCTTCGTCGCGAGGGCGCGTCCTACGGCGATCTCCTCGAGGCGCGTCGTGCCTTTCGCACCGCGGGTACCGGTGGCCCTCGGCTGTACTACGCCGGCTACTCAACGTCAGACGGCACGGTCGTCCTCGGCTGCCTCACGAAGCCGACACGATCGGGCGCCCGTCGAGTGCTGGAGATGACCGCGGTCGACCACACCGACGACGTCGCCTTCGACCCTCGCGACCCGGCGATGCCTGCCCAAGTCGCGGCGTGGAAGGAGATCATCGCGGAGCGCGTGCGGCAGCACCCGACCGCGTACTGGATGGAGCGGTTCATCGCGGAGGGCGTCCCCGCCGCACCCGTGCAGTTCCCGGAGGAACTCTCGGACGACCCGCAGATCATCGCGCAGGGGCTGATGGTGGAGTTCGACCATCCGGTGACCGGACCACAGCGGGTGGTCGGGCCCGTACTCACGATGAGCGTTACCCCGACTCGCGCGCAGCGCCCCTCGCCGGCCCTCGGTGTGGACTCCGAAGACGTCCTGCGCGAGTCCGGTGTCGACGACGCGGAAATCGAGCGCCTGCGCAGCCTCGGTGTGACCGGGACGCCGGCGACGGGTTAGCGCTGGTACGAGGCGCCGCGTCTACTGGCAGCAGGATGCGGTGGTGGGGAGGACGCGATGACTCAAGAGCCAGCGGAGGGCGCCTCGTCGCTGAAGGGCGGCGGCGGGAGCCGCGAGTACATGTCCGAGTTCGCGCGGGGCCGCATCGATCTGGACTGCGAGTCGTGCGGTTTCAACATGCGTCGCAACAGCGACTTCGGCACGGAGGCCGACGGCGCATATACTGAGCGTATTGCGCGATCTGCTACGCCGGCGGTGCGTTCCGCCACCCCGCCTCGACGGTGGACGAGTTCCTCGCACTCTCGATCGAAGAGTTCGCGGTGGCGCGGAAGTCCGGCTCGGGAAAACTCCGCCTCACGATGAAAAAGGAACTGCCTCGGCTGGCCCGCTGGAAGCGGTAGCGGCCTGCCTCAGCATCGTGATTCGCGAGAATCCTGCAACGAGCGAGAGTGACGCTGTTGCTCGGACTCGACGTGGGCGCTGGGAAGATATTTCCAGCGACGAATGCGCATGCCTCACACGACGCACTGGCCCGCCACCCTCGGCTGAAGGCAGGCGGGCCTCTCTACGGGTTGGGATGGGAGCCGTCGTGACGCTGGAACAGACAGCCCTCTGGGGTGAAGTGCAGACGGTGGAAACCACGCGTCCGACGGCGGAATCCAGCGACCCACCGCGACAGACCTCCGTGATCAGGGAGTGCTCATCCGTCAACGAGCGCCGGCGCCTGCCAGACCTCCGTAGTGACGAAGAAGACAGCTTCGGCGGAGGCAGCCTGCGCTAGCGGTGGTGCTCGTCTCGCTGCTGCTTGAAGGCGTCCCACCCCTGCTGCCGCAACGTGTCGAGGCGTCCCGCAGCGACTGAGTCGCGTCCGGTCGCGCTCGAGAGTTCCTTCAGCACCGGATCGTCCTGCCAGCGCATGCCATCGATGAACCCTGAGAGTTCGTGAATGCGGTTCACGAGCAACTTGTTCAGCGCCATCGTGGTCTGGGGCAGGCTCGCGAGCCGCGTCGCGAAGGCCCGCGTCGCCTCGTCCAACTGGTCCACGGGCACGACGCGGTTGACGAAGCCCATGCGCAGCGCCGCCTCCGCGTCGAACAGGTCGCCGGTCATCATCAGTTCCTTCGCGTGCTTCAGCCCGACGAGGAACGGTGTGACGAGCATCGGCGGCGGGAAGCCGTGGCGGATCTGGATCTCGCCGAACCTCGCGTCCTCCGCGGCGATCGTGAAGTCGCACATCCCGGCGATCTCGATGCCCTGGCCCACAGCGTGGCCGCGCACCGAGGCGATGACCGGCTTCGGCATCCGCCAGATGCGCAGCACCGTGTCGAGTTGGTTCACGGGTTCGAGGTCCTCGGGACGCTTCGAGCCCTGGAGGTCGCCACCGGCGCAGAAGGTGCGTCCGGCACCACGCACGATGATCACGCGCGCGGCCTCATCGCCCTCGGCGCGTTCGACCGCCTTCGCGAAGTGGTAAGTGAGCGACCAGTCGACGGCGTTCAGGACGAGCGGCCGGTTGAAGGTGATGGTTGCGATGCCGTCGGCGACTTCGTACAGCACGTCGTTCGCGGACGGCGCGGGGACCTCGAAGCCCTCCGGGGTGTAGCGCTTCTGCGGGTCGCGCTGGTCAGCGGGCACGGCGATCGGGGTGGCGTCAGGCATCGTTCCTCCGGGGTCGCAGCCAGCCGAGGTCTGCGCGAACCCGAATGATACCCGGCGGTCCGAGGTGACGCCCGTCGCCGCTGCTACTGCGCGCGGAGCTCGAAACTCTTGTCGTTGACGACGACCTTGTAGGCAACACCCGGCGTCAGGGCTCCGACCGAGACGCTGTGCGTCGTGTAGCCGTAGATCGCGGTGCAAGGCGTCGTCGCGGTCGGCATCGAGTTGAACACGCTCACGATGACCTGGGTGTCCTTGATCTCGACGGTCGCCCCGGCGTACTTCGCGCAGCCACCCGGCAAGCCCGAGGTGACGACGAGCGAGTACTGCGCCGGGATCGACTTTGTCGCGATCACCTCGACCTTCTCGATCGGGGCGAGTTGGAGGGTGCGACCAGGCTCGGTGACCGGGCTGCCGCTGATCGGCGCGGTCGTAGAAGTCGGCAAGGGGGTGGGCGGCGTCGAGGGTGGCGCCGGGAGCGTCGGTGCGACCACAGGCGTCGTCGGCGCCGGTGCGCCAGCGGAAGGCGGACTTGAGCCCGGCCGGCCGTCGACGACGACGACAGTCGAGGTACCGGTGGGCTCGGGGTTGGCGGGCGCCGATGCGGACGGCGCGGGCGTTGTGGTGCCGGAGATACCCGACGAGCCAACCGTCTCATCGCAGGCGACGGCGAGCGTCGCCGTCAGTGCGAGGGCAGCGAGGAAGGCGAGCGGGCGGAGTCTGCGTGTGTCCATGGTCAGTGAGACGCCGGGAGGCCTTGATGGGTTCCCGTCAGCCCTCGGCGGGCGCGCCAGGCGGTGAAGGGGAGGCGTCCCACGTGTACATGACCGACGTTTCACGGCCCGACGGCGGCCCAACGGAGCGGTAGGTGGCGTTCCCCGCCTCGTTGTCTGGGTCGGTGAGCACCCATAACTCGTCGAAGCCGAGGGCTCTCGTCCGCTCGAGGAACGCCGTCACGAGCGCCCGTCCCATCCCGAGCCGCCGGTACGCCTCGATCACATCGAGGGAGTACAGCAGCATCTCGATTCGGCCGTCCGGGAGCGGGAGCGTGTGGCCGTACGCGACACCGACGGGAGCGCCCTCGACCAGCGCCACCACGAGGTGGACTCTGGGGTCGGTGAGCCAGCCGTCATCGAGGCCGCGCGGCTCGTCATCGAGCACATCGTGCATGGCGCGGGCGGCGAGGGCTTCATCGCCAACGGCGAGCCAGCGCACCTCGAAGGTCGGGGGCGGCGTGCTCGTCATCGCGCGGTGTAGCCGCCATCGACGGCGAGCGTGGTGCCGGTGAAGAACGAGGCGTCATCGCTGGCGAGGAAGGCGGCGGCGGCGGCCACCTCCTCCGGACGGCCGAGGCGCGCCATCGGGTGCAGCGATTCGAGGTAGGCGCGGCCTTCGTCGACGCTGGTGGTGGCCGCAATCATCGGGGTGTCGATGTAGCCGGGACAGATCGCGTTCACGCGCACACCTCGGCGGGCGTAGGCGAGCGCGAACTGCTTCGTCAGGCCGACGACGCCGTGCTTCGCGGCGATGTAGCCCGACGCCGGTGGCGGTGCATCGAGGGCGGTTGCGCGCGTCCCGACGAGCCCGACGAGGCCGGCGACCGAGGCCGTGTTCACGATCGCGCCACCGCCACGCTGCGCCATCGCGGGCGCGGCGTGGACGAGGCCGTAGTAGACGCCGGTGAGGTTGACCTCGACCGTGCGGTCCCAGCCACCGTTCGCGATGCCCGCGTTGTTCATCAGGATGTCGAGGCCCCCGAGCACGGCGATCGTGCGTTCGACGGCCGCCTGGACGGAGGCCTCGTCGGTGACATCGAGGTGGATGGCCTCGGCGTGGCCGCCTGCCTCGGCGATACGGGCGGCGGTGTGGCGGGCAGCCTCTTCGTCGATGTCCGCGCACATCACTGCGGCGCCATCGCGCGCGAGGCGGAGCGACATTGCCACGCCGATGCCGGAACCGGCCCCCGTCACCAGCGCATGCTTCCCCTGCAGGTCAGCCATCTCGCCCTCCTCACTCGTCGGGACGCCTCGAAGCCCGCGAGCACGCGTGACAGTATCCTGCCGGGATGACCGAGATGCTGGACCGAGTCGCTGTGATCGCCGGGACGGTGCTGCTGGTGGCAGGGCTGCTCACGTGGATGGTCGTCTCGGCGCGGGAGCGTCCGATGTCGCTGCGCTGGACCGTCGGGCCCGTCGCGGTAGGCGTACTCCTGATCGGCGTGGGGATCCTCGGATGGGCCGTGGCCGCGTGAGCGCCCGTCGCATCCAAGACTACCGGCTGTACGAGGCAATCCAGCGGCAGCCAGCGGAACTCACGCGCCTGCTCACGGCGAGCGAGCCGATCGACCTCGCAGCGGACGCACTGAACGCGGCTCGGCGGGTGTTCTGCATCGGCATTGGCACCTCGTGGCACGCGGCGACCGTCGCGGCCGACCTCCTTGCCCGCGCGGGTATCGATGCGCGGGCATGGTCGAGCGCTGACTTCGTGCAGTACACGCCAGCGTTCACCCGCGACGACGCCGCGATCGTGTTCGCCCACACCGGCACCAAGCAGTACTCGCGAGCGGCCATCGAGGTGCTGGGGAGGAAGCGTTCCTCGGTCATCCTCGTGACCAGCACGGAGTCGGCGGTCGAGGCGGGCTCGCTCCCCATCGGGACCACGGTGCTGCGAACGGTGCCACGCGAGCAGAGCGCGATGTTCACCGTCTCCCACACCGCCGCGATGTTCCTCACCGCCCGCATCGCCGACACGATCTCCCGCACCTGCGTCGGCGACCTCGAGGCCGTCCCGTACGCCGTCGAGGCCGCGCTGGGGCTGGAGGGCGACGTGGAGGCGCTCGCACATCAGTGGCACGCGAAGCGCACCCTCATTGCCCTCGGCGCTGGACCGCACGAGGTCTCCGCGCACGAGGCCGCGATCAAGATCGCGGAGGCAGCACGCCGGCCCGTCCGTGGGTACGCCGTCGAACAATTCCTGCATGGCCCGCAGGTCCAGGTACGCGAGAGCGATGCCGTCCTGGTCTTCGCGGGCGCCGGCGGCGGCCTCGACCGCACACGCGAGGTGGTGACCTTCGTGCGCACGCTGGGGTGCGAGGTAGCGTGGGTGGCACCCGTCGAGGCACCCGACGGAGCGATGTACCTGCGGGTACCGGACGTGGGCGAGGCGCTCGCGCCGATCGTGGAGATCGTGCCCGCACAGCTGCTCGCGGGGCACCTCGCAGCGATCGAGGGCGTGGACGGCGACAACTTCCGGCGGGACGACCCCGCGTTCGGCGCGGCACGCGCTGCGATCGACCTCTAACCGTGGTCCGCTACTCGGGCACACCGCTCCCGCAGAAACTCGGGATCAAGGCGGGCCATCGGTTGATCCTCTTCGGGGCACCGGAGGGCTTCGACGCCACGCTCGGCGAGTTGTCGGAGAACGTGACGGTGCGCACGACGGCGCGGGGCACAGCGGATGTGATCGTGCTGTTCACGGCACAGCGAGCGCTGCTCGAAGCACGCATCGACACGCTGGGCGCCTCGATCTTCTCGGACGGCGCGGTCTGGGTGGCGTGGCCGAAGAAGGCCTCGAAGGTACCGACCGACATGACCGAAGACGTGGTGCGCGAGGTCTGCCTGCCGCGCGGGCTGGTGGACAACAAGGTGTGCGCCATCGACGAGACGTGGTCGGGGCTGCGCGTCGTGCATCGCGTGGAGCGCCGGAAGCGCTAGCCAGCTCGGGCTCTCGTCTGGCCCGTGGTGCCTCGTACCGGTACGCTCGACGCATACCGCCTGTATAACGCAGGCAGGGGAGTGCGGAGGGTGCAATGGTCATCGACGGAACGTGGAACCTGAAGTTGCAGACCCCGATGGGCGAGCGTTCGGTGGTGCTGCGGTTGGCTGCGGCCGGCGCAACGTTGACGGGTGCGATGGTCGGACAAGCAGGCGAGACCCCGCTCCTCGATGGCAGCGTGGACGGCGAGAAGGCCGCCTGGAGCGTCATGTTCTCCGGCGCGATGGGCGAAATGAAACTCGACTTCGAGGGCACCGTCGACGGCGACACGCTCGGCGGGACGGTGCAGTTCGGCGGGTTCGGCACGGGCACGTTCGAGGGCGCCAGGGGCTAGCCGAGAGCGTTCGATCAACCTCGACTGACGGCGGGCAAAACAGAAGGGGCTCCCTCGCGAGAGCCCCTTCGTTGTGTCGTCCGCTGCGGGCTAGCCGCGGGGCAGGCCCAGGCCGCGCGTCGCGATGACGTTGCGCTGGATCTCGGAAGTACCGCCAGCGATCGTCGAGGAGACGCTGGAGAGGTACATCGTCGCCCAACGTCCACCCATCGGTGTGTGGCTGCTCTTCTGGTCGCGGAGGCCACCGTAGAGGCCGAGCAACTTCGTCGAGGTGCGCGCGATGCGCTGGTTGAACTCCGTGGAGAACACCTTCGTCATCGAGGCCTCGTAGTTGGGGATGAGCCCTCGAGCCTGCATCGAGATGACGCGCTGCGACAGCGTCTTCGCGACGGTCGCCTCGATGTAACGGTCCACGAACTCGAGGCGCGGGGCGTCCACCTGGCCCAGCCGGGTCTTGCCGGACTTCGAGTCACGCTCCTTCAGGAGGTAGTCCTTCAGGGTGTCGAGCATCTTGCGCTGGCCCACGGCGGAGCCGATCGAAGAGCGCTCGAAGTCGAGGTGCGTGGCGCCGACGTACCAGCCACGGTTGATCTCGCCGACGGCGTTCTTGACCGGGATGCGTACGTCCTCGAAGAAGGTCTCGTTGAAGCCGCGCGCGTCGCTCATCTGCACGAGCGGGCGGACTTCGATGCCGGGGACGTTCATCGGCGACAGGAGGTAGGTGATGCCGCGGTGCTTCGGGGCCTCGGGGTCTGTCCGCACGAGCATGAAGATCATGTTCGCGAGGTGCGCGCCGGAGGTCCAGATTTTCTGGCCGTTGACGACGAAGTCGTCACCATCGCGGATGGCACGCGTCTGGAGCGACGCGAGGTCAGAGCCGGAGCCGGGCTCCGAGTAGCCCTGGCACCAGCGCGACTCGCCTCGGACCATCGGGGGGAGGAACTCCGCCTTCTGCTCCGGTGTGCCATGCACCATGATCGTGGAACCGACGTCGGGGACGCGCAGCGTCGGCGCGCCCTTCTCGGCGACGGTCTCGTTCAGGATGAACTGCTCCATGGGGGAGAGGTTCGCCCCGCCGTATTCCTTCGGCCACGCGGGCGCGATCCAGCCCTTGCCGACGAGTGCCATGCGCCACTGCTTGAGCGCGTCACCCTGGTCGCCGCCGGCTTCCGCCCGCGTGCGCGGGTCATCCTCGTCACTCACCTCGAGCGCAGCCGGGAAGTTCTTCGAGAAGAACGCCTCGACCTCCGTCCGGAAGACCGCCTGCTCCGGGCTGTCAGCAAAGTCCATAGATCCTGCTCCATCTCATTTCCGGCGACAGCCGGAGCCCATGTGTCTTAGCGCTGAGGATTCTACTGCGCCCTTGCCAGTCCACCTTGTGAAATCTGGCGCGAATCACCGCGCACGAAGAAGGGGCCCTCGCGGGCCCCTTCCGGTCGTCCGAGGCTGGGGGCTAGCCGCGAGGCAGGCCCAGGCCGCGCGTCGCGATGACGTTGCGCTGGATCTCGGAGGTGCCGCCGGCGATCGTCGCCGAGACACTCGAGAGGTACATGGTGGCCCAGCGGCCCTTCATCGGCGAGTAGTCGCTGCTGCGGTCGCGGAGGCCACCGTAGAGGCCGAGCAACTTCGTCGAGGTACGGGCGATGCGCTGGCTGAACTCGGTCGCGAAGACCTTGGTCATCGAGGCCTCGTAGTTGGGGATGAGCCCTCGGGCCTGCATCGAGATGACGCGCTGCGACAGCGTCTTCGCCACGGTCGCCTCGATGTAACGGTCGGCGAACTCAAGGCGGGGTGCGTCTGGCTGGCCCAGGCGAGTCTTACCCGACTTCGAGTCTCGCTCCTTGATCAGGTAGTCCTTCAGCGTGTCGAGCATCTTGCGCTGACCGACGGCCGAACCGATCGAGGAGCGCTCGAAGTCAAGGTGCGTCGCACCGACGTACCAGCCACGGTTGATCTCGCCGACGGCATTCTTGACCGGGACACGGACGTCCTCAAAGAACGTCTCGTTGAAGCCTCGGGCGTCGCTCATCTGCACGAGCGGGCGCACTTCGATGCCGGGGACGTTCATCGGCGAGAGCAAGTACGTGATGCCGCGGTGCTTCGGGGCTTCCGGGTCCGTGCGTACGAGCATGAAGATCATGTTCGCGAGGTGGGCGCCGGAGGTCCAGATCTTCTGGCCGTTGATGACGAAGTCGTCGCCGTCACGGATGGCTCGGGTCTGCAGTGACGCGAGATCAGAGCCAGAACCCGGCTCCGAGTACCCCTGGCACCAGCGCGACTCGCCTCGGACCATGGGGGGGAGGAACTCCGCCTTCTGCTCCGCGGTGCCGTGGACCATGATCGTGGAACCGACGTCCGGGACACCGACGCGCGGGGCGTTCCGCTCCGCGATCGTCTCGTTCAGGATGAACTGCTCCATCGGTGAGAGGTCCGCCCCGCCATATTCCTTGGGCCACGCGGGCGCGATCCAACCCTTGTCGACGAGGGCCGCGCGCCACTGCTTCATTGCAGTGGCCTTATCGGTCGCGGGGCCACCCATTGCCTCTTCTGAGAACGGATCCTCGTCGGCGCGCATCGCGAGCGCAGCGGGGAAGTTCTTCGCGAAGAACTCTTCAACCTGCCCTCGGAAGACGGCCTGATCCGGGCTATCTGCAAAATCCATAATTCAATCCTCCATGTACTCGGCTCTTGTACGAAGCGAATCTTCTCGGGTTGCCGATTTACTTTCCAGTTCACGTGAAAATGTAGGCGATAACGATGTGCATTGCGATCGATTCGCCAGATTCGTCTGCGCACGCCATCACAAACAACAGCGCCCGCTTGAGCGCTGCTGTCGTTCATCCGGACCGATCGAGGACTACTCGGTTGGCTCGTCCTTGCGAGGCGCAGGCGGGGCCGTCTGGTGCAGACCGGAGCGCATGCCACCGGTGAACGCCATGGCCGCCGAGCCGGTCGCCCACAACAAGACGACGGCACTGATGGCGAACGGGATCGCGGGCGGGACTGTCATCGAGGGCTCCTCGCGGTTAGTGCTTCGAGGCGAATGCATCGAGGGTGCGCAGGACCTCGGCCGGCTGCTCCAGCAACAGTTCGTGGCCCGCGTCCTCGATCATGGTCAGTGTCGCGCCTCGGATGCCCTGCGTGAAGTCCTCGGCGTAGGACGGAGGCACCACGCGGTCGTGCGCACCCCAGAGCAGGAGCGTGGGCGAGGTGACGCGGTGGATGCGCTTGCTCAGCCCTCGGTTCGGGATCGGCCAGAGGTACTTGGCAGCCGTCGCGAGGGTCTTCGCACGCTCGAGGTAGGTCTCGACGAGTTGTGCACCCGTCTCGGACTTCGTCCCCGCCTGCACCATGCGCATCAGGCCAGCCTCGCCGGAGTTTTGCACCGCCTCGCCAGTGGGGTCGGCGAAGAAGGCGGCCGTCAGTTCGCGTGGCGTACAGGCGAAGAAGTCGAACGTCGGACGGTCGGTATGGAAGAAGCCCATCGGCGCCGCGAGAGCGAGCCAGGGGAACCGGTCCGGCTGCGTCGCCGCCACCTCGGCTGCGACCATGCCGCCGAGGGAGTGCCCGAACACCGGCACACTCTCCAGCCCGAGCGCGTCCAGCAGGTCGAGGTAGGCGTAGACGAGGTCCTGCACCGTGTCGAGTTCGGTCTGGCTCGCGTCACCGAACCCGGGCGTGCGCGGCGCGATCACGCGGTACTGCTTCGCGAGACTGTCGAGGAACGGCGTCCAGTGGAGGCCAGAGATGCCGTGCAAGAAGAGCAGCGGCGGGCCGTTGCCGTCCTCGACTGTCTCGATGGCGTCGCGACCGCCAGCGACGGGCACCTGCGTCGTCTTCATCGCGTGGCCGCCTTCGGCGTCGGGGCGTTCGAGTAGTCGGTAAACATCGGCTGCTGCTCAACGCGCTGCTGGAGCGGCTTCGGCCACCAGCGGTCTTCCCACTCGCTGTGGATGTGGCGCAACTTCGGCACCACGTCCTGCGCGGTGCGGCGGATGTTCTCCATCGCCAGGTCGTGCGGCATCGAGCCGATCTGGTTCAGCAGCATCAGGTGGCCGACGTTGAGGTCCTTCGCGACGAACTCGAGTTGCTCGACGACCTGATCAGCGGTGCCGGCGACGACGTTGCCGTTGGTCAGGAGGTCCTGCCACGTCGTCCTCGGCGGGATCTCGCCGAAGCGGCCGGTCTGTGCGAGTAGGCCGGCCTTGATGGTGTCCAGCGTGCGGTAGCCAGGGGCGTCGCCCCAACCCGGGTAGATGTGCAGCATCTTGTTGAAGAAGTACTCCGCGTGTGGCGCGTACTTGTCCTCGAGTTCGGCCATCGACTCGCCGACGATCACCAACTGGAGGAAGCCGGCCTGGTACGGGTTGCGCTCGTATCCGAGTTCGTCCGCCTTGTTCCAGAAACCGTCCAGCACCTGCTTGCCGCGTTTGAAGCCGCTGTATGACAGGTACGCGTAGTTGTAGTCGCGGCGAAGACACCACTCCCACGTCCCGATCGAGCCGGCGCCGGGCACCCAGATCGGGGGAGGTTGCTGGATCGGCCTCGGCCAGATGTTCACGTAACGCAGCTGGAAGAAGCGCCCGTCCCACGTGAACATCTCGGGCTCGGTCCACGCCTTCACGATCAGGTCGGCGGCCTCGGCGTACTTGTCGCGCAACTGCGCCGGGTTGCTGCCATAGGCGTAGTTCGTGTCCATCGAGGTGCCCGTGGGCATGCCGGAGACGATGCGGCCGCCGCTGATGCAGTCGAGCATCGCGATCTCCTCGGCGACGCGCGTCGGCGGATCGTAGAGGGCGATCGAGTTCCCCATCACGATGATGGCGACGTCCTTCGTCCGCCGCGCGAGGCTCGCCGCCATGATGTCCGGGCTCGGCATGTAGCCGTAGGCGTTCTGGTGGTGCTCGTTCACGCAGATGCCGTCGAAGCCGAGGCTCGCCGCGTATTCGAGTTCGTCGAGCGTGTCGTTGTACATGACGTGCGCTTTGGCCGGGTCGAAGAGGTGGGATGGCACGTCCACCCAGACGCTGCGGTACTTCTCCGAGAAGTCCGAAGGCAGGTCGCGGTACGGGTGCAGGTGGAACATCTCGAGTTTCATCGCGAACCTCTCCCGAGTCGCCTCGACCGTCCGTGCCTACTGCAACGCGGCCCGCAGCCGCTCGGCGGCGACCTCGACGGTCTCAAGGCCGTACGGGAATAGGTGCGCCGCCGTGAAGAACGTATGGATCTGCCCGGGGTGCCGCGTGACGGTCACGGGGACGCCAGCGGCGTGAAGTGCGGTGGCATACGCCTCGCCCTCGTCACGCAGGGGGTCGAACTCCGCGACGTGGATGTCGGCGGGGGGCAGGCCGGCGTGGCTCGGCGCGAACAGCGGTGAGATCGAGGGCTGGGCACGGTCGACGCCCTCGGGCGCGTAGTAGCCGTAGAACCAGTCCATCAGCGGCTTCGACAGGATGTAGCCCTCGGCGTTCTCGCTGTAGGAGGGCGTCTCCATCCGGTGGTCGGTGACGGGCACGACGAGCAGTTGGTGGCGGAAGGTCGGGCCGCCTCGGTCACGGGACAGCAGCGTGACGACGGCGGCGAGGTTCGCGCCGGCGCTCCAGCCGCCGATCGCCATCCGTGTCGCGTCCCCGCCGTAGCGCGGCGCGTTCTGCCATGCCCACACCGCGACGGCATACGCGTCGTCGACAGCGGCGGGATACGGATGCTCCGGCGCGAGGCGGTAGTCCACGCTGATCACGATGGCGCCCGTGGCGACGCAGAGCCGCCGAGCCGTCGGGTCGTCGCCCTCGACGCTGCCGATGACCCAGCCGCCACCGTGGTACCAGACGAGGACGGGCAGGTTGGGCTCATTCGAGGGGTAGTAGAGCCGCACGGGGATCGGGCCCTCCGGGCCGAAGACCTCCATGTCCTCGACGCGCGCGACCTCCGGCCCCGGCGGCGCGGGGATGCGCGCAGCGCGAATGACGGCGGGCGGGAGCGTGTGCGTTGGCGGCGCGCCCATGGCTGCGACCTGGTCGAGGAAGGCGCGCGCGGCCGGATCGAGCGGCATCGAGTTCCCCTCCGCAGCGTCCCGAATCACCTCGGGAGGTGGGCGGGTTCTACCACATACAGGCTGTCGGTTTCCATGTGCGGGCGGCGGAAGGTGCCATTCCCCTCGACGGGTTGAGGCGCCGTCGGCGTACGCTGGACGGCATGACCACCCTTGCGCCGACCGATGTGCTGGAGCGCTTCCATCCCGCTGTGCGGGGGTGGTTTGCGGAGCGGTTCGGGGCGCCCACGGACGCGCAGGTCGAGGGTTGGCCGAGCATTTTTGAACGGCGCGATGTGCTGCTGGCGGCGCCGACCGGGTCCGGCAAGACGCTCGCGGCGTTCCTCGTGGGGTTGGACTCGCTGGTGCGGGAGGCCGAGGCGGGGACGCTGGATGACCGCACGCGGATCATCTACGTCTCGCCGCTGAAGGCACTCGGCAACGACATCGAGCGCAACCTGGACGAGCCGCTCGCGGGGATCCGTGCCGCGGCCGCCGCGATGGGGCTCGACCTCGACGCGGTGCGGACGGGGGTGCGATCGGGCGACACGCCGCAGTCGCAGCGGCAGGCGATGGTGCGGAAGCCACCGCACATCGTGATCACCACACCGGAGTCGCTCTACCTCCTGCTCACCTCCGAACGAAGCCGCGCCACGCTGCGCGGCGTCCGCACGGTGATCGTGGACGAGATCCACGCGCTGGCGCGCGACCGGCGCGGCACCCACCTGACGCTCAGCCTCGAACGGCTCGACCACGTGGTGACCTCGGCGGGCGGGGCACGGCCGCAGCGGATCGGGCTGTCGGCGACGCAGCGGCCGATCGAGGCGATGGGTGCGTTCCTCGTCGGCGCGGGGCGGCCGGTCGAGATCATCGACCGCGGGCATCAGCGCGACATCGAGCTGCACATCGATGTGCCGAAGACGGACCTCGAGGCCGTGGCGCCGAAGGAGCAGTGGGGCGAGATCTACGACCGCCTCGCGGAACTCGTGCTGGAGCACAAGACCACGCTGATCTTCGTGAACACACGGCGGATGTCCGAACGCGTGGCGCACAACCTCGTCGAACGCCTCGGCGAAGACGCGGTGGCCTCACACCACGGGTCGATGTCGAAGGAGCGCCGGCTGAAGGTGGAGCAGCGGTTGAAGGCGGGCGACCTGAAGGCGCTCGTCGCGACCGCGTCGCTCGAACTCGGCATCGACATCGGCAGCATCGACCTCGTGTGCCAGGTGGGGTCGCCGAGGAGCATCGCGACGTTCCTGCAGCGCGTCGGGCGGTCGGGCCACGCGCTCGGCCTGCGCCCGCACGGGCGGCTGTTCCCCGCGTCGCGTGACGAACTCGTCGAGTGCGCCGCGCTGGTACGTGCGGTGCGCATGGGACGCCTCGACCGCATCGTGCAGCCGAAGGCGCCGCTCGACGTGATGGCGCAGCAGATCGTCGCGGAAGTCGCCGCGGAGGAATGGGCAGAGGAAAGGCTGTATGACCTCGTGCGGCGCGCGACGCCGTACGCCGACCTGACACGCGAGTCGTTCGACGAGATCGTGGAGATGCTCGCGACAGGTATCGGTACGCACGCGGGGCGCACGCCGGGGCTGCTGCACCGCGACCGCATCCAGGGGATGCTGCGCCCGAAGCGCGCGGCGCGCCTCACCGCCATCACCAACGACGGCACGATCCCGGAGACCGGCGACTATCGCGTGATCGCAGAGCCCGAGGGCATCCAGGTCGGCACCGTGAACGAGGACTGGGCGATCGAGTCGATGGGCGGGGATGTGTTCCTGCTCGGCTCGACCTCGTGGCGGATCAGCCGCGTCGGGCAGTCCACTGTGTTTGTGACGGACGCGCATGGCGCCGCTGCCAACGTCCCCTTCTGGCTCGGCGAGGCGCCTGGCCGCACCGTCGAACTGTCCGAGGAAGTCGGGCGGCTGCGTCGCGATGTCGCGGAACGCCTCGACGGTGACCCGGAGACGCTGCGGGCGTGGCTGGCGATCGAGTGCGCGCTGCCGGCGATCGGCGCGGACCAGATGGCGGACTACCTGCGAGCGACGAGCGACGCGCGACGGCCTCGGCCTCGTGCCGTCGGACACGGACGTGGTCTTCGAGCGGTTCTTCGACGACGGCGGTGGGATGCAGCTGGTGGTCCACGCGCCGTTCGGGCAGCGGATCAACCGTGCGTGGGGCCTCGCGCTGCGGAAGCGGTTCTGCGTCGCGTTCGACTTCGAACTGCAGGCAGCGGCGAGCGACAATGCGATCCTGCTCTCGGCAGGCCCGCAGCACTCGTGGCCGATGGAGGAGGCGTTCACCTGAGTGCAGCCGGAGAACGTGGAGGAGGCCGTCCACTCCTCGGTGTTCTACATCCCGCTGTTCCCGACACGCTGGCGCTAGAACGTCACGCGCGCCCTCGCCGTCCCGCGCTCGCGAGGCGGGCGCCCGGTGCCGCCGTTCATCCAGCGGATGAAGGCGGACGACCTGATGGCGGCGGTGTTCCCGGAGCAGGTGGGCTGCCAGGAGAACATGACCGAGCCGCTGCACCTCCCTGACCACCCGCTGATGCACCAGACGATGCGCGACTGTCTCTTCGAGGCGATGGACGTCGAGGGCCTCACGCACGTCCTCGAACGGGTGCGCGCGGGTGAGATCCGCTACCACGCACGCGAGACCGTCGAGCCGTCCGTCATGGCGCACGAGATCATCAACGGCCGCCCCTACACTTTCCTCGACGACGCGCCACTTGAGGAGCGCCGCACGCGCGCCGTGAGCTTGCGTCGCGGGCTGCCGACGAACGAGCGCGACCTCGGCGCGCTCGACCCAGAGGCGATCGAGCGCATGGCGGACGAGGCGTGGCCCGACCCGCGCAACGCCGAAGAGACCCACGACGCCCTGCTCAACCTCGTCGCCGTCGCGGAGACGGTGGTGGAGGACTGGACGGACTGGCTCGCGGAACTCGTGTCGCAGAAGCGCGCGGCCGCCCTCGATACCGCGCGCGGGCGGATCTGGTTCGCCGCCGAACACCTCGAGGCCGTGCGGCTGCTCTATCCCGAGGCT
>CANFFZ010000001.1 GCA_947446155.1 Chloroflexota bacterium | reverse complement strand
GGTGGCGACTCGACGACGCTGATCCGCGACTTCGCCGGGATCTTCCTGCTGCTGATCGCGGTGAGTACGGTGTCAAACCGCCTGCGCTGACCTTCGAGGCCTGCGCGGAAGGGTGCCTACTACACCCGGTCGATTCTCTACTGCACTCGGTCGATGATGGCGAGGATCGCGAGCAGCCCGAAGCAGGTCGCGGTCACCCCGGCGACGCGCCGGAGTTCCATCTTCACGTTGACCGCCTCACGGGCGACGTAGGCCGTCGGCCGCAGCGCCTGCCGTGAGGTGTGCTCGGACGCTGCCGCCACGGGCAGCGGAGCGCCGTCGTAGGTCGGCCGAGGCGGGGCGACACGGGTCAGTCGACGGCGGGGCGGGGTGCTGGGCATACGGTGCCTCTTTCACCCTCGATTCTACGGCCCACCCACCGAGGGCGCACGCTCAGCCCGCCCCTCCGACGCTTCCCCGAGCCGACTCGACATTGACCACGGGAACGGGCGTCGCTACGGTAGGTTCTGCTTTCGCGGCCCCGTGGTGTAGAGGCCTAACACGCCACCCTGTCACGGTGGAGACCGTCGGTTCGAATCCGATCGGGGTCGCCATTTCGCTCAAGACAACGCCGCCCTTCGGGCGGCGTTGTCGTGTCCACGATCGCATCCGGGCGGGTGCCCCGGCAGCTCCTGCACTATGCCGCAGAACCGCGCGCCCTGGGTTGATGCCACTCGTCCTCCAACGGGAATGCCGCCCGTCCTCTGTGCCTCACGCAGGGAAGCGGTCACACCGACCGGCTACCCGTCCGACGCATGGAACGGGCCGCGCCCACTCCGTGAACGCTGCCCCTAGGGTCAGGCTCGCTCGACTGACCCGCGATTCAAGGCCACAGCCGCTTCGCGGTCGCCTCCGGCGAGCCTTGACCCGCTCTGCCCCGTCGCCTGGGAACGTCGTTCTCTCTGCTTTACGACATGCTTAGCCGGCGACGAAGCTTTGGGATTCTCAGACGCTCGCACGCTCTAATTCTTCCCTGAGGTCTTTCATCAATACGAAGAGGTGCAGACGGTCGGTCGGAGATTCCTCGAAAATGTCGAACCGCGCGTAAAAGGGCAGGACTGCTCACCATCTGGTTACTCGCGGCAACCGCGGCCTGGGTCGCCTCGTTCACCATCGCGATTGTGCTGGCGGCATCGATCCCCGGAGTTCGTGACGTTTGGCCAGACGGTAACGGCCGGATCTTCTTCGACGACCGGACCTACTGCTTCGTCTCTGGAGATAGCGAAGCGCACTGTCAGCCCGGCGACGAGATCATCGGAGACAGCACCAAGCACCGTGGCCCACCCCCGTTTCTACCGGGTATGCCGATCGCTCCAGCAGGGCCACCGCCGCCTCGGCCTCGCTAGCCTGCGAGACCCGAGTAGTCGCTGGCGGCACTCGACGCTGCCGAACCGGCACCTGCCGCTAGGTCCAACGGGTCCGCAGTCGTAGCGCGTTCTCAATGCGATCGACCTGACCGCCCTCGTGGAACTCCAACATGCGAAGTGTCGCCCCTGCCACGCTGCTGCCGGGACGGTCTGGGGCAGGCGCCGGTACCGCGGTCGCCAGATCGGCGTCGGTCATCGCGGCGAGATCCTGGAGCGCCGCGGCGTGTGCCTGCTTCGTCTCCGCGATCAGGTCCGCAATCGACTTGTCCTTGCGCTCGGTGACCTGTTGAGCCGTGCGTTCGTCGATCGACGGTCCGCCAGCAGCGGCCGGACGCGCCTCACCGCGGACGCTGTCGAGAGCGCGGCGTCCCGCCATCGACACTCGCGCCGACGCAGCCACGTGACTCAGACAGTCGCGGACGCTCCACTTGCCACCGTCGTCCAGCAACGCGTCGTGCTGATATTGCTCGATGAGCGCTTGCAGGCGGTCCAGCCGAGCATCGGCTGCCGTGATCGCCTCTGCAGTTCCTGTCGAGTGGTCATTGCTTTCTCCTCCTCGGTGTCCCCATGCGCGGTGGCGTTCCGGCCTCTCGCCCTACTTCGGCGCGTGCTTCCGCAGGAAGTCGAGGATGGCCGCTTCGCCCTCGGGGGTGTTGCTGGCGGCGCCGTGCTCCTGGCCCTCGAACAGGCGGACCTCGACGTTGGGCATGCCGGCGGTGAGGTCGGTCCACGGGACCTCGGGGTACACGGTGTCGCCGGTGCCGTAGACGACGAGCACGGGCATCTTCAGTTCGCGGATGCGCTTCGAAGCGTCAAAGCCGAGGTGCGCGGCGTAGGTGCGGAGTTCTGCGCCGTACTTCGAGACGCGCTCCTCCTTCGGCACCAGCGCGAGTTGCGCCTGGATCGCGGCGCGACGTGCGTCGCGAGAGCGCTGCTCCTCCTCAGTCGCTGCGGGACGCTGCGCGGCGAAGAGATTGAGGCCGACCGTGCCACCCTCCCGACGTGCCTCGTAGGCCGCGTCCACGCCGCGCGTGTTGAGGACCCCGATGCGGTCGCGCAGTTTGCCGAGGAGGTCGGGGTCGCGCGAGAGCCACGGGGCGGTCTCGGCGATGACGATGCCCGCGGCGGCCTCGGGGTGTTCGAGGCCGAAGGTGGTGGCGATGGGGCCGCCGGCGGAGGTGCCCCAGACGAAGGCACGGTCGTGACCGAGGTGCTGGAGGAGGCCTCGGATGTCGCTGGCGAAGAGCGACATCGTGTGAGGGACGTCCGGGAAGCCGGAGCGGCCGGAGGAGCGGCGGTCAGGGAGGATGACCTGGAAGTGCTTCGCGAAGCGCTCGACCCACGGGGCGACGTTGCCGCCCGCGCCGGTCCCGAGACCGCCGAAACCACCATGTGCAAACACGAGCGGGAAGCCGCTGCCGTACGTCTCGTAGTAGATGTCGGTGCCGTTGATCGGTGTGGTCGGCATGGTGAGCCCTCCGCTGCCCTTCGAGGTGTGGCCCGAGGATTATCCGCGTCCCGGCAAGCGTGCCCGAATGCGCCTCGACCATGCCCGACCGTGCCTCAGATAGGCGACATTGCGAGTTGCTATCAATCGCGCTCGGAGGGCACCCAACCTCGGCGGGCTGTGGCACGATCAAAGGGCGTCGCCCCCGGCGCCGCCGGGATGCCAGGTTTTCCTACTTTCCCTGATGCATCGCGGCTGAAGTAGGACCGGCCGCCGGGGGCGACGCGCTACGCGGCTCTTGACTGCGGGGCTCGACACGTTCGAGGACACTACGCGGCATGACCTTGCCGCCCAGCGCCCTTCTCGCCCTCGACGTCATCGAGGCCATGCGCACCGCCCTTCAGAATGCCGACACATCGCGTGCCACGATCGCCGGCAACGGCTGGGATGTCATCGCGGCGGGTGCCGGCGCACGACGGCGACTGGCTCCTGCGCGTGCCTCGACTGGCCGAGGCACGACCAACCATCGAGGCGCAGCACCGGCTCGCGGTAGCCCTCGATCGGACTGGCCTGCCGATGCCACGCGAACCTCGACTGCTGCGGGGCGCAGACGGAACGGTCGTGGCGGGCCTGTATCGGTTCGTGGACGGCGAGGTCGCGCGTGTGTCCGGGCGGGCGGCACGGCAGCGACTCGCCATCTCGATCGCTGCGTTCCTGACGACGTTGCACACGCTCGACCCAGCGATCGGCGAACGCTGCGGCGCAACACCCTCGATCCCGTGGCGCGACGCCTACCAGCCGATGATCGAGCGGTGCGCCCCTACGCTGAGTGCGCCGACGGCGGCCTGGGTACGAGCGACGGGCGCACGCCTCGAACATGCCTCGCGCACGATGCCGCCGCTGACGCTGATCCACGCCGACCTGAAGCCGGAGCACGTGCTAGTCGACGGTGAGCAGCGCATCCTCGCCGTCCTCGACTTCGAGGGCGCCCAGGTCTCCGACCCCGCGCGCGACTTCTCGCGGCTGATCCAGAACTGGAACCCCGCGTTCGCCTCGATGGTGCTGAGCACGTATCGAGGCCGCCTGGACGACGGGTTCCTCGTGCGGGCGCAGTGCTACCGGGATTTCGATGGACTGGAAGCCCTGGATACGGCGATCCGGAGGGAGTGGCCGGAGTGGGTGGAGTGGTCGCGCCGCTCCCTTGGGGCACGGGCGGCGGCAGCGACTCGGCAGGGGCGGGCGCCGAGGCCGTAGCGGCGGTCGCACCTATCATCGCTGTGATGCCCGCCGCCCTCGACGGAACGAGCGCCCTCCTTGTCTCAGCCTGACCTGACGCCTCCGCCGACCGAGCGACGCGCTCGCCCGCTCGGTCGCGGCGTGTTCTATGGCTGGTGGATCGTGGCTGCGGGCGCGGGGATGCAGTTGCTGCAGGGGACGCTGCTCGGGCAGGCGTACGGCTCCTACGTCGTCGTCCTGCATCGAGACTTTGGCTGGAGCCGCACGATTCTCTCCGGCGCGTCTGCGGTGCGCGAGATGGAGAGCGGCATCTTCGGGCCGGTACAGGGGTGGCTGCTCGACCGCGTCGGGCCTCGAGCCGTCGCGCGCGCGGGCATGATCACGCTCGCGATTGGCTTCATGCTGTTCAGCCGGATCAACTCACCGGCCACGTTCTACGGGGCATTCCTCGTCATGTCGCTTGGCGCGAGCCTGATGGGGTATCTCACCCTCACGCACACCGTCGTGCAGTGGTTCGAGCGACGTCGATCGACTGCGCTGGCCCTGATGAGCCTCGGCGGTGCCTTCGGCGGCGTCATCCTGCCGGTGACGACGGTGCTGGCACTCGAGGCGTTCGGATGGCGCACCACAGCGTTCGCGTCGGGCATCATCGTCTTGCTCGTCGGGCTGCCGATCACGCAGGTCCTGCGTGCCGACCCAGCGGCGATGGGCTTCGCACCTGATGGAGCGCTGTTCGTCCCACCGGATCTCGATGGCGCGCCGCTCGTCCCCTCGTCCGACTTCACCCTCCGCGAGGCGCTCCACGCGCCCTCGTTCTGGTGGATCTCGCTCGGGCATGCGTCCGCGCTGTTCATCGTGGGTGCGGTGAACGTGCACATGGTGTCGCACCTGAACGAGACGCTGGGCTACTCGCTCGGCAAGGCTGCCGGCGTGTACTCGATGGTGACGCTGATGTTCATGATCGGGACGCTGGTCGGTGGCTGGGTGGGCGACCGCGCGAGCAAGCGGATGCTCGCCTTCGGGTGCATGGGGATGCACGCGGTGGGGATGCTGCTGCTGTCGCACGCCTCGACTGCCCTCATGGTGGGCGCGTTCGTCGTGATCCACGGCACCGCCTGGGGGATGCGAGGGCCGCAGATGGCTGCGCTCCGTGCTGACTACTTCGGGCGCACCTCCTTCGGGAAGATCATGGGGATCTCGAACATGGTGGTGATCCTCGGAGCCATCGCCGGGCCGCTGCTGGCGGGCTACGTGTACGACACCACCGGCAACTACCGCGTCGGCTTCGATCTGCTCGCCGCCTTCGCCGCCGTGGGATCCATCTTCTTTGCCCTCGCCGCCCGCCCGAAGCCGCCGGTGCGCTAGCCTCCGGGAATGCGCTCCCTCACCCCCACCCACTCCGCCCAACCGCCCTCGATGTTCGTCATCGTCTACGACGGCGGCTGCCGTTTCTGCACGCGCATCGCCGCGTGGGCGGCATCGAGGGCGCGCGTGCCGGTGACGACTGTCGCCTTCGACGCCGTGCCGCGCGAGGCGTGGCTGACATCGTTGTCGGAAGCGGAGGTGCTGCGGCAGGCGCACCTGATCACACCCGGTGGCGTCGAGTACCATGGCGGAGCGGCATCGACGGCTGCACTCCGCCTGACGAGATTCGCGGTGGTCGGGAGAATCCTCGACCTGCCGCTCGTAAACATCGCGCGTGACGCCGGCTACGCGCTCACCGTCCGATCGCGGGGCGTGCTGTCGAGGGTCATCGACTGGCGGGCAGCATGAACCTGCTCACCGATGGACCGAAGGATGGCGTCCCCGCCCTTGTCCTCGCGCACGGCGCAGGCACGGGGATGGACAGCCCGTTCATGGTGCAGTTCGCCGGGCTCGTTGCTGCCGGGAGCATCCGCGTGGTGCGCTTCGAGTTCCCATACATGGCGGCGCGCCGGACCGGCTCACGACGTCCGCCTGACCGCGAGCCCGCTCTGCGGCGCACCTGGCTGGAAGTGATCGAGGCGCTGGGCGGCGGCTCGAACGTGGTGACCGGCGGGAAGTCGATGGACGGGCGCATCGCCTCGATGGTCGCGGACGAGGCGGGGGTGCGCGGGCTGGTCTGTCTCGGCTATCCGTCCCATCCGACGGGGACACCGAACAACCTGCGCACCGCACACCTCGAGGGCCTGCGGACGCCCGCGTTGTTCGTGCAGGGCGAGCGCGATCCGTTCGGTACACGCGCCGAGGTCCAGGGCTACGCGCTGTCCCCGGCGATCCGGATCGAGTGGCTGGGTGACGGCGACCATTCGTTCAAACCTCGAAAGGCCTCGGGCCACACGTACGAGGGGCACCTGCACACCGCGGCGGCCGAGGCGGTCGCGTTCGTGCGGGCGCACTAGCCCCGGGAGGCATCGAGGGTTGCCACGGAGGCCTCCGATCGCGTCAACTGGAGGGGAAGCAGGCCACGAGCGCAGCGAGAAGGACACCCCGATGATGGACAACGCCACCGTGACCGAGAGCGGCCTGAAGTACGTCGACCACGAGGTCGGTACGGGTGAGTCGCCGCGCATGGACCAGCAGGTCACCGTCCACTACACCGGCAAGCTGGCCGCGAACGACCGCAAATTCGACAGTTCCGTCGACCGCGGCGAGCCCGCGACGTTCCCGATGAACGGCGTGATCAAGGGCTTTTCCGAGGGCCTGTCCACGATGAAGGTCGGCGGCAAGCGCACCGTCTACATTCCATCCGACCTCGGCTACGGCCCGCGCGGCACCGGCCCGATCCCCGCGAACGCCGACCTGATCTTCGAACTCGAACTAATCGCTATCCGCTAAGTCGTGCGAGCCCGGCCATCAGCAAGTCGAGGCCGGAGTGCTGGCCTTCGACGACGGCCTCCACGTCGAAGATCTCGGCGGTGGGATGCCTTCCGGTCAGCGTGACGACGGGGCTCTCTGCAAGGTGTTCGATGACCGCCTGCGCCTGATCGCGCTCCTCGAACAGATAGAGCGCGCCCCACCTCCCTGACGCCGGGCTGGAGATCCAAGTCTTCTGACGCAGGCCTTCGAGTTGTTCGAACCGCGGGATCGAGCGCTCGCGGAGGTAGTCGCGCAGTTCATCAAACGTCGCCCCGCTGCCCTCCGAGAGGTCCCAGAGGACGAGCAGTGCGGTGAGTGGCTTCGCAGCATTCATGCTCGACTCCTCAGAAAGAACGGAGGCCCCGCCGAGTAGCGGGGCCTCCGACGGAGAACCTCAGTCGGCCGTTACGACCGACTGCGACCGGACGCCTTGCGGGCGCCGACGGTGAGCACGAACGCCGCACCGACCAACGAACCCACGAGCAGCATCGAGGCGCTGCCATCCTGAGCGAGGCCGGCGTTACCGGTTTTGGCGGGGGCGGCTGCGGGGGCCGCGGTCGTGGTCGCGGCCGCCGCGGCGGTGGTGAACGTGACCGTGGCGCGGGTGTCACACGCGGTGTGGTTCAGTTGGCCAAGGACGGCGATGACCGTGTGAGAGCCCGCAGCGAGCGTGCCCAAGTCTTGGGTCGTCACGCCGCTGTGGATGACCTTCGGGTCACCACTCGGAATCGTCGCGCCTGCGGCGGTCGCCGGCGTGTCGATGAAGTAATGAAGGTGGAGCGACGTCGTGTCCGCCACCGCGGCGGCCTTGATGTTCTGCGCGGGTGTCACGGTGACGTTCACCGTCGTTGGTGCGGCCGCCGTCGGGGCCGTAATAGTCAGCGTCGCGCCTGTCGGGCATGCGGCGATGGTCTGCGCGGTCGCCGGACGAGGCGACACGAATGGGATCAAAGCCGCCACCAGCACGGGCACCAATAACCAGCGGGCACGTTGGAACATAGGGCCTTCTTCCGCGTTGGCGAGCAACCTATCAGAGTGAGACACCACTAGCATTCGGGCGTCCCGACTGGCGGGAGGCCATTGGAGGCCCATGATGGCGACCGAGGCGTTCCGGGCATCCTCCGTGGCGTGGCGGCTGTACAGCGGCGACGAGGTCATCGAGCAGCACCTCGCCAGCGAGGTCGAGCGGGCGGGCGCGCGGCGGGCGTTCGTGGTCTGTTCGCCCTCGATCACTCGGCGGACGACGGTGGCGGCGCGGATCGCGGACGCCCTCGGCTCGCGCTACGCCGGCGTCTTCGACGGTATCGAGAAGGACTCCACCTACGCCTCGGTCAGCGCGGCGACTGCGGCGGCCGTCGAAGCGGGGGCGGACCTGCTGATCGCCGTCGGCGGCGGGAGCGTCATCGTCGCCACGCGTGCGGTCGCGATCTTCATGGCCGAACAGGCGAGCCCCTTCGAGGTGATGACCCAGTACCCCGAGGGGAAGCCTGCCTTCAGCCCTCGCCTGCTCGCGCCTAAGCCGCCGATCCTCAATGTGCCCACCACGCCGACGAGCGCGATGAACCGTGCTGGCACCGGGCTGAAGAACCCCGACCTCGATCGCCGCATGGAGTACTTCGATCCGAAGACGCGGCCTCAGGCGATCTTCTGGGACACCGGCGCGCTGATGTCAGCACCGCCTGACCTCATCCGCTCGACGGCCACCACGGTGTTCGCCAGCACCATCGCGGGCATGGCGGAGACCGATGTGAACCCGCTCGTCGACGCCGACCGCCAGCACGCCTTCCGCCTTGCATACGGCGCCTACCCGCGTGTCGTCGAAGCACTCGATGACCCAGCGCCGCGTTTCGACCTCTGCGCTGCCGCACTCCTCCAGAACCGCGCTGAGGACGACGGCCGTCGAGGGCGGGCGCCAGCGCCGTTCGCCGGCCACTACGCGGTCTCGACGGCGCTCCACGTCCGCTACCCGCACGTCGGCCAGGGCGAGTCCACCTCGGTCGTCGCGGGCACGACGATGCGGCTCCACCCCGCGCCACCCGAGGCCTCCGCACGCAACGTCGCCCAGGCCCTCGGGCTCTGGCGCGAGGGGATGGACGCCCGAGAGGCCACCCTCGCAATCGCGGATGCCGTCGAGGCGCTCTACGAGCGAGCGGGCGTGCCGACGCGCCTGCGGCAGCTGGAGATCCCGAAGGATGACCTGCCGCTCATCGCGCGAGAGACGGTGAAGAACTTCAACGCCAACGCGGGCGCGCGCTCCGAGGGTGACCAGATCGAGGATGCGGTCCGGCTGCTCGAGGCCGCCTGGTAGGGCTACCTCGGGCTCCTCGAACACTGATACCGGGCAGTGGTAGGGTGAGAGCCCACCTGAACGCTCACGGGAGGAACCGCCATGGGTGACAAGAGCCCGAAAGACAAGAACAAGAAGAAGCAGAGCCAGAAGCCGGTCAAGGGTGGTGCGCGCCCGAATGCAACGCCGGCCGCGAAGCCGGTGCGCTAGACGACCGAAGACCGCCCGGCGCATCTGCCGGGCGGTCTCGTTTCCGGGCGCGGGAACGAGACCGCACCCGCCGGCGTTCACCTCCCATACACCCGAAACAGGTATGGAAGGCGACGGATGACGACGCGCATCGGTTCACGTGTGATGCTCGCGGCCTTGGGCCTCCTCGCTGCCGGCGGCGTGTTCGCCGTCGCCCGGGGCCTCAGCCCTGCCTCCGCCGCCTCGGGCGGCACGATCACCGGCCAGGTGGTCTGGTACTCCCCGCTGCCGTACCTCATGGGCGTCCCCGGCACCGCCGAGAGCGGCGCGGTGCCGCCCTCGTTCCCCACCACCTCGATCGACCCCGTCCCGCCGACCGCCGAAACCAAGCCCGGCGTGACGCCCGTGATCGCTCCCCCGTTTCGTCCGATCCCCATCCCCCGCCTGATTCCCGCCGGCGTGGTCCTCGTCGCTGTCCAGGGCACCAGCCTGAGCGCGCGCACTGGCGAAGATGGCCGCTTCGTCATCGAAGGCGTCCCGGCCGGCCAATACCTGACCGTGGCAGTCGGTCCGGTGGCCAAGCTGAATGGCGCTGTGGCATCGCGGCCCAACGTCTTCCTCACCGAAGGCCAGAAGACCGACGTCGGACAGTTCTCTTTGAGCCAGCCGTGCAACTACTACGGTCCGGTGCCGTACGCGGTCCCCGCGGGTGTGGCGACGCCTGACGGCGCTGAGTAACCGTCGAGCAAGCCCCGACTGCTTCACCTGAAGCACTTTGATCACAGGTCAGCGGGAGCGTGCTGTTACCCTAAGGCACCCGATTACACATCGGGGAGTTGCCCATCAGGCCACGATCCGGGGTTGCGCGCGCCGGCGCCACAGGAGGGAGCGGCCAATGACCACCGCTAGCCATGGTTCGAATTCGATGAAGTTCACGCTCAACGAGGTGCTTCAGGGCATGCTCGCCAGCGTCGAGCAGGACACGTTCACCGACGACGCCACGCGCCTCGCCAAGATGTTTGAGGGCCTCGCCACATCCGTCCCGCTCTTCGCGCCGATGGCGGCTGGCGTCGACCCGGAGGCCGTCGCCGGTGCCCTCAAGTCGCTTGAAGAGAAGGCGATCGTCACGCACGCCGATGGCAAGTACACGCTGACCGAGTCCGGTCGCGCCCACTGCGTCTCCGGTAAGCGCACCCTCTTTAACAGGCGCGACCAAGAGCAACTCGAAGCCGCCGCGAAGACCTTCGCGACCGTCTAAGACTCGTCCGCTCTAGGTCGCCTCGCCACGCTCCACCCGCGCGGCGAGGTCGGCCATGTAGGCCTCGTCGTGGTAGCGGGGATCGCGGCGGTCACGGAGGGCGAAGAGCGCCTCGCGGTGCTCGGCTGTCTTACGGGCGTCCGCGAAGTTCTTCGACGAGCGCCGGTCGATCGTGCTGAGGTCATCCGTCAGCAGGTCTTCCATCACCATCCGCTTGATCACGCTCAGCGTGGACGTCGGGTTGTTCGCGATCTCCGAGGCGAGTGCAATCGCCCTTGGCATCAGGTCTTCGGGCGCCACCACCTCGCGCACGAGGCCGAGGTCGCACGTCTGCTCGGCGGTCCAGATGCGGCCGGTGAGCATCATCTCCTTCGCACGCTGCACGCCGATTAACTTCGGCAGCATCCACGAGGAGTTGAGTTCCGGCGTCAACCCGATCGCGGCGAACCGTGCGGAGAACCTCGCCTCCGTCGACGCCAGGATCACGTCGTACCAAAGGATCGAGGTGAACCCGATGCCGACCGCGACACCGTTCACCGCAGCGATCGCCGGCTTCCCGTCCGCCATGTACCACGGCGCGAACGGCGCGTGTGGCGCCTTCTTCTCGACGGGCGCCTCGCCACCCGTGAACGAGCGCTCAAACCCACCGATGTCCGCGCCCGCACTATAGGCGCGGCCGTTCCCCGTCGTCACCACCGCGCCGATACTCGGGTCGGCGTTGAACGCGTCGTACGCCTCGATCCACTCGGCGTACATCGTGCCGTTCATCGCGTTGAGGCGGTCGGGGCGGTTCCAGCGCACGATGCCGACGCGGCCTTCGCGCTCCACCTCGATTGTCCGGTAGTCCATCGATTTCGCGGGCTCGTACGGCACGGGCATGGGGGCCTCCTGGCGGCTCGACGGTCAGCGCGAGTATAGCCACGCCTCAACCGGAAGGCTGCGCTAGGCTCCACGGGGCCAGACCCGGACCGCCCGATTCACAGGATGGATGGCAATCGATGGGCCCGACCGCGGAACTCGCACAGTTCATCGTGCAGACGGACCGCGCGGCAATCCCCGCGCACGTGCTCCACGAGGCGAATCGCACACTCATCAACGTCCTCGCCGTCGCGCTGGCCGCCTCGGACGATCCCTCCGTCGACGCCCTCGAGGCGTGGGGTGGGCGGGAGGGCTCGACGAGCGTCTTCGGTCGCGGGAAGGCGAGCGAGGTGCAGGCGGCACTCGTCAACGGCTACCTCGCCCACCTCCAGGACTACGACGACACCCACTTCCCGACCGTCCTCCACCCCAGCGCGCCGACGTGGCCCGCCGTCCTCGCGGCTGCGGAGCGCACCGGTGCCTCGGGCGCAGAGACGCTCGCCGCCTTCGCGATCGGCTGCGAGGTCGCGTGCCGCGTCGCACTCTCCACTCACCCCTGGCACTACGACGCGGGCTGGCACATCACCGGCACGGTCGGTGGCTTCGGCGCGGCAGCCGGCGCCGCTCGCCTGTTCGGCCTAGACGAGGTGCGTACGACGCAGGCCCTCGGACTCGCCGGCACGCACGCTGCCGGTGTCCGCGACGCCTTCGGCACCAACGGCAAAGCACTGCACGCCGGCCACGCGGCATCGAGCGGGCTGCGCGCGGCCTCGCTGGTGGCGGGCGGCTTCTCCGGCCCGGACGCCATCCTCGAGGGGCGGCGCGGCTTCTGGGCCGTGCTCTCACCGAAAGGCCACAACCCCGCAACGATCGAGGCCATCAGCGACCTCATAACCACAGGCGCGCGTTGGGAACTGCAGAACAACGGACTGAAGCCGTACGCGAACGGCGTTGTTTCGCACCCACTGCAAGACGCGGTCATCGAACTGCGCAATCAGCACTCGATCGTCGCGAGCGACGTCGTGACCATCGAGGCGCGCGTCCATCCGCTGGTCCCCGAACTGATGGGACGCGCGCAGCCGGAGACCGGCCTGCAGGCCAAATTCTCGCATCAGCACTGCGCCGCCGCCGCCCTCATCGACGGTGCGGGGCACGAGGCGCAGTTCCACGACGAGCGCGCACGCGATCCGCAGATCGCCGCGCTCCGTGCCCTCGTCCACGCGACGCCCGACGCCACGGTTGGTGAGGACGAGGTGTACGTCACGATCCGTCTCACCGACGGACGCGCGCTAACCACGCACATCGAGCACGCGACCGGCTCGCCGGAGAACCCGATGTCGGACGCGCACCTCGAAGAGAAGTACCGCGCGCTCGCCACGCCGATTCTCGGCGAGCCGGCCGCCGAAGCGTTGCTCCGTGCCGCCTGGGCGCTGGACGAGGCGCCGAATGTCCGTGCGCTGATGGCACTCGCCTCGACGCGGCGCTGACCACTAGACGAACGCACTCACGATCGTCACGACGCCGAAGAAGACGAACAACGCCGCTGCGATGAGGCCTACCGTCCGTTGCGGCAACCGCTTCCCCGCGACCAGTCCGATCCCGACCGCGAGGGCGTCCGCCGCGACCATCCCCACCGTCGAGCCGAGCCACACGCCCGTGAACGACTCCTCCCGACTCGCCAGCGAGACCGTCGCAAGTTGTGTCTTGTCACCAAGTTCCGAGAGGAAGAAGGAGATGGTCACAACACCGAACGCGCCCGCCCATCCGAAGCGCACCCGCTCGTCGTCTTCGTCCAGCGAGTCGCCTCGGATGCTCCACCACGCGAAGCCGAGGAACGACAGCCCGACGACGACTCGCAGCACCGCTTCCGGCACGAAGCCATCGAGCGCGCGCCCCGCCGCGACGGATCCGAGGTGTACGACCAGCGTCGCCGCCGTCACACCGGCAAGGACCGTCCACCAGCGGTAACGCGTGGCGAACCACAGCGCGACTAACTGGGACTTGTCGCCCAGTTCAGCCACGAAGATGACGAGGGTGGAGAGAAGAAATGCCGACATAGGCGCTCCTCGCAACCTGACGATCCACCATCGAGGGTACGGTCGCGCCTCGGCTGGCACACCCTGCGGAATCCTCACCGTTACCATCAATCCTCACGCGGAAGATGGCGGCGGTTGGGCATCGAGGCACTCACACACCGGGACGACGGCACGCTTCGCGACCCCACCATCGAGGGTTGGGACGAGTGGGTCAGCGCGTCATCGACGCGGAACTACGCCCTGGGCGACCCCATCCTCGACTGGCTGGAGATGTACGGCGAAGCGCAGGGATACGTCCGCGACGATGCGCTGCCGGGCTATGACCTGCGTACCGACTTCCGTGAGTTCCTCTTCGCGCAGGGCCGCGAGTTCGAGGCCCGCGTCATCGCCCACCTCCGGCGCGAGACCGACGTGCGCACCATCATCAACGACCACCTCCAGACACGTAGCCTCGATGCCGCCGAGCGCACTCTCGCTGCGATGCGCGAGGGCATCCCCGTCTTCTATCAGGGCGTCCTGTGGGACGCCGAGCACGGCGCCTTCGGTGCGCCCGACCTCCTCGTCCGCGCCGATATCCTCGAACGACTCTTCCCCGGCACGCTCGACGCGAAGGCGATCGCGGTCGCCGCACCCGACCTCGGTGGCAAATGGCACTACCGGGTGGTAGACGTGAAGTTCTCCACGCTGCACCTCAACGCCGCCGGCACTGATCTCACCAACGGCGGATCGATGCCCGCCTACAAGACGCAACTGTTCCTCTACAACCGGGCGCTCGGCCGCATCCAGGGTTACGAGCCACCCGCCACTCACCTCATCGGCCGGTCGTGGGAGCGGACCCAGAAGGGCGTCGACTATCGAGGCGACAGCGCCCTCGATATCGCCGCATCCCTCCCACAGTCGGGCGAGACCGCCCAAAGTCGCTCAACCGCCTCGACGGCTGCGGGCGCGCTCCATTGGGTGCGCCACCTACGTACCGAGGGTGCTTCGTGGCAGGCAACGCCGGTGCCCTCCACGCGCGAGTTGTACCCGGACGCCGGGAACGCCCAGGACGGCCCGTGGCATGCCGCGAAACGCCAGATCGCGCACGAGATCGAAGAACTGACACTGCTCTGGCAGGTCGGCGTCGAGAAGCGCAACGACGCGCACGGCACGGGCATCACGCGTTGGACGGACCCGCTCCTCACGCCCGAGCACGTCAGCATCAAGCCGCAGAGCACGTACTACGGGCCGTTCTCCGCCCTGCTGGACATCAACCGCACGACCGATGGCCCTCCCGTGCATCGAGGCCACGGGACAGATCCTGCCGCATGGCGCTCCCTCCCGCCCCTTGAGTTCTTCGCCGACTTCGAGACCTTCGGCGACCTGCGCGACCACTTCCACACGTTCCCTGAGCGCGGCGGCCAGACCCTCATCTTCATGATCGGCAGCGGCCACATCGAGGACGGCGAGTGGCAGTTCCGCTGCTTCGTCGCTGACGCCGAAACTGAGGAGGCCGAGGCGCGCATAATCGACGCCTGGCTCGAACACATGGCGACCGTCCGCCAGCGTCTCGCGCCCACCTTCGAGGCCCCACGTGTCACGCACTGGTCACACGCCGAGAAGGTGACATTCGAGACGGCGTTCAACTCCGCGAAGGCACGCCACCCGGAGAAAGGCTGGCCGTCACCGAACTGGTTCGACTTCCTCACGCAGGTCGTACGCAAAGAGCCGGTGGTCATCCGCGGCGCGATGGGCTTTGGCCTGAAAGTGGTCGCCCGCGCCCTGCACAGCCACGGCATGCTCCAGACCCTCTGGGGCGACGGTCCCACGGACGGCCTCGGCGCGATGATGGGCGGCTGGTGGTGTTACGACGAGGCACTCCGCGCCAGCGTCCCGGTGATGTCGCTCGACCTGATGCAACAGATCGTCGACTACAACGAGGTCGACTGTAAGTCGATGTGGGAAGTGGTCTGCGCGGTCAGGGAGTTGAAGTAAAATGCGCGGGCTTGCGCGATGGTAGCGCGGTCTGCCATGGGCGCAGGTTTGGTTTGTGATCATCAAAATCATCTTTGTAACGAACATGAACCGAGCAACTGACCACATTCAGTTCGGCCTTGGACGCCCGGGACGCATTGCACGACGCCTCGACAGAGCCGGGTTCCGCCACGTGGGCGCACGGCTGACTCGGCTACACACCGAGTCACATCGCGGTTGGTTTCCCTGGGAGTCGGCGGCTGCGATCCACAGCGCCGTTTCGATCATCGAGGAGATCGCAGGCGCTATCTCAGGTGACCGATCGAAGAAATTTGATCACGCTGTGCACGCGCTTCGGACAGCCGATCGAATCACCGAGGAACTCGGAGTGCGGATGACCACCCTCTATGTGAGCAGGAACCGGACTCCCGGCGCTGGGCACGGGGTGGGTCGTGCCTCCATCCCAGATGCCGGCGCCATCGTGATCGAGGCACTGAGCGTCACCCGATCGCTGCTCGAAGTCGTCGAGACGGAACGTCGCTTGCCCCCGCTTCGACTGACTGAGGGATGGCGGGCCGTCTTTCAGACCTGGTGACCGGCACGCGCGCGCGATAAGTTGCCCTCCGCTATCGCAGCGACACCAAAGGCGCGCACTCTTGCGGATGCGCGCCTTGCTTGCCGAATGGAGTCGAGGCTAGCGCTCGCGGGTCTGACCCACATCGCCGGTGTGGCCGCCCGAGACGTTGCCGTTGGCGATCTCACCGCGCCAGCCACCGGTCTCGTGACCACCGCGCTCCTCGATGAAGTCCTTGAAGCGCTTGAGGTCGCCCTCCACCTTGCCCTCGACGAGTCCGAGTGCAGAGCCGACCTCCTCGGCCAGACCCTGCGGCTCGTACGACATCTCGAGGTGGACCTCGGTGCGGCCGTCACCGGCCGGGCGGAAGGAGACGAGGCCCGCATTGGCCTCGCCTGAGATGGAGCGCCAGATGATCTTCTCGTCCGGCACCTGCTCCTGGATCTCGGCTTCCCACTCCACCTCGTGCCCGCCGATGCTGGCGCGTCACGCGAGGCGGCGGTCGTCGAGTTGCTTCACTTCGCTGACGCCGTCCATGAAGCGCGGGAACTCTTCGAACTGGGTCCACTGGTTGTAGACCGATCGAAGCGGCGCCTCGACGACGATCTCCTTGGATGCTCGTGCCATGGGGGCTGTGTCCTCTCGAGCCGCGTCGCGCGGCATACGCGGCGAGAAGTGCCGCATCGAGAGGTTCTCTCGCACGCCGTAAGAGTCGAATCAACCCAGCGAATTGCGCCGTATCAACTTCGGATCAGTCGCGCGAGGACTACCGCCCGGTGAACTTCGGCGGGCGCTTTTCGCGGAACGCCTGCACGCCTTCAGTGCGGTCGACGGAGTCTGTGAGCAGCAGGTTGAGCCAGCGCTCGTGGTCGTTGTACTCCTCAAAGTCCTGGAGCACGGCGCGGTTCACACTCGCCTTCCAGGCGGCGTAGTTCTTCGTCGGGCCCTCGGCGAGTTCCCCGACGAATGCGGCGAGGTCCGCGTCGAAGGTCTCGGGTTCCCACAGGCGGTTAATGATGCCGTAGCGCTCCGCCTCCACGGCCGTGATCACCCGACCAGTCATCAGCAAGTCCATCGCGCGCGACTTGCCGATGAGTGCGGGGAGCAGCAGTCCCACACCCTGATTGGCGAAGATCGCCTTGCCGGCTCGGATGTCGCCGATCACGATGTCGGAGCGCGCGACGCGGAAGTCGCTCGACAGCGCCGTCACCCAGCCCGCGCCGTGCGTCAGGCCGTTGAGTGCGGCGACAATCGGCTTCGGCGTGCTGAGGAGGGTCTTCACGAGGTCGAAGTGCGGCCCTCGCTCGGCGTGCAGGCCATTGCGCTCGTAGCCGTCCGGCATCGTGCCCATGCCGCTGACGATGTCGTCGCCCGAGGAGAACGCGCGCCCGGTACCGGTGATGACGATGACCCGCGCGTCCGGGTCGCGGCCGGCCTCGAACACAGCATCAGTGATGCCGGTCACCATGTCCCAGGTGATCGCGTTCAGCCGCTCTGGCCGGTTGAGCCGCAGCGTGACGACCCCACCGTCGCGTGTCTGGACCAATCCCTCGATGTCACCCATGGCGCACCCCTCTCGACGTCCGCTATGGACCGCACTGAGCCGCCGGAGGATAGCAGCACGCTCGCTACCGCATCGCGATCCCCATCGAGTCTCGGACGCCGTCCGAGGCGATCAGCACGTCCGCGCGCTCGCCGAGGCCCACGTCCGCGAGGATTTCGCGGGTCTGCCGGCCGAGGGCGGGTGCGGGGACACCAGCGCGAAGCGGCGTCCTCGACAGGCGCGCCGCAGGACCGATGGTCGTGACCATGCCCATGTCGTCGTGCTCGCGCGCGACCGCCAGGCCGTGCTCGCGCACCCACGGGTGGTCCATCAGCTCGCGCGTCCCCTGCACCACTCGATGCACCGCGACGCCATCGATGCCGGCCACGCGCTTCTGCCACGTCGCAAGCGGCGCCATCTTGATGCGCCGCTCCAGTTCCGCCTCCAGCGCGGCACCGGAGAGCGACTCGATACTGCCGAGGCCATCGACGCTGGCGAGGGCGGCGACAGTCGGTGCGGCGAGGAAGAGCCAGATGTCGATGGCCTCGTAGGCGCGGTTGAGCGGGCCGCTGCCGACGGAGTCCTGGCCGCGCGCCTCGTCCCACGTCTTGCCGGCGAAGTCCTGCATGTAAGCGCCCTGCAGAAGCGTCGCGGTGTAGGCGAGTGCGACATCGACATGCTGGCCCTCGCCCGTCTTCCGCCGGTGCAACATCGCGAGCGCGACGGAGTACGCACCGAGGAAGCCCGTACCGTAGTCGTTCACGGCGTACTTCTGCAGTTGCGGCTGGCCCGTGCCACCGAAGCGCTCCTGCATGCCGGTCGCCGCCTGGGCGATCTGCTCGTGGCCCGCGCGTCCGGCGTAGGGACCGACGTGCCCGTAGGTGTTGAGCGAGGCGTAGACGATGTCCGGTTTCTTCGCCTTCACCTGCTCGTAGGAGATCCCCAACTTCTGGGCGACGTCCTTGCGGAAGTTCTGCACGACGACGTCAGCGGTTTCGACCAACTTCCAGAAGACCTCCTGGCCCTCCGGCGTCTTCAGGTCGAGCACGATCGAGCGCTTGCCTCGGTTGACGTCGCCGTGGAACGCGAAGCCCGGAGGCCGCATGGGCGCCTCGATCTTGATGACGTCGGCACCGTACTCACCCAGCGTGCGCCCACACGTCGGGCCCGCCAGTACGATGCAGAGGTCGAGGACGCGCACACCATCGATGGCGCTGCGCAGCAGCCCTTCGGGCGCGGCCGCGGTCGGCGCTGCCCCACGGGCTGCCATCGCGAGTGCCATCACCTCAGCGTGGTCGGCGTCGAGCGGGCGGCGCGGCGCACCGACAGCACCCGGTGTCAGCGTGAGGCGGGCGGATACGCCCGGGACGCGCATCTTGCCGAGGATCGGGTCGTCCACCTCGACGATCGTGCCGGAACCGAGCGCGTGCTCGTGGGTGAGCCACTCGGCGCTCGGGCGGCAGACGGCGCACTCGCCACCGGCGGCGTTGACGAGCGCTTCCCACTCGGCGGCCGGACGCGTCTTGAACAGCACGCGCGCTTTCTCGATCATCTCGCGCGCGAGTTCGGGGTTCTTCGCCAGCCGCTCACGGTCGAGCAGGCCGTCCTTCACCCAGTTCCCGACGCCCGCGGCATCAAGGACTTCCTGGGTTTTGCCGTTCCCCGTGTGGAACATGATCCAACGGCCGTCTGAGCACTCGAACTGTGTCGTCAGCGAGACCCCGGCACCCATCGGCGGCAGGTCGCCGGTGTGGACACGCAGGCCGTCGTAGCCGATCGCGCCGAACATCGCGTCGAAGAGCGGCACCTGCACGATCTGCCCGACGCCGTCGCGCTCCCGCACGCCGAGGGCCATCGCGACAGCGACCGCCGTCTGGATCGCGGCGTACGAAGATGGCAGCGGGATCGCGCTATAGATCGGACGGCCGTTCGTGGGTGTCCCACCGCGAGCGGCGCGGTACATCCCGGCGGCGGCGGCGACGATGCCCTCCCAGGCCGGCATCCCGACGCGAGGGTCGTCCGAAGCGAAGCCAGGCAGCGAGCAATAGATCAGCCGAGGGTTCGCCTCGGTCATCGCGACCGCGCCGAGGCCCAGGCGGTCCATCACGCCCGGCCGGAAGTTCTCCACGACGACATCCGCGCTGGCGATCAGCGCACGCGCAGCGCCCAGTCCGGCATCGGCCTTGAGGTCGAGCACGATCGAGCGCTTGCCGCGGTTCCACGTGGCGTTGGCAGGGGTGTCCCAGAGCGGGCCGCCCGGCGGGTCGATGCGGATCACCTCGGCGCCCTGGTCACCCAGCAACTGTGCCGCGAGGGGCCCCGCGATGTACTGCCCGAAGTCGATCACCCGAACGCCAGCCAGCGCACCAGCCATAGCACCCTCCTCAACACCGCCCGACCGGTGGTCGAAGCTCGCGCAGTGTAGTGCGGCGCAGTGGGCCAGAGTGAGGTGGCTCGGTGATTCTTTGAGCTCCGCGAGCCGCATCGCTCGCCTCGAGACGCTCGACTGCTACCACCCGCCGAGGTCACCCACCCAGCAGCCCCTGATCTTCGATTCCGGTACCATCGATGCAACCTCCCACCGAGGTGACCGGAGCCCATCGATGCGGATTCGACTGATCGCAGCGATCACCAGTGCGCTCGCACTCTCGCTCGCGGCGTGCGGCGCTGATGTCCGTGCGCCCGCGGCGGCCACGACATCGACACCCGCTGTCGAGGTCAACGCCGCACCGGAAACGGTCGACGCGAAGCCACTCGCCACGCCGATGTCCGCCACCGCAGCGCTCGATGGCAAGTACATCGTCACCCTCGACCCCGGGCACGGTGGCGACGAGTCTGGTGCGGCCGCCTACGGCGTCGTGGAGAAGGATTCGAACGTTGACTTCGCGCTCCGCGTCGAGCGCTACCTCCAGCAGCAAGGCGTCGAGGTCGTCGTCACCCGACGCGACACGAACTACCCACCGGGTGGCGGCGGCACCGGCCGGGATGGTTCGCGGGCTTCGCTCGCCGAACGGGTCAGGCTGGCGAACGCGGCCAACTCAGACGTGTTCGTCTCGATCCACTCCAACGGATCGGCCGACTCCAGCGCGCGTGGCATCGAGGTCTACTGGGAGAGCCGCCGCGAGTTTGCTGGCGAGAACAAGCGTCTCGCGCGCACGGTGCAGGACCGCATGATTGAGAGCACGGACCGCGCCGGATACGGCATCCACGACCGCGGCATCATCGACTCCTCGTGCTGGCGAGGTGGGGCTGGACGCTGTGTCGGCCTCTTCGTGCTCTCACCGGGTGGCCAGACCACCCTCGGCGGGAGCGCTCAGGCGAAGGTGCCCGCGCTGATGCCGGGCGTACTCGTGGAACTACTCTTCATCTCGAATACCGATGACGTCGCCCTGCTCAAGGACGATCGAGCGCGGGACACCATCGCGCAAGGCCTCGCCTGGGGGATCCTCGACTTCCTGAAGTCGAGGTAGCGCCCAAGCGCTAGGGCACACAGCGCCAGACCGACCACTCCTGGCCGACACGCGCCCGCGGATCGAGCCGGCAGCGCTTCATCACCACGTCCATGACATCGCGCCCGATCAACCCGCCTCGCAGCCGCCCCAGACCGAGGATGAGGCCAGGCACCTGTCCGCTTGCCAGCAACTCATCGAGTTCCTCTGGAGGCAACATGCCAGTCCGCTGGTACTCGTTCCAGACAGGAAGCACGGAGACGTTGCCGTAGGCCACGGCCTCCCCGGCGTTGTTCACGCCATCGACGCCGAAGCGGTACTTCGTCCCCTGATCTGGGAACGCCGTCAGCACGTTGTCGATCGGGATGACTCGAGCGCCGGGCGCCGGCGGTCGTTTCGCGGCGTAGACGAGCGGGTTCGGGCGTGTGATCTGTCCGCCGTGCGGCGTCTCTGTCGCGATCCAGATCGAAGCCGCCGCCGGCACCGCCAGCACCGCAACCAACGCGAGCCCCCGGTACAGCGAGGCGTGCCGACGCGACCATGCCAACAGCACGAGCGCAGCCGCGAACACAACCAACACCACGGCAATCGTGGTCGCGTGGATCAGCGGCGGGTGGCCTCGGACCGCCCACCTCGCATACACCGCGACACCCAGCACCACCGCGACGGTCACGACGGCGCCGGGCCAACCTCGCAGTCGCACCACCTCGGCTGCGGCGAGCCCCACGAGGGCAGCGAGGGCTGGCGCGTACGACTCCGTGTACTGCGCGGCGGCACGATTGGAGACGGTGAACAGCACGATGCCGGTGATGGCCCAAGCAGCCCAGAACAGGGCTGGACTCGCCAGGAACCGCCTCGGCTCCCGCACGACCAGCGCGATACCCGCCAGCGCGAGGAGCACCGTCGCACCGAGCAGCGGCCCGTTGGATCCGGTGACGAGGCGCCCAGGGCCGGCGTCGCCCACACCAAAGGCGAGCGCCGACGCGCGGATCTGCGCGTTCGTATCCGCCGACCCACCCGGAACCGGCGCGAAGATCGTGACCTCGCCGGGCAGGACTCGCTCGAAGCCGTTATAGCGCAACACGAGGCCGATCGCGCTGTTCGAGCGGTCATTCATGATCCTCGGTCGGTGTTCGGCGGGTGTCAGTTCAACGGAGGCGACCCACGCGACGCTCACCAGCACCAGTACCGCGCCCGCACCAGCGATCGGCCGCCAGCGCGTGATGACATCGCGCCGCCAGCGCAGGCCGACGTACAGCACAGCCGCCGGCATCACCAAAAAGCCTTCGAAGAACTTCACGTTAAACAGCAAGCCTATCACCAGCGCCCACACCAGCAGGAGGCGCGGCCTCGGCGTCTCGACCGCGACGATCAATAACCACGCGGCGCCGGCGAGGAAGGCTGCGAGCATCGCGTCCATCGTCGAGTCTCGTGAAGTCGCGACTGACTCGGGGAACACCCCCAGCGCCAGTGCCGCCACCAGTGCCGCGAGCGGGCCTGCCGTGCGCCTCATTGCCCCCCAGGTCAGGCCGACGGCGAAAACGCCAGCGACCGCCATCGGCCCGATCAGCGAGATGCCATCGAAGCCACCGATGCGCACGGCCAGCACCTGAAACCACAGCGCAAGTGGCGGCTTGTCGACCGTGAGCGTGGCGGCGGGGTCGTACGCCGCGTACCAGAAGTGGCCCCATGACTGGCCCATCGAGCGCACCGTCGATGCGTAGAAGAGGTTGCCGAGGCCGGCCTCACCCAGCGCGACGAACCGGAGCCCGGCAGCGATGCCGAGTGCGGTGGCAAGGCCGGCAGCCTCCAGCGCATAAGTACGCCAGAACTCGCGCAAACCTTGAGGTCGCCAGGATCGCAGTACTGCTCGCATGCCACCTCCGATGCACGCGCATCGTAGGGGCGACAAGGGACGTGTGCGGGCTACTCGCTGCGGAGAGCGAGGATGGGATCGAGTCTCGCGGCACGGAACGCCGGGTACGAGCCGCTGATCAGCCCGACGAGCAGCGCCACGCCGAACGCCAGCACAATGCTCCACGTCTGGATCGCGGTCTGCATGGCGGTACCGGAAATATCACGTCCGTCGATCCCCACGGCCGCGGCGACACCAATCCCGACGCCGATCAGGCCTCCGACCAGGCTCAGGGCGATCGCCTCGGTCACGAACTGACGCATCACGTCGACCCCACGTGCCCCAACTGCACGACGGATGCCGATCTCCCGCGTCCGCTCAGTCACCGATACCAGCATGATGTTCATCGTCCCAATGCCACCCACGATGAGTGAGATGCCGGCGATGCTCCCCAGGAGGATCGATAGCGTGCGGCTGACCTCGGCTGCGGCACCCACCAGGTCGTTCTGACTCTGGAGCGTGAAGTCGGGTGCAACGACCTGATGCCGCTGCACAAGGAGGTCCATGAGCGCCGTCTTGATCGCGTCCTGGTTCGCCCCCGGCACCGCACGGATGTTGATCTGGTTGACGGAGACATCACCTCTTGGATTGCGAAGGAATCCAATCCGCGAGGAGAGTGAGGGCACGGGGATGAAGACATAGTTGTCCTGCTCGCCGGTGCCGCCGCGCGTCGCCATCACCCCGATCACCCGGAAATTGAAGCCCTGTGGCCCCAGCGCAAGGCGCACCTGCTGTCCGATCGCGTCCCCGTCTGGGTACAGCGACTCCGCGACGGCGGAACCCAAGACGACCGTCAGGGCGCGGCGATCAATGTCCTCCGGGCCAATGAAGTCGCCCTGCACCACCTTCGCATCGCGCACATCTGTGTAGGCCGGTGTGGTGCCGATCACCGTCACGCCCAGGTTCTGGCTCTGTGCAATCGCCTGCGCGTTGAACGACAGCTGCGGCGCGACCCCCATCACCCCGGGGATGTTCGCTGCGATGATGGCATCGGCATCTGCAGCGGTCAGTGTGATGCCACCGCCCTGGGCGCCGCGGGCCCCCGTGGTGCGGTCGGTCTGCGCCGCTGGCTTCACGAAGATCAGGTCCGACCCTAGCCCTCGAATGCGGTCCTGCACGCCCTGCTGTGCGCCTTGCCCCACGGCGATCAGGACGATCACGGACGCGACGCCGATGACCAGTCCCAGCGCCGTTAGACCGCTGCGAAGTCGGTTCGCCCCGATCGCCCGGAGCGCCGTCCGGATGGAGTCCAAGATGCTCACCGGGTCACCTCGCTCAGGGGAGAATCCGACCTCGGGGTCGCTGACGCCTCGTCGATCGGATCGCCCGGATGGGCCCGTCGCTGGTCAGAAATGATACGGCCATCCCGCATCCGCACCGTGCGGTCGGTGAAGTCCGCGATGCTCGCCTCGTGCGTGACCACGACGACGGTAATCTGCTGCTCTTGAGCAAGGTCAGCGAAGATACCCATGACCTCTTGGCTCGTTCTCGTGTCCAGCGCGCCCGTGGGCTCGTCCGCCAGGATCACATTGGGGTGGACGACCAGCGACCGTGCAATCGCGACCCGCTGCTGCTGGCCACCGGACAGCTGGTTCGGGTGGTGGTTGGCGCGGTCTGCGAGTCCAACGCGGTCCAGCGCCTCTATCGCCATCTGCCGCCGGTTTGACCGGCGCTGGTAGAGCAGCGGAAGCTCCACCTGCTCGATCGCGGTCATCCGCGGCACCAAGTTGTAGGACTGGAAGACGAAGCCAAAGAGCCGCCCACGCAACTTCGAGCGCGTGTCATCGTCGAGTTTCGAGACGTCCGCGCCATCGAGGAAGTACCGACCGGCTGTGGGATCGTCCAGCAGGCCGATGATGTTCATCATCGTGCTCTTGCCCGAGCCACTCGTCCCCATGATCGCGATGAACTCTCCCGCATCGACGTTCAGCGAGACGCCGTCCAGCGCACGGACCTCACCCGCGTCCGTGCGGTACACCTTCTCGATCTCTTCAAGGCGGATCACCGGATGACGTTCCCGCCGCCGCCCGCCGGGTTGGCCTGCCCGGGGCGCGCCGTCGCGGTCGCGGTCGCTGTGCCGCGCACCGCGCTGGTGATGACGGTGTCGCCTTCGTTCAGGCCGCTCGTAATGATCGTGCGTGCCCCATCCGTCCCTCCGACTACCACCGGCCTCGATTGCGACCCACCGCTCCCGTCCGGGACGAGCACAACGGACTGACGGTTCTCGCGCCGCACCGCGCCCGAGGGCACCAGCAGCACGTTCTCACTCACCGACTGGACGAGGATCACCGAGCCGCTCATCCCTTCCGTCGGGAGTCGCTGTCCGGCCGTTCCACCAGCACCAGCGGCCCCGACACCCGGGGGACGCTGTCCCCCGCCGGTAGCGCCGGCCGCCGGGCCCGCACTCGCACCCTGTCCGCCCTGACCGGCACCCTGCGGGCGCTGCGCGCCGCCGGGAAGGCCCGTGCCTTTGGCAGTCGCCGTCGTCGCCGCGGTCGCGGTTCCCGTCGCCGAGAACTGGGACCCCGCCGTTCCGGCGGCAGCGGCCCCGGCGCCAAACAGACCGGAGAGCTGGATCCCACCGGTGCGCGCCGCCCCGGATAAAAGCGCCGCGGCGAGCTTCTCCAGCTCGGGCTGGATGGCGACGAGATCGGGGCCTCGGAGGATCGCTGCCTGCGCTGCATAGGTCACGACGCCCTGGGTGACGGTCGGGATCGGACTCACCCCGATCACGCGTACCACGAACGCCTGGCCCGCCAGCGCGTCGAAGGTGGCGAGGCCAAGCTGGCTGGCACGGACCTGCGGCAGGTCGGACTCGGAGATGGTCATCTTGACCTGGATCGTCCCCGTGTCGGTCAGCGTGACCGCGGCCGTCGCCGTACCGACCTGCTGTCCGACGATCAGCGGGACCGCCCCGACCGTCCCTGCGAACGGCGCGAGAAGCACCGTGTCCACGACCTTTTGCTGCGCGCTCGCAAACGCGATCTCCTGTGATCGCACCGCGAGCTGCTGCGCCTGCACGTCGAGCGGGTCCGGCCCGCGCTGCAGTGCAACCTCCCGTGCGACAGCGGACTTACGCGCCTCCTGCGCATTGTTCAGCGCGAGTCGCGCCGCGAAGACGTCGAGGTTGTCCGGCTCGTCAAGCTTGGCGCGCTTCAGCTTCGCCTGCTCAAGTGACGACTTCGACGCCGTGACATTCTGCAGCGCGTTGGCGTACGCCGCATTCGCAGAAAGGAGCGTGGTCGCCAGATTCGCATACGCTGGCGGTAGGAAGTACGGCGGACCAAGGACCGACTGCATCTGAGTGATCACATCGGGCACAAGGGGAAACGCGCCGGGAGCGCAGGGCGCGGCGGAGAGTATTCCGCCCATCTGAGCGCAGTAGGTGTTCTGCGCCGAGCGCAGGGTGCTGAACGTCGTCTCGACGGCCCGCTGTACGGTATCCAGCGATGTCTGCGCCTGCAGGATGGCCGCATCTGCGGCAGAGATGTCCGTCGCCGTCGGAGGCCGCGTGAGACGTTCGAGCGTGATCTGCGCGTTCTGCACCGCAGTCTCGGCCGAGACGACGGCCTGCCGCGCCGACTGGGCGTCCTCCGGCTTCGCCGGGGCCACCAGTTGGGCCAGCCGTAGCTGCGCCACCCCAAAATTGTTCTGGGCAATCTGCAGCGACTGTCGAGCGTCGGTGGCGTCCACGCGCGCCAGCTGATCGCCAGCCTTCACGACCTGACCGATCACCGCGTTGACCTCGGTGACTTTGCCCGCCGCCGAGAAGGTGAGGCCGACCGACGAGATCGACGATGCTGTAATGGGGAGCGTGACCGTTGTCGCGAGGGTGCCACGCGTGACCTGCGCCGTCTCCACCGCCGGGGGCGCTGCAGCCTTGCTCCGGCCAAAGAAGTACCAGCCCCCTCCGCCAACAACGCCGACTGTCACGGCACCCAGCAGAAGCAGCCGAAGGGCGCGGCGGCTACCACCACCGACAATGCCACTCACCTCGCCGAATCGAGCCATACCACCCCCCTCCACGCAAGCATATTTATCTTAAGATCGCTTGGTTTGCGTTGCATTTTGCCGCCTGACCCTCCCGAGCAACACCACGTACCATGACGGTGCTGACGGGGGACGGGATGCAGCGGACGCTGGAGCCCTAGGAGCGGGGCGCTGGCCTCTTGCAGGTCCAAGCCTTGCTGCGCCGCCTCGGAGGCGTCGTCCCGCGCGACTTCGCCGGTCTCGTCATCATCGAGGACGCCGAGGTCGACCGCCTCCTCACCACCCTCCCCGACCTCGACCTCCCCGAGGATGACGCGACCGCGGAGTCGCGATGTCGCCCGAAACGCGCGCCTCACGACCGACGAGGCGGAGGTGCTCGCCTACGCACAGAACCACGCGAGCGCGACGCGGCCGTGGCTGGACACGCTGGACACGGCCCCCCACCTCGGTGTGCGCGCACTGGCACCGGGTGCTCGCCTCGTCTCAGCCGGCCTCGTGAGCGTGGACGCCGAGGGCGCATGGGCCGGGCGTCCGATCGCGCTGCACGACCGCGTCTCGTGGGCACTCCGCAGCGCCGACACCACCGACCCGGCCCTCCCTCCGCGCGCGCACATCGAACGCCCCGTCGAGGCGACGGGCGAAGGCGCGATGTTCACCATCGTCTCCGGCGGCGACCGCGCTTCCCGCCTGCGTGTCGCCTACCGCTCCACCGCTGCCCGCCGCTTCCTGGTGACCGCCCCACCCGAGGCGAAAGAGGCGGGCAGGCCATCGTCCGCGAGGCGACTGTCGCTGGCCTCGGTGTGGTGCTCGACGTCGATGGCGCGTTGCCGCCGGACGCCGCGTCCTAGACCTCCTCATGTCGTCCACGCTCATCTCGGTACTGGGGCTGACCGAGATGCTGGCGGCGGCCCGCGCGACCACCGAGCAGCCCGCCTTCTTCGGGCGGCAGAAGGAAGTGCTGCTCTTCGTCGGGCTGCTTTTCTGGATCGTAGCCTTCACACTGTCGCGGCTCTCGCGCCGCCTCGAACGCCGCCTCTCGGGTGGTTCTGGAATCGGAGAACGCTGATGACGGACGCCACACCAACCGCCGAGGCCGCACACCAGATGATCACGTAACAGACGTCCACAAGTGGTACGGCACGTACCACGCGCTCCGGGGCATCACCGTCAGTATCGAGGCGGGCGAAGTCGTGGTGGTCGTGAGGCCCTCGGGCTCCGCCAAGTCCACCTTCCTCCGTGCGCTGAACCGCCTAGAACCACACACCTCCGGTGAGATCTGGATCGACGGCGTCCGGCTCGATGCGCACACCCCGAAGATCCATCGCGTGCGCGCTGAGATCGGGATGGTGTTCCAGCAGTACAACCTGTTCCCGCACCTCTCCGCGAGCGACAACGTCACACTCGCACCCCGGCAGGTGCGGAAGATGCCGGCCGCCAAGGCGGACGCCCTCGCGCGTGTCGCTGCTCGAACGCGTTGGGCTAGACAACAAGATCAACTCCTTCCCCTCGGAACTCTCCGGCGGGCAGCAGCAGCGGGTCGCGATCGCCCGCGCCCTCGCGATGTCGCCGAAGGCGATGCTCTTCGACGAGCCAACCTCCGCCCTCGACCCGGAGATGACGCGGGAGGCGCTGGCCGTCGTCCGTGAATTGGCGGGTGAGGGCATGACCATCGTCATCGCCACCCATGAAATGGGCTTCGCCCGCGAGGTGGCGGACCGTGTCCTCTTCTTCGACGAGGGCCAGATCGTGGAGCAGGGCCCGCCGGCACAAGTGCTCGGGAGCCCTCGTGAGGAGTGCACCTGGCGCTTCCTCGCCCAGGCCCTCTAGGCGGGCTCGACTTCAGCGGCGTTGCGGGTGACTATCGAGACATGAACCTCCACGACGAGTTGCTCGCCAACAACGCGCGGTACGCCGCTGATTTCTCCGCCGGGGCACTGCGCGTCCGTCCCCTGCGTCAGATCGCCATCCTGACCTGCATGGACTCCCGCTTCACGGCGCAGGGCGTACTGGGCATGCAACTCGGCGACGCCCACGTGATCCGCAACGCTGGTGGACGGGCCTCGGAAGACGCCGTCCGATCGCTCGTCCTCTCCTCCACCGCCCTCGGCACCCGCTGGTGCGTCGTCATCCACCACACCGACTGCGGCCTGCTCGGTGTGACAAACGAGGATCTCCAGGCCCGCGTGGAGACCGTCACCGGCGTCCGGCCCAACATCGACTTCCTCCCGATCAGCGACGTCGTTTCCAGCGTGAGCGAGGACGTCGCGCTCCTCCGCGCCTGCCCATACCTCCCGCCCGACTATCAGGTACTCGGCTTCACCTACGACGTCACCACCGGCCGCCTTCACTCCGTCGAGGGATAGCGAGCCTCGTTCTGCGATAGTCTCGACGGGGAGAGACGTCCGGAAGGCGGCAGCATGGACCTCGAGCGGCTGATCGAGTGGGGCGGTTACACCGTCCTCATCGCCATCGTCTTCGCGGAGAGTGGGCTGTTCATCGGGTTCGTGCTGCCGGGGGATTCGCTGCTCATCGCCGCCGGGGTCGCGGCGCAGCGCGGACACCTCGACCTGAAGATCCTCATTCCACTCCTCATCATCGCCGCCATCACGGGCGACGCCACTGGCTACGCGATCGGACGGAAGGCAGGCCCGCTGCTGTTCGCCCGCGAGGACGCGCGGTTCTTCAAGCGACGCTATGTAGAGCAGGCTCGCGTCTTCTTCGAACGGCATGGGGGCAAGGCGATCACGATCTCCCGCTTCATGGCTATCATCCGGTCGTTCGTGCCCTCGGTCGCTGGGGCCGCCGGGATGCCATACCGCCGCTTCACTGCGTACAACGTCGCCGGGGGAATCCTCTGGGTGTTTTCGATGACCTACGCGGGCTACTTCATCGGCGAGGCGGCGGAGAAGTTCGAGTACGCCCTGATCGCCGTGGTGATCCTGTTGTCGTTCATCCCGCTGATTCATCTCCTCCGCGAGCAGCGCCGTACTCCGCACTAGTCCGGCATCTACCTCGACTACTCGCGCGCGATCGCGGCAACCGTCGCACCCGCCAGCCGCACGAGGTCGGCGGGCGCCAACGCGATCTCCAGGCCGCGACGTCCGGCGCTCACGTGTACGGTCGCCAGCAGCAGCACCGACTCATCGATGATCGCGGGGAGGCGTCGCTTCTGGCCGAGCGGGCTGATGCCACCGACCACGTAGCCGGTGGCGCGTTCGGCTTCGGCGGGTGGTGCCATCTCAGCCTTCCGGCCACCCGAGGCCGCCGCGAGCGCCTTCAAGTCGAGGTGCAGCGCCACCGGCACGACGCCGACGACGAGGCGTCCATCCACCTTCGCGACGAGGGTCTTGAAGACGGACGCCGGGTCGAGGCCAAGGATCTCCGCAGCCTCCACGCCGTACGCCGGTGCGCGAGGGTCGTGCTCATACGACAACAGTTCGAAGACGCATCCAGCCGCCTTCGCCGCATCCACCGCTGGCGTCACACGCGGCTCCTTCACACGTCCCCTGACGGTCCTCGGAGGCTAGCATCGAGTCCAAAGAATTCGGAATCACAGGCACAGAGTTCCCAAACGCGTGACTCGTAGTCTTCAGGACATCGAGAGCGGCTCCCACAAGCAGCTCGGATGGAGAACCTGAAGATGATCGGTAAGACCAAGATCCTGACTGGCCTGGCGACAATCGCCGTCGTCGGCTCCGCCGCAGTGCCGTTCGTGGCCTCTGCGCAGCAGAGCGGCACCCCCGGCACCACTGCCCCAGCGACTGCGCCTGAGCACGGCGGCCCTCGAGGCGGTACCGCACTCGCGACGGCGCTCGGCATCACGCCCGAGGCGTTGAAGGTAGCGATAGAGGCGGCCCGCGCGACCACCCCGAAACTGACCGCTGACCAGATGAAGGACAAGGCCGCCCGCGAGGCGAATCAGACGGCCTATCAGGCCGCACTCGCGACCAAGCTCGGCATCACGGTCGAGAAGCTGCAGACGGCTCAGACCTCCGTCAGACCCGCCCCCGGCGACCGCAAGGGCCCGGGTAGCCACGGCCCTGGCGAGCTCCGAGCCTTCGGTAACGAGGCACTCGCGAAGGCCCTCGGGATCGACATCGCGACACTGACAGCGGCTGAGAAGGCCGTCCGCGAAAGCCTGCCGAAGCCGGCGTTCACGCCGGGCACGCGTCCTGATCAGCCCACGCTGGACGCCCTGAAGGCGCAGCACGCCACGGCCCTCGCCGCCAAGTTGGGCATCTCTGTGGACGCCCTCAACGCTGCCCAGGCCAAAGTGAAGGCGGAGTTCGCCGCGGCCCACCAGGCCCGCGAAACGCAAATGCTAGCGACAGTCCTCGCCAAGGCGGTGACCGACGGCAAGATCACGCAGGCGAAGGCCGACGAGATCAAGGCACAGGTCGCCCAGGGCGGCGACGCGGCGAAGGCCGCTCGCGAGACCCTACGGACGCTCCTCGGCGGCGGCGACCGCCCGCAGCGCGGCCCCGGTGGCCCCGGTGGCCGTGGCTTCGGCGGCCCGGCGAAGGCAGCGACGCCCTCCGCGTAAGCACCGGTCGAGATTCCATCACCCACGCTCAGGAGGGCGCCCATGTGGGCGCCCTCCTCATTTCTGTGAGGAAGCGAACGTCCTCCGGCCCTGCTCGTTCCATTCATGACGCCGCCCTACCGGGCCCACTCGAAGGACACCAACTTGAACCTCAACAAAACCACCTGGTTCTCCGCCATCACGGCTGTCGCCGTCCTCGGCTCCATGGCCCTCCCAATGGTCGTCTCAGCAAACGAACCAGCCGACGCGCCCGCGACGGAGCGAGCCGCGAAGCCGGAGCGGAAGCCGGAGCGGAAGCCGGAGAAGGTGCGCGGCAACCCGCTCGCGACCGCCCTCGGCATCACGCCGGAAGTGCTCGCGGCTGCCACGAAGGCTGCCCACGCGACAGTCCCTGCTATGGCCCCCGAACTGAAGAAGAACGAGGCCGCCCGCAAGGCGCACGCCGCCGCCATCGAGGCCGCCCTCGCGAAGCAACTCGGCATCACCGTGGATGCGCTGAACGTAGCCCAGGCGAAGGTCAAGGCCGACACCGGCGCGAAGAGTGACGAGCGCTGCGCTGCTGCTGACGCAAAGGCGAAGGAGCATTTCGCCCAGGTGCTGACGCGTCTCGTCGGCGCCGGGGTTATCACGCGAACCCAGGCCGACGAGATCATGACCCAGTACAACCTCGGCGGTGAAGCCAAGGAGACCGTCCTGAAGCGCCTGCGGACGCTCCTTCAGGAGGAAAAGGCCGAACAGGGCTTCACTCAGATACTCAAGCGCCTGGTTGGCGCCAACATCCTCACGCAGGCTCAGGCTGACGAAGCCCTCGCCCGATTCAACCTAGGTGGGGACGCGAAAGAGAGCGTGATCAAGCGCATTCGCGCGCTCCTTCAGGAGAAGAAGGACGACGGCGACAAGAAGCGCGACGAGAAGAGGGACGACAAGAAAGACGAGAAGCGCGAGCTGAAGAAGCCGGCGCTGGAACGGGCCCTCAAGGCTCGTCCGGCTGGCAAGCCCGCCTAGCCCTCAGCGGGGTGGTCGGGTCGCGCAGCCGCGCGAACTCGAGCCCTGGCCCCACTCGCACCCCCCTCGTGAGAGCGCCTTCCCCTGGGCGCTCTCACGGCGTCCAGCGGTATCGAGGGCGGGCCTACGCGAGTTCGCGCAGCGTGTCCTGATGCACGGTGACCTGCACGACCAGCAAGTTGGGGCTCTGCTCCGCCGCGACCTGGATCTGCTCTGTCGTCCGGTTGTGCAGAATGCGCGCCCACCAGTGCCTCGGCCGGAACTCAGGCACCAGCACCAACACCGGGTCGCGAGGGTCGAGGGCGACGCGGTCTACGTAAGCCAGCAGCGGCCCGACGAACGTGCGGTACGGCGACTCCACCACCACCAATGGCACGTCCGGGACGAGTCTCGCCCAGCGGCGTTGGAACGCTTCGATGTCGTCATGCCCGCCGCGCGCGACGTAGACCCCCGTGACATTCGACGACAGCCGTCGCCCGTACTGCACAGCCCGCCACGACACGCGATTCAAGTCGCGCACGGTGACTACCACCGGCTCCGCGCCAATCCCCGAAGGGCGAGGGAACGGTCGTGCATCCTCGTCTGGCATCAGAGAGATCCGGGCGACCTCGGTGTAGTGAGCGTGAATGCCGCCCAGGAGCCAGACCATCACTGGCACCAGGATCAGCACGAACCAGGCGCCGTGTGTGAACTTCGTGCCCGCGACCACCACCATCACCACGCCAGTCATCACCGCACCGGTGCCGTTCACGATCGCTGGCCGCCACCAACCGCGCTCACCGCTCGACCGCCAGTGACGGAACATGCCGATCTGGGACAGCGTGAACGCCGCAAACACCCCGATGGCATACAGCGGGATCAGCCGGTGGGTGTCCGCTTGGAACAGCACGATGACCACCCCGGACACGAGGGTCAGCGCCACAATCCCCGTGACGAACGTCAGCCGGTCACCGATGTACGCGAACTGACGAGGCATGTAGCGGTCCTCGGCGAGGATCGAGGCCAAACGCGGAAAGCCGTTGTATGCCGTGTTCGCCGCCAGGATCAGCACCGTCGCAGTCGTCGCCTGGAGGAAGTAATACGCCACGCTGCCGGTGCCGAAGACCGACCGTCCGATCTGCGAGATCACCGACTCGTCGTGGATCGGCACGACACCCAACCGCCAGGCGAGGAAGGTCGCACCGACAAAGAAGAACGCCAGGATGCCACCCATCAGCCCCATCGTGATGCGCGCATTCTTCGGCGCGGGCTCCTGGAACGCGGTCACGCCGTTCGCGATCGCCTCGACACCGGTCAGCGCCGTCGAGCCGGACGCGAACGCCCGCAGAACGAGGATGAGCCCCACGCCAGCTGTCGCCTCCAGCGTGTGCTGGGGTGCCGCAGTCGTCGTCAGCGTCGCACCATCGAGCCCGATCGCGAGGCGCACGCCACCGACGACGATCATGGCAGCGAAGGAGAAGATGAAGAGATACGTCGGCACCGCGAACACGGTGCCAGACTCGCGGACACCTCGAAGGTTGCCCAGCGTCAGCAGCACGAGCGAGACCAACGCGATCTGCACGCGGTAGTCCGCCAGCGCCGGGATGGCTGAGATCACCGCGAGCGATCCAGCCGAGATACTCACGGCGACCGTGAGGACGTAGTCAGTCAGCAGTGCCGCGGCGGCGATCAGCCCCGCCCAGGGGCCGATGTTCTCCCGGGCCACCGAGTACGCCCCACCGCCGTTCGGATAGGCGCGCACCGTCTGCATATACGACATCGTCACCATCGCCAGCAAGATCGCGATCCCGATCGAGATGGGCAAGCCGAGGCTGAGCGCGACCGCTCCAGCCGTCACCAGCACTAAGAGAATTTCCTCCGTCGCATACGCGGAGGACGACAGCGCGTCCGAGGCGAAGATCGCGAGTGCACGCACCTTGTTCAGGCGCTCGCCAGCTTCTCCTTCGGACGAGAGCGGCGGCCCGAACAACCCGTTGCGCAGGCGGTGAGCCCACGCGCCACCCTGAGTTGTCGGCCGGTCTGCGGCTTCCGTCGCCACGAGGTGCCCGTCATCCGTCGGATGCAGCGCCCGCCCGATGCGGACGCGGCGCGACCCCAGACGACTGCCGGGGAGCACTCGACCAGCGCGGGTCACGGGGCGTGGGCTGGGCGTGTCTTCCCCTGAGGAGAGATCACCATCGCTGGGAACCGTCATGACACCTCCGGCGCCGGGGAGGCGCGCATCCACCTGATCAAACTTCCCGCGTGCCCAGACTGCAAGCGTTCGGCCGTTTGCCACGACGGCTGTCGGTAAGCCGCTGCTGGCTCCCGCCTACCCGGCCAGCTCCGAGGCGACCGTCTCCAGCGGGCGTTCGCTCAAGGCAACGTACAAATCTACGAGGCCCTAACATCCCACAGGAAGAGGAAGGCCTGTCTGTGATGCTCCCACCGTCCGCTCGTCCCGGGCGCGTCCGCCTCGGCGGGAAGCGCATCGCCGTCGTCTCCGATACGCATGCCCAGGGTGATGGCTGGGACTCCCCGCCCGAGTTGCTCCACGCGCTTCGAGGTGTGGACCTGATCCTGCATTGCGGCGACCTGGACTCCCTCGGCGTGCTCGACCACCTTGAGACCGTCGCGCCCGTCCTCGCCGTTCGGGGCTACCCCGACCCTGTCGAGGAAGGCGATCGCCTCGCGAATGTCCTGCGCGTGGTGGAGGTGGAGGGCATCCGCATCGGGATGGTGCACGACCCGCGCTGGCCGCTCCCGTTCACGTTCACGCACACGCTCGGCTTCCCACCGGGGCCGGTGCAGGACCAGCTGCGCCCACGCTTTGGTACCGAGGTGGACGTGGTCTGCTTCGGCGACACCCACGACGAATACATCGGCTGGTATCAAGGCGTGCTGTTCCTCAACCCCGGCAGCCCCAGCCGCCCCGGCATGCGCCACTCCCCCGGGGACGTGGGCACGTTCGCGACACTCGACATCCACGAGGGCGTGATCGCTGCTGAGATCCACAAACTGCGGCGGGGCCAGCATCTCGATTAGGCCGCACTTCCTCGTGTCTGGGGGCACACCTAGAGTGTTCTCATGACCACCAACGAAGGCATTGCGCCAGACACGACCTTCTTCCACCGCGAAGGCGCGCTGTTCCACCCCACTCCTCGTACGCGCGGCCCGTGGGATCCGAACTCGCTCCACGGCCGCGTGATTGCCGGCCTGCTGCTGTACGAGGTCGAGCGTGAGCACCTCGACCCGGCGTTCCAAGTCGCCCGGGTGACGGTCGACATGTTCCGCGTCGCGCCGATGAAACCCATCAATGTCGTCACCAACGTCGTGCGGGACGGCAACCGCATCCGCGTGGCGGACGCCTCCCTGCAGCTCGAGGACGGCCTCGAAATCGCGCGGACAAGCGTGGTCATGCTCCGCCGCGCCGCGCCGCCCGAGGGCACTGTGTGGAGTGCACCTGCGTGGGACGTGCCGCACCCCGACACCCTGCCACTCCCGCCGCCCCCACCGACCGAGTTCGGTCCCCCAATGTGGGAGACGCGCTCGATCACTGGCCGGATGGGACCCGGTCCTGCCGAGCCGCCCGTGCAGAAGCGCGCCTGGATCCGCGACATCGTGAACTTCGTCGAGGATGAGCGACCAAGCCCGCTGGTGCGCGCCGCCATGGTCTCGGACTTCGCGAACCCGTTCGCCAACTCCGGTGACCGAGGGCTGAACTACGTGAACGCGGACGCCTCGCTGTACCTCCACCGCAACCCGGTGGGCGACTGGATCGGCGTCGAAGTCGTGGGGCACAACGCCTCCGAGGGCATCGCGGTCGGGGAATGCGTCCTGTACGACCTCGAAGGTGCGTTCGGACGCGCGAGCGTCTGCAGCGTCGCGAACTCACGGCGGCCTTAGGCGTATCCTGTGGCTGCTGGGTGAACGCGCGACGGCGGGGGCCGAGAGGGCGACCGTGGTTCGCACTGCGACCCCGCGCACGAGGACCACGGAGCAGCGCTCGCTTGCCTGCGACGGCGGGGCCATCACCTACCGCCTGGTCCGCAGCAGCCGTCGCCGCCGCACCATCGAGATCACCATCAAGCCAGACGGCGTGCGAGTGGCCGCGCCGATGCGCACACCCAATGCCGAGATTGAGGCGACCGTCCGTGAGCGCGCGACTTGGATCCGCCGCCACCTCGCTGCCCCGCGCGAGATCCCTCGCGTAGCGACTTACGAGGACGGTGAGCCACTCACATTCATGGGCCGCGCCACGCCGCTGCTGATCAGCGAGCGCCCAGGCCGTGCGCGTGCTGCCCTCGATTTCTTCAACCTGCGCGTCTCTGTGCCGCCACGCCTCGAAGGCGCGGGGCGGCAGGCCGCCGTGCGTGCCGCCGTCCTCAGCTGGTACCGCGCGCGTGCCGCCGAGGTGATCCCGCTCCGCGTGGACGCCTGGGCGAAGGCGATGGGCTGCCAGCCGAGTCGAGTCATCGTGAAAGAGCAGAAGCAGCGCTGGGGCTCCTGCGGCCCGGACGGCATCCTGCGCTTCAACTGGCGGCTCATCCTCGGCACGCCGGCGCTCCTCGACTACGTTGTGGTACACGAACTGGCCCACCTCTGGCACCCACACCACGGGCCTGCCTTCTGGCGTGCCGTGGGGCAGGCGATGCCCGACTACCGGGAGCGCCGAACGCGGCTCCGCGAGTGGGGCCGCACGATCGCGATCTAGCTAGACCATTACGCAGCCCGCTGCGCTCCGCGGGCGCCGAAGTAGAACCCGGTCACCGTCCCTGCCTCGAGGCTGACCGCGCCGAGGAGGGCGAGCGCGCTCTCCACCTCGCTCTGAGTCAGCAGCCAGATGGCGCCTGCCAGATGCCCGGCGAGGAACACGGCCACGATCGCCATTGCGAGATACGCTCGCACCGTGCCGATCGGACGGCCCAAGGGTGTCTCAGCCATCGTGGCCCTCCCTCCCATGAGGGCCGCACGTTACGACCGCCCCGAAGCAGCGCCGAGGGGGAAACGGCACTCCGAGAAGCCTGCGAAGCGGGCGATCGATCGCCACTGGCACATACCTCACGCGCGCGTTAGTGTTGAGAGTACGAGAGCGCTGAACGCGCCCTCCCGGGGGTTCGGCCGTCATGCGCATTCTCGTCCGGCTGCTCCGGTTCACGTTCCCCTACAAGCGTCAGTTGGCATACACCGTCGGCTCCATGATCGGCGCGAGTCTCTTCGCCCTCGCGGTCCCCACGATCGTCGGGCACACGCTGGACACGGAGCTGAAGGCCCAGCAAAACGGCGAGGTGGCGTGGACGCCGCTGATCCGAGCGGCCTTGTTGATCCTCGGCGCGGCGCTCTTGCGCGGACTGTTCGCGTACACGCAGCAGTACTTCGGCGAGAACCTCTCGCAGTCCGTGGCCTATTCGATCCGCAACGCGATCTACAACCGCCTCCAGCGGCTCTCCTTCGCCTACCACGACCAGGCCGAGATCGGCCAGATCATGTCGAGGGCCACGCAGGACGTCGAAGGCGTCCGCATGTACATCAACTTCGGCATCATCCGTGTGGGCTACATCCTGATCCTGCTGGCGGGCGCGCTCTACCTGATGCTGCAGGCCAACGTGACGTTGGCGCTCGTGTCCTGGGGCTTCCTGCCGGTGATCGCGGTGATCTCCGTCGCGATGAGCATGCGACTGCGTCCGTTGTGGCTCGCCGTGCAAGAAAGCCAGGGACGTCTGAGCACGGCGCTGCAAGAAAGCCTCTCGGGCGTCCGTGTGGTGAAGGCGTTCAGCCGCGAGGCGTTCGAAAGCCAGAAGTTCGACCTCGAAGCAACGGAACAGTTCCGCAACTCATACGCGACGAACCAAGTCCAAGCGTTCAGCCAGCCGCTGCTCACCGCCCTGAACGCGGCCGCACTCGTTGCGACCACCTGGATCGGCGGACGTCAGGTCGCCGCAGGGACGCTGACGACGGGCGAGCTGACGGCCTTCCTCGGCTACCTCTACCTGCTCCAGTCGCCCGTGCGCATGCTCGGGATGATCGCCAACATCCTCAGCCGCACCGTCAGCGCCGGTCAGCGCATCTTCGAGATCCTCGATGCCGAGAGTGCCGTCACCGAGAAGCCAGACGCCGTCGTCCTGCCTCGCGCGGACGGGCGGGTCGAGTTCGACCATGTGGCATTCGGTTACCAGTCGTCCCGGCCGATCATCGTGGACGTCAGCCTGCAGGCGGAGCCCGGGCAGGTCTTCGCCCTCGTCGGTCCCACCGGCTCCGGCAAGTCCTCGCTGGTGAACCTCATGCCGAGGTTCTACGACGTGACGGCGGGCGCAGTGCGCATCGATGGCGTCGATGTCCGCGATGCCACGATCAGCTCGCTGCGACGGAACATCGGCATCGTGCAGCAGGACGTGTTCCTGTTCATCGACACGATCCGGGAGAACATCCGCTACGGCCGGCAGGGCGCGACCGACGAAGATGTGGAACAGGCCGCGAAGGCCGCCCGCATCCACGACTTCATCCTGACGATGCCGGACGGCTACGACACGTGGGTGGGAGAGCGAGGCGTGACGCTCTCGGGTGGCCAGAAGCAGCGCATCTCGATCGCGCGCACCCTCTTGATGGACCCGGCGATCCTGATCTTCGACGACTCCACCTCGAGCGTGGACATGGAGACCGAGTACCTCATCCAACAGGCGCTCGCCGAGCTGATGCGTGGCCGTACGACCTTCGTCATCGCCCAGCGCCTGCGCACGGTGAAGAGCGCCGACGCGATCCTCGTGCTGGACCGAGGCGTGGTCGTCGAGCGTGGCACGCACGACCAGTTGATCCACACCGACGGGCTGTACCAGAAGATCTACGAACTCGAACTGCGCGACCAGGAAGCGGCGTTCCACGGGGCGGACGCCGCTGCGGTCGCCGGCCTGTGACGCCTCGAGCCGTCTGGGGGACACGACCATGATGGGTGGCGGCTTTGGCGGCGGTGCTGCCGGGGGCTGGAGCAACAGCGGCACCTCGATGGGCCCCAACGCCCGTCGCGGGATGGACGGCTGGAACGACGACGACCTGGGCAAGGTCTACGACGGCCGCGTCGTCTCGCGCCTGATCCCTTACCTGCGCCCGTACCGGCTTCGGGCTGTCCTCGCTGTCCTTGGTGTCCTCGGGTTCGCGGTCACGTCCACGCTGCAGCCGTTCCTCATCGGCCTCGCGGTTAACCGCGCGATCGCGGGCGACGTCGATGGCATCGCGCGGATCGGCATCTGGCTCGCCGTGCTGGTGTTCGTCGCGTGGGGGTTCCAGTACCTCCAGCTGACGCAGACCGGCTACATCGGCCACCGCGTCCTCTACCGCCTGCGCACGCAGATGTTCGACCACATTCACTCACTCTCGCTCTCGTTTATCGACCGGCACGAGGTCGGTCGCATCATGTCGCGCGTCACGAGCGACGTGACCTCGATGCAAGAACTGCTGACGTCCGGCGCGCTCACGATCTTCTCGGACATCCTCGTCCTGGGGGTGGTGGTGTTCGCGCTCTTGCAGCTCGATTTCGAACTCGCGCTGGTGACGTTCATCGCCGTACCGATCCTTGTCGTCGTGATGATCGTGTGGCAGCGTCGTGCCCGCAGCGCATTCGTCGAGGTGCGCCAGGCAATCTCGACGGTGAACGCGACACTGAACGAGAACGTCTCAGGCATCCGAGTGATCCAGTCCCTCTCCCGCGAGGACGAGAACTCCCGACGCTTCGACCAGATCAACCGTGAGAACCTGCGCGCCAACGTCAACGCCGGCCGCATCTCCGCCGCCGTCCTCCCCATCGTCGAGGGCGTCGTCGCACTCTCGACGGCCATCGTGCTGGTGGTGGGTGGCGTCCGAGTCGCCGAGGATGCCGTCACCGTCGGCATCGTGGTGTCGTTCGTGCTCTACATCCAGCGCTTCTTCGAACCGGTGCGCGACCTGGTCTTGCAGTACACGCAGATCCAGCGCGCGATGGCTGGCGGCCTCCGCATCGTCGAGGTGCTGGACACCAAGCCAGATGTCGTCGACCGCCCGGACGCCCGCACCATCGAGGTACAAGGTCGGGTTGACTTCGATCACGTGACGTTCGCGTACCTCGAAGGTCGGCCCGTCCTGCACGACATCAGCCTGCACGTGGAGCCGGGCGAGACGATCGCCTTCGTTGGGCAGACCGGCGCCGGCAAGAGCACGATGATCAACCTCATCGGCCGCTACTACGACGTGACCGAAGGCGCGATCCGCATCGACGGCGTCGATGTCCGCGACATCCGCATCGCCAACCTGCACGAGCAGATGGGCGTCGTGCTGCAGGAACCGTTCCTCTTCTCCGGCACCGTGCGCGAGAACATCCGCTACGGCCGCCTCGACGCGACCGACGCGGAGATCGAGGAGGCGGCGCGGCTCGTCGGCGCGAACGAATTCATCCGCCGGCTGGAAAGTGGCTACGACACCGTCCTGGCCGAGCGCGCGCACAACCTGTCCGTGGGCCAGCGCCAGCTGATCTCGTTCGCACGCGCCGTCCTCTCACGGCCTCGCATCCTCGTCCTCGACGAGGCGACGGCGAACGTGGACACGCAGACCGAGGTGATCATCCAGCGCGCACTGCGGGAACTGCTGCGCGGTCGCACGTCCTTCGTGATTGCGCACCGCCTGTCGACGATCCGTGACGCCTCGCGCATCGTGGTACTCGAGCGCGGCCAAATCGCCGAGATCGGGACGCACCAGCAACTGCTGGACCACGAAGGCATCTACGCGCGCCTCTACAAGATGGCGTACGCCACCACCGGCGAAGACGGCGTGCTCTCCGACAGCCTGACAGCGGACGGTCCAGCCGCCCCAACCATCACCGGCCAATGGAACGTCACCCTCACCACCCCTCGGGGTACCCGCGAGGCGACCCTCGCGATCGAGTCCTCCAACGGCGCGCTCCACGGCACGTGGGATAGCCCCATGGGTGGCGCCACGCCGCTGATCGACGGCAAACAGGACGGCGACCGCCTCCGCTGGTCGGTGCGCTCTGCCGGCCCGATGGGCGAGATGACGATGCGGTTCGAGGCAGTGGTGCAGGGCGACGCCTTCGCCGGCGAGGTGGCCCTCGGCACCATGGGGAACGGCACATTCACGGGGCGGCGCGCGTAGCGCGATTCCCCGGTCCCGAGACGCTGTTAGACTCGGGCCTCGATCCGCACTACCCGGTCAGACTGGAGCCCCACATGGCAACTCGAGAAGAAGTCGTCGCAGCGATCCAGGCCGTGGACGCACGGCTGGCAACGCCGAAGACGCGCATCCTGGCGCAGGGCGACGCCCCGCTGAAGGAAGGCACATGGAAGGTCCGCGAGGCGCTCTCGCACCTCGCTGCCCGCGCGAACGGCGTCGGCCGGGTCGCCGGTCGTGTCGCTGCGGCCCAGGCCGGGACGCCGACGCCACCGCCCGCCAACATCGACGACATCAACGCTGACCAGGTGGCCAAGCGTTCCTCCAAGAGCGTGGCCGAATTGCTCGACGAGATCGCGACCGGGCACGCAGCCGCCATCGCTGCGATCGGCACGGTCGACCAGGCCATCCTCGACCATCCGCTGTCGATGGGCATCCGCCCGGGCGAGATGCCCGCGAGCGACATGATGCTGCGCGGCGGGCCCGGCCACGACAACAACCACATCGACCAGGTCGAGGCAGCGCTCTCCTAGCGTGGCAGGCGAAGCGCTTCGTCCCTCGGAGGCCGCTGCCGTCGCGGCGTGGGCGGCGATGGTGGACGCGGACGCGGAGCAGGTCGCACGCGTGCGCGAACCAGAACCTGCGGGCGACTTCTATGGCTCGATCGCACCTCGCTTCCGACCGGGGGCACGGCCGTCGATCGAATTACCGCCGCTTCTGACGCACGCGGAGCCAGGCGACACCTGGCTCGACATCGGCGCTGGGGGCGGGCGCTTCGCACTCCCGCTGAGCGAGCACGTGGCACGTGTGATCGCCGTCGAGCCATCCGAGGCGATGCGTGACGTCCTGCGTGACGCGATCCGGTCAGGCGCCCGCCCGAACATCGAGGTGCGCGACCTGTACTGGCCCAGCCTCGCCTGGGCCGGTGACGTCGATGTCTCGTTCGCCGCGCACTCGATCTACGACGTCCGCGAGATCGTCCCGTTCCTCGACGCGATGGAGGCGCACTCGCGTCGAACGTGCATTGCGATCCTCGCGGACCAGCCGAGAGGTGCACACCTCGCCCCACTGTTCGAGGCAGTCCACGGCGAGCCGTTCGCACCGCTCCCCGGCCTGCGCGAGTTTGTCGCGCTGCTGTCGGCACGGAACCGGCGCTTCGAAGTCACCACCGTCTCCGGTGAGCCGGCCGAGGTCACCTCGCTGGATGACGCGGCGACGTTCGCGCGGCGCCTGCTGTGGCTCACGGCGGACTCCGAAAAAGATCGGCAGGCGCGGGCGCTCGTCGAACAGTGGTGGAGCGTGCCGGGTGGCGTGCGCCTGCCTCAGGCGCGCGGCTTCTTCGGCATCGTGGCGTGGGAGCCGGTGCAGCAGCAGCGCGGCTAGCCCCTCGACGCTTCCGCGCGGATGATACTTCCGAGGGGCACACGAAATGGGCGAGGCGGCTGCGCTGGCTTCTGCCGTGACCTGGGCGGGCACGAGCGTGGTGCTCGCGTGCCTCGGTGGGCGCTATGAGGCGCCGGTCCTCTCGTCGCTCCGCCTGCTGGCAGCCACACCGTTCTTGCTCGTACTCGTCCTCGTGACGGGATCGGTCTCCGAACTGCGGGAGGCCTCATGGCTCGTGCTGTTCGCGATGGTGGCGAGCGGACTCGTCGGCTACGGCATCGGCGACACCGCATACATCCGAGCGATGGGGCGGATCGGGGTGCAGCGGATGGCACCGCCCACCACCGCGCTGTGGGTCGCGCTCTCCGCCGCCGGCGGCATCTGGCTCCTGGACGAACCGTTCTCGTGGGGCCTCATCCTGGGCGGGGCGCTCGTGATCGCGGGCACCTGGTTCATCGTGGCGCAGTCCGCGGAGACCGTCTCGGCGCGCGCCATCGAGGCACTCGCGGCCGCCACCGACGGCACCGTCACCCCCTCGTGGAGCACCCCTGGTGCCGTGCTCGCGATCTGCGCGGTGGCGACGGCATGGACGGTCGCCACCCTCGTGCTCGCAGGCGGTCGAGGCGACCTCGGCGCCGCAGCCGCAGGATTTGTGCGGATCCCGGCCGGCGGCCTCGCGATTGGCCTCGTGATGTCCGCAGCGACACGAGGGGCGGTCTTCGGGCGGCTGCCTCGAGGGCGCGACCTCGCGCTGATCTGCGCCGTGGGCGTAGTGGGGACCGGGATGGGCTCGGTGCTTTACATCTTCTCGGTGGCGGAGGCGGGCGCGGCGCGTGCGGTGATCCTGAACTCCATCTCGCCGCTCCTCGCGCTGCCGCTTTCGATGTTCGTGCTGCGCGAGCGGCCGACGGGGCGGATCGGCATCGGCACGCTGCTGTGCGTGGCCGGGACGCTCGCCGTCCTCGCAACCTAGCCCTCGGGGCGGTCGCCCCAGCAGATTTGAGGGCGCCCGGCTCATCCGGGCGCGCCCCCTGACCCTCACGTATTTGTTACGGGGGTATTGCGAATCTGATATGGTGCGCGAGTCGCCTCGGTATGGGGATTTTGAGGCGGCCATGGCGGGGGAGGTTCCACGTGAGCGAGTCCAGCGTCACCGCGTCCTGCACCGGGCACCACTGGATGCTGCCCGCGCCGGGTGGACTCACCAGCGTTGGCACCTGTAAGAACTGCGGAGCCGAGAAGCAGTTCTCGAACTCCTCCGGCGGGGGCTGGGTTCTCCGCTCCGCCGCCAAGCGCCGCTAGGCACTCACCGTCCGGGCGAACCTCCAGGCTCCGGTCACAGACCGAGGGCCGAGCGCCCATCCCACAACAACTTCAGGCCCGTCAGAAACAGCGCGCTGTAGGCGAGGCGGTAGAACACCACCTCGTTGACCCGCTGGTTGAGCACGTACCCCAGCCCGAACCCCACCGGCGCCAGCGGCGCCAGCAGGAGCGACGTCCCGAGGTTCGATCCGTCGAACTGGCCGATGATCGCGTACGGGATCAACTTCACGTAGTTCGCCAACGCGAAGAACATCACCGTCGTCCCCACGTACACACTCTTATCGAGGCGCTGCGGCAGCAGCAGCACGTTGAGCGGCGGACCGCCCGCGTGCGCGACGAACGAGGTGTATCCAGCGACGCTGGACCAGAATGCCGCCTTCACCGGCCCCGGCTGTGTCGCCACCGGCTCGATGCGGCGGAATCGTGGCCCGAGCCACCGGTCGAGCGTGAACCCGACCGCCAGCAGCCCCACGATCAGGCCCACGACCTGATCTGAGGTAATGGCGAAGGTGGCCGCCCCCAGCGTGATGCCGAGGACGGCGCCGGGGAACAGCATCCGCATCATGCGGCGGTCGAACCGCTTCCGGTAGGTAATGATGCCGACGAGGTCCATCAGGCACAGCACCGGCAGGAGAATCGCGGCCGCCTGGGTCGGGGAGATGGCGAGGGCCATGACCGGCACGCCCACCGACCCCAGCCCGCCCCCGAAGCCGCCCTTCCCGATCCCGACCAGCAGGACCGCGATCGAGGCGACGACGTAGAATGTCGTGTCGTTGCTCACGCTCATGAGGGCTCCGGTCAGGTGGTTAGGTCGCGACTGACGCCGCTAAGCCCTGAGGCTACCATCGAGTCATGTCAACCGCCCGTTGCGCCTTCTGCACCGCCACCCCGCTCCGCGAACTCGCGGTGTCGTCATGGACGACCGATCCTGAGGATCGGTCGCGACTGACCATCTTGCTGTGCGGCAAGCACATGGTGCGTGTCCAGAAGGCCGGCCCGAAGGGCTATGCCCACGGGGAAGAGAAGTTCAAAGCGGGCTTCTGGTAGCCCGGCACTCCAGCGAGATCGACAAGGGCGCCCCCGTGGGCGCCCTCGGTATTGGTGAGCCTCGATCGCCTAACTGCGGCGGCTGTAGGCCCGCACGGCCATCGGCACGCCGATCGCCGTGAGTATCGCCACCCAGATCAGGACGCCACCCAGACTGCTGCCGGGGTCCTCGCCCAGCGCGAGCGAGCGCGAGGCGTTCACAGCCAGCGAGAACGGGTTCGCCTCGGCGACCGGCTGCAGCCAGCTCGGCATCGATTCGACCGGGACGAAGGCGGACGACACGAAGGTGATCGGGAAGATGAGCGTGAAGCCGATCACGTTGACCGCCTCGACGCTCCGCACGGTCAGACCGACCGCGGCGAAGATCGCCGCTGCCGGCAACGCGAACAGGATGCCGATCGCCGGCGACCCTATGGACTCAAGGAAACTACCGCCGAAGCGGAAGCCGATCAGCATCCCGATGCCGATCATCAGCACCGCCACGAAGATGTTGGAGAGCAGGTCAGCCACGAGCCGCCCCACGATGACCGCTGAACGCGACATCGGCAGCGACCGATAGCGGTCGAACAGCCCGCTCTGCACGTCCTGGGCGAGACCCAGCGCGGTGCCGAAGCCGCCGAACAGCAACGTCTGCACGAGGATGCCCGGCAGTACGAAGGTGATGTAGTCCGGCGTACTCGTCCGGATCGCGCCGCCGAGGACGTACGTGAACAGCAGCAAGAACATGATCGGGGACACCGTCACGTTCACGATGTTCTCGGGCAGGCGCACGTAGCGGAGCAGGTTGCGCCCCACCATCACCATGGTGTCGCTCAATCCCCAGCGGAAGCGGGTCATCAGACTGGGCGTGGTGAGACTGGGCGTTGTCGTACTGGAGGTCATTTCTTGCTCTTCCCGGTCGCCTCGGCGACTGCCACTTCGCTCGCGTGCCCGGTGAGGGCGAAGAACACGTCGTCGAGGCTCGGCTGGTGGAACGTCAAGTTGGAGAGGGTGATCCCGCCGGTGTCGAGCGCACGCACGACCTCGGCGATCGCGCCTGCGCCCGCCGACATTGGCACGCTCACCTCCTGCGTGAAGGGGTCAACCTTGGGATTCGTCCCGTACCGGCTCAGGACGACCCGGGCGTCCTCCAGACGGTTGTGGTCGGAGAGTTGGACCACGAGGACGCTGCCGCCCACGCGCTCCTTCAGTTCGGTCGCGGTGCCCTGTGCGATCACGAGGCCGTGATCCACGACGGCGATCTGCGAGGCGAGGCGGTCCGCCTCCTCCAGGTATTGCGTCGTCAGCAGCACTGTCGTCCCGCCGCGCGCGAGTTCCTCGATCGCCACCCAGACACTGAGGCGACTGCGCGGGTCGAGGCCGGTCGTCGGCTCGTCCAGGAACAGCACCTCGGGGTCACCGACGAGGCTCGCCGCGACATCGAGGCGACGGCGCATGCCGCCGGAGTACGTGCTCGCCCGACGGCCGGCCGCATCCTCGAGGTCGAACCGCTCGATCAGCGACCGAGCCCGCTTCTTCGACTCCTCTTTGCTGAGGTGATGGAATCGCCCCACGACCTCGAGGTTCTCGAGGCCGGTGAGTTGGTCGTCCACCGCCACCTGCTGGCCAGCGACGCCGATCGACCGGCGCAGCCGCGCACCATCACGCACGACATCGATGCCCACGACGGTCGCAGAGCCGGAGGTCGGCTGCTGAAGCGTGGTGAGGATGCGGACGAGCGTGGACTTGCCGGCGCCGTTGGGCCCGAGCAGGCCGAACACGACACCGCGCTCGACCTCCAGGTCGACGCCTCGCAGCGCCTCGACTTTGCCGAATGTCTTCGTCAGCCCCTTCACAACGATCGCGGGGGCGGAAGCAGCGCGAACCATGTTGTGCCTTCCGATCAGCACCACTCCGGGTGCGTTTCGCGGGTCACACCCGCGCCAGCAGTTCACCCCGCCCATGATGCAACGCGAACGTAAACACGTCCGTTGAACCCGGAGTCGGTTCGGCATGCCCGTGGGCACAGATCGAGGCGGGAACCCATCCCCCGGCGGCACCCGAGTGGTGTCAACGCCGATCTGGCACACCGGGGCACGCAGGCTTCGTCAGGATGCTGGCTGCGGTATGGTGCGCGCGCCTCGGACGCGCGGCGGTCGAGGACGTTCTGCACGGACAAGGAGGCCCACGATGGCCATCGACGAGGCGTTGCTGCGCCACCTCTACGCCTACGACCGCACGCTGCCACTGGTACCCACCAGCGAAGTCGACCCGGTCACCAACCCGGCGACACGCCAGGCCGTCCCCGGCCTGCGCCGCGAGCGCGTCACCTTCACCTCCACGCACGATGAGCGCGTTGTCGCCACACTGACGATGCCCTCGGAGGGTGGGCCGCATCCGGCGGTGATCATACAGCACGGCTCGACGGCCTCCGGCCGCCACACGATGATGACGCCGACACCCGCTGTCCCGGAACCGCTCGCAGTGCGCTGGGCGAAGGCGGGCTTCGTCGCGGTCACCGTGGACGCCTACGGTTTCGGGTCGCGCGAGGGCGCGGACAACCGTGGCCGCCTCACGCCCACCCGTCCCGACCTCATGTACCGCACTCGCGATGCCCGCATCCAAGGCGTGCAGGACCTCATGCGCACGGTCGACTATCTGCTGACGCGGCCCGAGGTGCGCGGTGACGCGATCGGTTACCACGGCGTCTCGATGGGCTGCCGCCTCGGCGTAGCGCTAATCGCGCTCGATCACCGGATCAAGGCGGCCTCACTGTTTGTCGGGGGCACCGCCGCCTACTCGCGGTTCGTCATCGAGGGCACACCGTTCGCTGACCTCGCCGAGGAGGAGCAGCGGATCTTCGACCTCACCGATCCGATCACCTTCGCGCCACTCACCTCCCACATCCCGAAGTTCATCGCGAACGGCCTGAAGGACACGCTCGTGACCCCCGAAGGCGGCCAGCGGCTGCAGGCGGCCTTCGCCGAGCCGAAGTCACTCCACTGGTTCGACAGCAATCACGCAGACTCGCCCGCCGCGCTGGTCGAGGAGGCACGGGCCTTCCTCGCGCAGCATCTCGGGGCGCGGGTCACGGCAGGAGCACGCTGATGGAAAGCCCACGACTGTTCATGGTGCTGGCAGGCATCGCCTCGATCTTCATCGTGACCGCGATCTACATCGCGTCCTCGCGGTAGCGATGGCTGCACTTACGCTTGCGGGCGGGCGCGTCTGGGACGGGCTCGACAGCGCCTCGGCTGCCGGAGACGTCCACGTCGACGGTGGCGTGGTCACGAGTGAGGCGGCCGAGGGCGCGCGCGTCCTCGATGTCTCGGGCTGCACGGTGCTGCCCGGACTGATCGAGGGGCACACGCACCTCGCGTTCAACGCGCAGCCGGACTGGCGCACGGTCTACGACGGCGACACCCCCGCCCGGATGCTGCTGCGGATGCAGGGCCACGCGATGGTGGCACTGCGGGCCGGGATCACCACCGTCCGTGACCTCGGCGCACCGACCGACCTCGCTGTCGCACTCCGCGAGGCGATCCGAGGCGGCCTCGTGACCGGCCCGGACCTACTGGTGGCAGGCGCGCCGGTGACGACCACTGGCGGCCACTGCTGGTTCATTGGCGGCGAGGCGAACGGGGAACTCGGCGTGCGCGTGGCCGTACGCGAGCGGGTGAAGGCCGGGGTCGACTGGATCAAGGTGATGGCCTCGGGCGGCAACATGACGCCGGGCTCCAACCCCTTCGCCGCGCAGTACTCCGTCGCCGAACTGCGCGCGATCATCGACGAGGCCCACCGCCTCGACCGTCGCGTGGCCGCGCACGCCCACGGCGTCGCCGGCATCGAGGTGGCGGTGGAGGCGGGCGTGGACGTCCTCGAACACTGCTCGTTCCAGACGGCGGCGGGGAGCGTGAAAGACCTCGGCGTCATCGCGGAGATCGCGCGGAAGGGCATCCTGGTCTCGCCGACGATCTCCGGACGGCTGATCGACCAGCCCGACCGCTTCCCCCAGCGCGCCGACCTCGTGCGCGCGCTGTTCGAGGCCGGGTGCGACATCTTCATGAGCACCGACTGCGGCATCCCCGGCCTGCCTCACGACGACCTCGTGCGTGCGCTCCGTACGATGCAGGCGATGACCGCCCAGACCACCATCGAGGTGCTGCGCCTCGCGACGAGCACAAGCGCCCGCCTGCTGCGCCTCCCCGACCGCGGCACCATCGCCCCCGGCCAGCGCGCCGACCTGCTCGTGGTAGAGGGCGACCCAACGCGTGACCTCGGCGCGTTGGCGCGCGTGCGGGCTGTGGTGGCGGGGGGACGCCTCGTGCGGTTGGAGCAGGCGTAGGGGAGCGGGAGCGTCGTCAAGGAGTGGTCACACACGGCGGACGCTGGTTCGTGTCGATGCGAAACACGCGCCCGCCCTGCGTCGATCTCCCCTTCACCACCGGCGGCCCGAGGCGTGGCACCGCGATGACGGCGTCCCAACGTGAGCCCCGAGGGATGCCATCAACCTCGACCGGGGCGCTCGCGGCAGGAACCACCACCGTGACATTCACGGTGGTGGTTCCTGCCCCCACGTGGGACGGGCGCGTCCGGCCACGAAGCCGGTGATGCGAGGCCCGCTGGGAGCGAGTGAGCCGCCTGCGAACCCAATATCCACGGGCACCACCACCTCGAAGGCGTGTTCGCCCTCGGGCAGCGGCGCGACGCGCACCGTCACGCTGCCCTGGCCGGGAGCAGCGCCGAGGACCGCCGGCAGGTTGCTCGCGACGATCTCGAATGGCGGCGTGCATGGCGTGGACGGGATCGTCGGCGCGGGCACTTCCGTGGCCCGTAGAGGCGCGGGGTGAACGACCGGCACGATGCACGCTGGGCCCGGGACCTCACCTCGAAACGCCGAGGGCTCCCTCAGCGCGATGGCCGTGATCCCGAGCGCGAGCAGGCACCCGCCGAGGAACGTGAGGGCGGCCGTCCTCATGCCACCTACCCCGAGTACGACCACCCGGTGTACGTCGAGGTGAGCGGGTCGCCGCTGTGCTGGACTTCGCCGTAGAGGACGCGCGCGGTGACCACGATGTGGTCGCCGGCCTCGATGAACTGCTCAGCGGCGCACTCGAGGTAGGCGATGGCGTCGTCGAGGATGGGGCAGCCGGGGGCGCGCTCGGAGAGCCGGTAGTCGGTGCCCGCGAGTTTGTCGTGCTGCTGCGCGGCTGCCTCGTCGCTGCGGCCTCGCACCTTGGCGGCGTTTGAGGGCTGGACGAAGCGCTGGGCGATGAGCAGGCCGTCCTTCTGCGGGAGCAGGTTCACGGTGTAGAAGCCGTTCTCACGGATGCGGGCGAGGGAAGAGGAGTCGCGCTCGAAGGCGGCGAGGACGAGACGCGGGCTGAACGAGACCTGCATCACCCAGTCGGCGATCATCCCGTTCGGCTTGCCGTCACGCGTGGAGCCGATGACGTAGATGCCATAGGGCAGCTCGTGCATCGCCTCGCTGATGTAGTCGTCCTCGGTCTTCTGGATCTTGCGACCAACCATCGATGGCTCCCTACTCGAAGAGGCCGAATTCACGTGCGACGAGTTCGTAGGAGCGGACGCGGTCAGCGAAGTCGAAGGTGATCGTGAGCAGCACGATCTCCTCCGCACCGAACTCGTCCGCGAGCGACTCGAGGCGTGCTCGCACGGTCGAGGGCGACCCGACGGCCGCCTTCGACATCGAGAAGGCGACGTAGTCTCGCTCGGGCTGGGTCATCTCGAATGCGGCAGCGGTCGCGGGCGAGGGCACGGCGCCGCGACGGAAGCGCCACACGTAGCGGCTGAGGGCGAGGCGCTCGGCCTCCTCGTCGGTGGCTGCGCAGAGGCCCGACACGCCGATGGAGACGCGCGGCTCTGCCGCCCACTTCGAGGGCTTGAAGCGCGTCTTGTAGAGCGCGACCGCGCGTGGGCCGAGTTCGGGCGCGATGAACTGCGCGAAGCAGTACGGCAGCCCGAGGTCGGCGGCGATCGCCGCCCCGTCCAGCGAGGAACCGAGGCACCAGACCTCGGGTGTCCCGTCGATCATCGGGCTCGCGTGGATGCCGAAGAACGGATGGTCCGCGGGCAGCGCATCGTCGAGGTAGCCGAGGAGGTCCTCGACCTGGTCGGGAAACGCCTCCAGCGGGAGGGTGCCGGGGCCGTGCTCCAGCGCTTGCTTCGTCTGCATGCTGCTACCCGGCGCGCGGCCGATGCCGAGGTCGATGCGGCCGGGGAACAGCGCTTCCAGCGCGCGGAACTGCTCGGCGACCTTCAGCGGCGCGTAATGCGACAGCATCACGCCGCCCGACCCCACCCGGATGGTCGAGGTCTGCGCGGCGACGGCGGGGATGACGACCTCGGGGGCGGCGCAGGCGAGGCCACCGCTCGCGTGGTGCTCCGCGAGCCAGAAGCGGGAGTACCCGAAGCGCTCGACGGCCTGGGCGAGCAGGATCGACTCACGCAGCGCCTGCGCAGCAGTGCCGCCCTCACGGATCGGCGCCTGGTCGAGGACGCTCAGTCGGAGGGCGGATCGGGCTGGCTGGTCAGGCATCGAGGGCTCCCCACGCCCCTCGATCCTATCCCCTGCGTCAGCGTGGGGGCGCAGGCTCGTCTTACGCGCCACGCCGAGCGATGATTCCGCCCATGACCGACGAGCACCCCCTGCCCGACCTCCACGCCTCGGACGCACGCGCCGTGGCGACCATGCACCAGGTCGTGCGGGTGTTCGCCAACCCCAACCGCTGGTGGCAGAACGCCTCGTTCGCGCTGCCGCTGCTCGTCACGGTCGTGGCGCTGGGGCTCGGATTCGCGCTCGACCTGACTGAGGCGAAGGGGTTCGGGCTCTTCGCCGCAGTGGTCACGCTGCTGATGGTGCCCATCGTGCTGCTGACCTGGCGTGGCACCGCCACTGCGATCGTGCTCACGGTCGAGGGCGTCACCGCGCTCCACCTGGGCCAGCCGATCCACGAGGTGGCATGGCGGGACCTCCAGCGCATCGAGAAGGTCGAGTACCTCGGCAACTCACGCTACAAACTGGTCCACCACGACACGGAGTTCCTGACGATCGAGTCGGAGATCGAGGGCGCCACTGACCTCGTCGAGGCCGCGTTCGCCCTGAGCGGCCTCCCCCGTCAGCACCCCGACGAGGCGATCTAGCCGCTTCATTTTCCACCCGTATGATTCGAGGCATGCCAGACCGCTCCGCCGACCTTGCCTCGACGCCACCCTTCGACTTCACGCTCGCGACACCCGAGCGCATCCGCGCAGGCACCGAGGAAGCCATCGCGCGCTGCGACGCGATCCTCGATGGCGTCGCGCGGATCGAGGGTGCGCGGACGTTCGCCAACACGGTCGCGCCGCTCGACGAGGTGGCAAGTCTGCTGGCGCTGGCGAGCGGAGAGCACGGCTTCCTCACCTACGTCGCGGCGGACGCCACGCTGCGCGACGTGGCGCTCGAGGCGGAGCAGCGGCTCGACACGTACGGCACCACGGTGGGCTTCCGCGAGGACATCGCTGCCGCCGTGCGCGCGTACGCGGCGACCGACGAGGCGCGCGCCCTCGAGGGCGTCGACGCGCGGCTGCTGGCGCACACGCTGCGGGACACGCGTCGCAACGGCTTCGATCTGGACGCCCCACGCCGAGGGCGGGTGCAGACGCTGAAGGAGCGCCTCGTGCGGCTGGGCGTGGAGTTCCGCCGCAACATCGATGAGTTCGAGGACGCGTTGCTGCTCCAGCTGGAGGACCTGCGCGGGCTGCCGAACACGTATATCGACCGGCTGCAGACCGTCGAGACCCCCGAGGGGCCTCGCTACCGCGTCTCGCTCGACTACCCCGAGTTCTACCCGTTCCTGGAGGCCGCTGAGGACGAATCGCTACGGCGGGAACTCTTCCTGAAGAACCACAACCGCGCTGCCGACATCAACCTCCCCCTGCTCGCCGAAGCGATCGGAATCCGCCACGAGATCGCGGAGACGCTGGGTTACCCCTCGTGGGACGCCTACGTGATCGAGACGAAGATGGTGAAGACGCCGGAGACCGCGCTCGACTTCCTCGTGGACCTCGAGCGGCAGGTGCGGGTGAAGGCGGAGCGGGACATCGAGGAGTTGCAGGCGGAGAAGCGCCGCCACCTCGAGGACCCGCACGCACGCCTCGAAATCTGGGACTGGCGGTACTACCAACAGCGCGTCATGCGAGAGCGCTACCAGGTCGACCAGTTCGCCGTCGCCGAGTACTTCCCGATGGATGCCGTCCTCGATGGCCTGTTCGAGGTCTACCAGCGACTCGTGGGCGTCCGCTTCGTCCCGGTGGCGGAGACGCTGGCGTGGCACGAGGACGTGCGGCTGTATGCAGTCGTCGATGCCCTCGAAGGCTCAGAGAGCGCATACATCGGGCATTTCTACATGGACCTGCACCCGAGGCCGGACAAGTACGGACACGCCGCGGCGTTCATGCTGCGGCCCGGGCGCACGCTCGCGGACGGCACGACTGGGCCCCACAAGTATGGGCCGACCGCGGCGGCGATCGTCGCCAACTTTACCAAGCCCTCGGCGGAGTCGCCGAGCCTGCTACGGCACTCCGAGGTGGAGACGCTCTTCCACGAGTTCGGGCACATCCTGCACCAGGTGATGACGCGCTCGCCGTACAACCGCTTCGCCGGGACGAACGTGGAGCGCGACTTCGTCGAGGCGCCCTCGCAGATGCTGGAGCACTGGACGTGGGAGCCCTCGGTGCTACGGGGGTTCACGCGGCACGTGACGACGGGCGAGCCACTGCCGGAGGCGCTGCTGGCGCAGATAGTGGCCGCGAAGAACGTCGGCAGCGGCCTCCACTACCTGCGCCAGATCTTCTTCGCGCGCCTGGACCTCGCCTACCACGACGCTGGGGCCTCTAAGGACACAGATGCGCTCGCGGAAGCGCTCCACGGGATCACGGGTTTCCCGTTCCCCGCCGGGACGCACTTCCAGGCCGGCTTCGGGCACCTGTTCGGCTACGACGCGGGCTACTACGGCTACCTGTGGTCGCAGGTCTTCGGTGACGACATGTACGGGCGGTTCGAGGGCGGGCCGGAGGTCGAGGCGGCGGCGGGGCTCGACTACCGGCGCACGATCCTCGAGGCCGGGGGGACGCTGGACGGCGCCGACCTCGTGCGGTCGTTCCTCGGCCGGGAGCCGTCGAGCGCGGCGTTCCTGCGGGAGATCGGGCTCAGCGCGGAGTAGTCGAGGGCTATCCCCCGAGTGGGATGGCCAGGGCGACCTCTAGCGGCTGGCCCCATGGCATCGTCACCTGCTGTACGTCGACTCGGTAGCCCGCAGACCCGTCGAGTTTCGAGGTGATGCGGGCGCCGGCGTCCGTGCCGACGAGGATCTGGTTGCCGCAGCAGCACGATTCGAGGGGCTGGTCAGCCTGGGCGCGGTCGAGCGCGAAGCCGGCATCGCAACCGCAGTAGCAGTCGTAGTTCACGTTCGCGCCGGCGTCGGTTTTCACGATGCGCCAGTCGGAGGGGCGCCAGTCGGGGGTGAAGGTGCCTGCGTGGTGCGCGGCCTCGGTGGAGACGTCGCCGAGGGGGTAGTCAGCGGCGGCGAGGCGTGTGGCGACGGTGTCGAGGAGCGCGCCGGAGGCGAGGTCAACGATGTAGCTGCGGGCGTCGGGGTCTCCGGAGATGAGGTGCGCACCCTCGACGGCGTCTACAACGCCTCGGATGGTTTCGATGCAGTGCTCACAGGTGATGTTGGGGGAGGAGAGCAGAACCTGCATGGCAGGCTCCTTTCGGTGCGAGAACAGGATAGGTCGAGCGCTGCGTCCGCTACAGATCGATTGGTTGGAGTAGGTGTCTCTGCGTCGTGACGCCCGAGGTTTTTTCGCAGACGCCCCACCACGAAAAAAACAGCGTGAAGGATAAGAACATATGTTTCACGTAAAACATGGAGTCTGCGGGCGCCGATCGAGGGCGGGCGCTAGAACACAGATGCTTTCTAGCCGCAGATTCGCGGTGATGTCCGCCGCGAAAGGGTTTGTTTTCTAGACGTGCGCCACCTGGGTGTTGGAGGTGCGCGCGACCTCGGGACCGCACGTAGTGAGTGCCGTGCCGCGGGGCACGGAATCGCCCTCACCTTCCGGGGGCCGCTCGCTCGAGAGAACGGAATCCGGAAGAGATGAGGGCGGGTGTGCGCCTCGGCGGTGCCGGGGCGCGGTCGAGCCGTGCGCCCCGCCTAGGCGGGGACGACGCCACCGATCTTGAACATGCCGGTGCCGCAGACGGGGCAGACGCCCTTCACGGCGGGCTTGCCGTTCTTCATGGTGGTGTTCTCGGCGTTGTTCATGTCGCGCTTTTCTTTGCACTTCACGCAGTACGCATTTACGACGGCCATTGAGCCTCC